>CAZNOC010000219.1:3378-6982 GCA_964574545.1 uncultured Bifidobacteriaceae bacterium | reverse complement strand
GAACAGCTCGACATGCCGCTCGACGATGCGGCGGGTCTCGGCCTCGTCGGGCTCGAGGGACCACTCGCCCTCCTCGGAGGTCCCCCCGAGCACGATGCCGTCGGTCCGGGGCATCATGTGGAGGAACCCTCCGGGGGTGGTGCGGTCGACGCGCAGCCCGCCGGACGTCGAGTACTGCACGTCCGATTGAGGAATCAGCACGACAAGCTGGCCGCGCAGCGGCGTCAGCGCCTCGTCGCCCGCCAACTCCCTCGCACCGAGTCCCGTGCAGTTGACCACGACGGGCTCGGCGATCGCCGCGACATCGCGCAGGGACGCGAAGCGGCGCACCACCACACGGCCGCCGAGCGCGAGGAAGTCACGCAGCGCGGCGTCGAGAAAGATCGACGGCTCGAAGCGCATCTCGTCCCGGCGCACCGCATACGTCGTCGGGAACGGGTGCTCTCCGGGCCCGAGCAGGTCGCGGGGCGGCCGCACCTCGTCCGGGAGGAGCGGGTTGCCCCCGCTGGCAGACCCCGCGTTGTCGGTGGGCGCGTAGTTCGGAACCCAGGTGACGCCCCAATGGGGGCCGGCCAGCAGCTGCCAATGACGGTACCCGATGACCACGGCGCGACGGAACTGAGCCTCCCATTCGGGCGTTCGCGTCGCGAAGTTCACGAGCCCGGACGTCGGCGTGAAACCCGCCAGCGCCTTGTTCGACGTGGTGTCGGGCGGCAGGCTGGCAGCGTAGATCGTGACCTCGACGCCGCGACGCTGGAATTCCAGCGCCGTGGTGAGGCCGATGACGCCGGCGCCGATGACGGCGGCCCGGCGCTGGCCGGTCTCGAGGGCCATCTCGGTCGCCATCAGGCCCGTGCCCCACGAGAGCGACCAGCCGGCCCCGCCGTGACCGTAGTTGTGGATCAGCGTCTTGTCGTCGAGCCGATCGGCTCGCAGGACGAACCCGGACGGGCGATACGGTCGAAGGCCAACGGTGGTGCGAATCACCCGGTCGAGCGCGGCACGCACCCGCGGGAGCCGCACCATCGGACGAGCCGCGCGTGCCGGGGACCCCGGGGCGGGCGGGCGCGTCGCGCAGCCCCCAAGCGCGAGGCCCAACACGGCTGCCGTCCCACTCTTGAGGGCGACCCGGCGATTCATCGGCCCCATCTTGCCACGACTCGTGCCCCTCCGCCCGCGTCCGCGCCCGCGTCTTAGAACCGCAACAGACGCGTCACCTTGGCCACGAAGGCGCGGTTCCTCAACGAGCCGCCTCCGTTGACCCGTCTCAGGGTGTCGTGCTCGTCGGTCCAGACCAGGAAGATCTCGCTGCCGGGCCGGTACTCCCAGCGGAACCGTACGTTGCTGCTGAACAGCTTGTCGCTGGTGTTGTACTGCAGCAGCGCGCTCGCGAACATGCGTGGCGAAAACCCGTAGTCCACACGCGATCGGAGCAGCGTCGTCGTGAAGTCGCCGGCCGGCAGGTCCACCTGGTTCACCGACACGCTGGGCTCGAGTGAGAAGCGCTCGCTCACGCTCACGCGCCCGCCGCTGTAGCTCGCCACGGTGATCGTGCCGTCGTAGAAGCCGCCCCGCTGCAACGAGAGGGTGCCGGAGACGCGTCGCTGGGCGCCGAGCTGGTAGGACACCTGGGCGTCGGTGAATCCGTAGCCGCCGGGGGCGATCGAGACGCCGGGACGGACCGCGAAGGGCAAGAAGAGCGCTTCGAAGTTGCGGTTGACCGTCAGGGTGAACTGATCGCTGTTCTCGAACTCCGTGTTGAACCGGCCCGACTGCACGCGCGTCTCGAGCGCTCCCGCGCCGTTCTCGAAGTACTCGATGTCGCCCTGAAAGCTGAACTTGCGGACTGCGCGGAGACCGGCGGGCCGGGGGCTGAACCGGAGCTGCGCGTAGGACCTGGTGAAGTCGTCGCGGCGCAGGAACCCGACCTCGGGGTTGAACGCGTCGCCCACCTTCAGGTACTCGGCCTGCGCGCCATAGAGATCGGCGTTGTAGTTCATCCGCGCCGCGTAGCTCTGGTTGTCGCCTGTCAGCCCCTCGGTCTCCGTCCGTGCCCAGTAGGCGCCCATGGTCAGGTTCTGGTAGAAGGAGAACGAGCCGTCGACCCCGTACGCCTGGTTCGCGCCGGGCCCGGCGACCGAGGCCGAGCGGTTCGTGAACATCGCGCCGACGGTGCTGCGGCGCAGGATGTCACGCTTCACGCGCGCGACGGTGAAATTGGTCGCCGGCGTCCCCGAGGCGGCCTCGTCGCCCGCCTGGATGTTCATGACGCCAATGCCGTAGTCGCCCACCTTGCCGGTGAGCCTCCCACCCGCATCGATCGGCACCACGCGGCCCGCGTTGAGCCCGATGCGCCGGCTGTAGAACAGCGACGGCGTGTCGCTCGGCCCGCCCATGCCGCCTCCGCCGCCGCCCCCGCCGCCGCCCCCGAAGTCGAACACGCCGCGCCCCTCGAGAAAGAAGTCGCGCTTCTCGGGGAAGAAGAGGCTGAACCGCGTCAGGTTGACCTGTTGTTCGTCGATCTCGACCTGCGCGAAGTCCGTATTGAATGTGAAGTCCGCCGTCAGGTTGGCGGTGACACCATACTTCACGTCGCCGCCGAAGGCGGCGCTCAGGTCGTTGGCGATCGAGGGCACGCGCAATCGGTCGGTTTCACTCCGGCCGATCGCGTAGGGCTTCAGCTCGAAGTTCTTGCTGGCCGGCGGCAGGTCGAGGCCGACCAGCGTCCCGGCGGCCGATACGCGGTTGAGGGCCTGGGGACCGGCCATCGACGTTGGCACCGGGGACAGGTACGCCCACTCGTTCTTGCGACGGATCGACCGGCGCATCTGGATGCCCCACGTCTGGTTCTCGCCCGATCGGTACCGCAGCGTCTTGAACGGGATCGCCATCTCGATCGTCCAGCCGCCGTCGAAGCGGCCCGTACGCACCTCCCAGACGGGGTTCCAGTCGGTGTTCGGCCCGCCTTCGTCGATCACCGAGTAATCGGCCAGCGCGCCGAGCGGATTGCTGTAGAACATGAAGCCGCTGCGCCGGTCGTAGAAGGTGTCGAACATCACCCCGAGATGATCGTTGTTGCGCAACTGGTTGGTATCGCGACGCAGTTCGTTGGCCACCCACTGGCTCGGCGGGGCCGAATCCCAGACCCGGGCCGACACATAGATGTGCTGCTCGTCGTACAGGATCCAGACGTCGGTCCGCTCTGACGCCTCGGCGCCAGTGTCTGGCACGACCTGGATGAACCCTCCAAAGGGAGGGACCGTCGAGTACACCGCCTCGTCAAGCTGGCCGTCCACGCGCAAGGGGGCGTCCAGCTTGATCGCCCGCACGGTCGGGCGCCGGCTGTCGTCGCGCGTGATGGTGGCGGGCGGTACGGGTGGCGGCGACCCATCAATCACCACGGCGCCGCCGGGCGACTGCGCGAGGACGTTCGCGGGCGCGGCCAGAATCAGGGCCAGGAGAAGCAGCTGGCGAGAGGGGAGCGTTCTGGTCAGCAAGGATGCACTGAAGGGAAGACGTGTTTGACATGGAACGCGGAGCTGAGCCCGTTCACGAGACGGGCCGCCCCAAACGTGGGGCGGCCCGCGGCGAGAAGGGAACCTTC
>CAZNOC010000219.1:0-3368 GCA_964574545.1 uncultured Bifidobacteriaceae bacterium | reverse complement strand
CTGTTCAGGTCGAGCGGCGCCGTGCTGTCGCCGAACGACGGCATGTCGTCCATGCCAAGGGCGTGGGCCGCGGTCAGCAGCGGGTTTGCCATCGGCGTCCCGTCGGCCGCCTTGACGTGGAGGCCGCCCTTCAGCCGCCCGCCGGCGTGCCCGGCGAAGAACAGCGGGCAGCGCTTGTGGTTGTGCACGTTCGAGTCGCCCATCGGCGAACCGTAGATCACCAGGCTGTTGTCGAGCAGCGACCGATCGCCGTCGGGCGTGTTCTTCAGCTTCTCGAGGAAATACGGCATCATGCTCAGGTGGTACTTGTTGATGGCCGCAAACTGCGTGATGCGGTCCTCGCGCCCCTGATGGTGTGACGCCGAGTGGAAGGCGGTGCGGACACCGCTGTCGGGGAAGACACGGTTTGACGCGTCCCGGCCGAGCTTGAAGGCAAACACCCGCGTGATGTCGGACGCGAACGCCACGACCTGCAGGTCGAACATCAACTTCACGTGCTCCTCGAACGAGTCCGGCACGCCGACGGGGGCTTCGGGCAACTCGCGCATCTCGCCGCTGGCATTGAAGGCCTCGACCTTCTGAATACGGCGCTCGATCTCGCGGATGTCCTCGAGATAGTCGCTCAGGCGCGCGCGGTCCGCCGCGCCCAGGTCGGCGCGCAGGCGCCCGACCGACTCGCTCACCCAGTCGAGAATGCTGCGATCCTCGACCCGGCGCGCCGCCCGTTCGGCCGGCGTGGCCCCCACACCGAACAGCTGATCGAACACGTAGCGCGGGTCGCGCACCATCGGCAGCGGCTGCGTGGGCGACGCCCAGCTGATCGAGTCGGTGTACACGCACGAGTAGCCGTACGAGCAGCCGCCCGCCTGGTCCACGTTCTCGATGCACAGCTGCATCGAGGGAATCGGCGTGTCCTGCCCGAACCGCTGCGCGTACAGCTGGTCGAACGACGTGCCGACGAACACGTCGGAGCCCTGCGTCTGCTTGGGCTTCGACTGCGTCAGGAACACCGCGCTCGACCGGAAGTGGTCTCCGCCGATCTCCGCGAGCTCGAAGGCCTCGGCCATCCGCACGTCGGTGTTGCTGACGATCGTGAGGTGCTCCTTGAACGGCTCGAGCGGGCTCAGCGTGCTCGGCGACAGGTCGAAGTCGCGGCCCACGGCCGCGGGCGCGAACATGTGCTGCTGGATCCCGTACGTGGTGCTGCCGGCCGACCCGTGTACCATCTCGATCGCGGCCAGCCGGGTCCGCGGCGCCGCCGCGGTCTGTGCCGTCGCCGTGCGCGCCGGCACCATGGCCTCGAGCAGCGGCAGGGCCACCGTTACTCCCATGCCTCGCAGCACGGTCCGGCGGGACATGTGATTCTTCGTGATGTACATCGCGTCTACTCCCTCGACCGGTTACAGAAACTCAGAACCTGGCACGCCCAACTCAAGACTCACAACTCACAACGAACCCAGGCCTCGCACGACCTCACCGCCGATGGCTCGCCATCATGTCCAGATCCGTGGTGTCGACCGCACGGCCCATCCGAAACGCCGGACTGTTGACGACCGCCATGATGTAGGCCGACATCCGGTGGCCGTCAGCCTCGGCCTCGCGTACGATGGCCCGAACCGTGGGCATGTCATACGCCTCGACACGGCGCCCGAGCGCGTAGGTCATCAAGCTCTCGGTGAAGCTCATGAGCACCACGTCCTGGTGCTTCAGGAGCGCGTTGCGCAGGCCCGCGGGACCCTCCATCTTCGTCCCGTCGTAGAGGTCGCCCGACGAGTCGATCGGCACCTCGTTGTCCCTGATGCGCCACGCGCCCGTCACGTCGAAGTTCTCGAGCGCCAGTCCCAGCGGGTCGATGACCCGGTGGCACGACGTGCACGCCGGGTTGGCCCGGTGCTGCTCCAGCTTCTCGCGCACCGACAGCAGACGGCCGTCGGCACTGGCGCCCACGTCCTCGAGCGCCGGCACGTTCGGCGGGGGCGGCGGGGGCTCGGTGCCGAGGAGCACCTCCATCACCCACAACCCGCGCCGTACGGGCGAGGTGCGATCGGCAATCGAGGTCATCGCCAGGATGCTCCCCTGGCCGAGCAGTCCGCGGCGCTCGTCAGGGACCGGCACCCGGCGGAAGGCACTGCCCGTCACGTTGCCGAAGCCGTAGTGGCCGGACAGACGCTCGTTCAGGAACGTATAGTCGGCCGTCAGCAGGTCCAGGACGTTGCGGTCCTCGCGCACGATGCTGTCGAAGAGCAACTCCGTCTCGCGCCGGAAGCTGGCCGCCAGCGTATCGTCGTACTGCGGGTAGTGCAGGTAGTCGGGGATCAGCTGGTCGAGATCCTGGAGACGGAGCCACTGCGCGCCAAAACGCGTGGACATCGCCTCGGACCGGCTGTCGGCAAGCATGCGGTTGACCTGCTGCCGCAACACGGCCGGCGTGGACAGCCTTCCCGCGGCGGCCACCTCCAGCAGTTCGCCGTCGGGAACCGTGCCCCACAGGAAGAACGACAGCCGCGACGCCAGGTCGATGTCGGCGAGGCGGTAGTTCTCGCCCGCGCGCAGCGTCGCCGGCGCCTGCTCCGTCCGGAAAAGGAACTGCGGGCTGGCCAGGATTGCCTGGATGGCGAACCGGATGCCGCTCTCGAAGTCGCCGTCGGCACGGCCCTTTTCGTAGAAGCCCATCAGGCCTTCGAAATCCTGGGCGCTCACCGGGCTGCGGAACGCCTGGCTCGCGAGCCGCCGGACGATGTCGGCGGCACACGGGGCCTCCTCGCCAGCCGACGTCGGCCGGCACGTGAAGATCCGGCGGCGGCTCGCCGAGTCGGACACGCCCGTGACGCTGAGCGGTCCGCGAACGGTGAAGTCGCGCAGGTGCGGCAGCACGGTGATGCCCAGGCCGATGCTCACATCCGCCAGCGTGTTCTCGATGGGCGCCAGCAGGTCGTCGGGCGGCGCCTCGAAGTTGCTGACAAACGCCGCCGACACCCGCTGCGGCCCGGCCTGCACGTAGATCGGCGGCGTCTCGGGCTCGAGGTTGTTCGCCGGATCCGACTCGCTCATCCGGACATTGAGCGGCATCACGGCCGCCCGCTCGCCGTTGATGGAAATCTCGACCTGCTCGGTCAGCGACATCGCACCCACGGTGGAGCGACCGAAGAGCCCTCCGAGCGGCTCGTTGTGCAGATTGATCTTGAACACGTACTCCCCATCGGCCGGGAACGTGTGCACGACGGAGATCCCTCCACGGGTGCCGATTGGCGCCCCCTCGACATGCCGCATCTGCGACATCGTCCGGCCGACCTTGTAGGTAGTGGAACTGGCAGAGGCGCCACGATCCCCGACCGCGAGACGGCTGATCTGGCTCGCCGCGCGCAGGT
>CAZNOC010000218.1:0-7011 GCA_964574545.1 uncultured Bifidobacteriaceae bacterium | reverse complement strand
CCACCCACGACCCACCACCCACGACCCACCACCCACTACTATATCCATTGACAATGTATCCATAGTGGCTATAGTAGCGGAGTGACGCCCGCCGACCCCCGACCCGGCGACCTGTTGCCGCTGCCCACGGCCACGCTGCATATCCTGCTCGCGCTGGCCGACGAAGACAGGCACGGCTACGGCATCATCCAGCACGTGGCGGCGCGCACCGGCCGGCAGGTGCAGATGAGCGCCGGCACCCTCTATCGCTCGATTCAACGCATGATGGAGCAGGAACTCCTCGAGGAGATCGACGAGCGCCCGGCGCCCGAAGACGATGACGAGCGGCGACGGTACTACCGGATCACCCCGTTCGGCCGTGCGGTGGCCGAGGCCGAGGCGCGGCGGCTGAACGATCTGGTACGGATGGCCAGGGCCAGCGGGTTCATGCCGAAGAGGGCGTGATGCGCGCCTACCGGTGGCTGCTCCGGCTCTATCCTGCGTCCTTCCGCGCGGAGTACGGCGACGAGATGTCGGCTGCCTTCGCCCGCGACCGGCGAGCCGCAACCGGAACCCGGGGCCGCGTCGCCGTGTGGGCCCACACCCTGGGTGACACGCTCTCGAACGCACCAGGGGCGCACCTCGATCTGCTGCGCCAGGACCTGCGGGATGTCTTCCGGACCCTCAGACGTGCGCCCGGCTTCGCCGCCACGGCCGTTCTCGTCGCGGCCCTCGGCATCGGCACGGCGACAGCGGCGTTCTCCATCACCGATCACGTGTTGGTCGGCCCCCTGCCGTTCCCCGACGCCGATCGCCTCGTCAGACTTTGGGAAGACCACTCCTCGCGGGGCTACTCGCGGATGGAGCTGTCGCCACCGAACTACCGCGACTGGGAGCGGCTGTCCACATCCTTCGAGTCGATGGCCGCCTTCTCGGGTCGGTCGGTCAACCTCGGAGGCCTCGGTGACCCACGACGCCTCGAGGGAGCCGCCGTCAGTGCGTCGCTCTTCCGCACCCTGGGCCGGCAGGCCGCACTCGGCCGCACCTTCATCGAGGCCGACGGCCGCGAAGAAGCGCCGCTCACCGTCGTACTGAGCGACGCCCTTTGGCGCACCGCGTTCGGCGGCGACCCCGACGTGTTGGGGCGTGTCGTGCAGTTGAACGAGGTGGCCCACGTCGTGATCGGCGTGATGCCCCGCGACTTCCTGTTTCCCACGCGCGACGTGGAGTTCTGGACGCCGCTCCGGTTCTCGGGTCCGAGCGACGAGGACCGCACCAACAACTACCTGAGAGCCGTCGCCAGACTCGCGCCAGACGTGACCATGACCCAGGCGCGGGCCGAATTGCAGCGGGTGGCTGAAGATCTGGCGCGACAGTACCCCGGAGAGAATGCCGGTGTGCGCGCCACCGTGGTGACCCTCCGCGACGAGGTCGCCCGACAGCCCCGCCTGCTGCTCGGCGCTCTCGTCGGCGCTGCGCTGTGCGTCCTCCTCATCGCGTGCACCAACCTTGCCAGCCTGTTGCTGTCGCGCGCTCTCGCGCGGGAGCACGAGATGGTCGTGCGGGCGGCCGTGGGCGCGAGGCTCGATCGGCTGGTCCGGCAGATGCTCACGGAGAGCCTGGTACTGGCCGCGGGGGGCGGAGCCCTGGGCGTCGGGCTGGCGGTCGTGTCGGCACCGCTCGTGTCGCGGCTCGTGCCGAACGTGCTGCCCATTGGGGCAACACCTGGTGTGGATCTGCGCATGCTGGCGTTTGCCGCGCTCACCACCCTCCTCACCGGTGTGGTCTTCGGCCTCGTGCCCGCCCTCAGCGTCTGCAGGGGAGAGGGCGCCGCGCTCCTGCGGGAGGGCACCCGAACCGCCGGGTCCCGGCGCGCCGCCCGCTGGCGCTCGGTCCTGGTGGTCGCAGAGATTGCAGCATCGGTGGTCCTGCTGGTCTCGGCGGGCCTGCTGCTGCAGGCGCTCTGGAAAGTGCAGCAGACCGATCCCGGCTTCACTCCAGACGGGGTGCTCACCCTCCGCACGACGCTCCCGCTGCCAAAGTACGAAGAGACGGCGAGGCGCGACGCATTCTACCGCCAGGTCGTGGAAGAGGTCGCAGCGCTGCCCGGTGTGTCCCGCGCGGCGTACATCAGCTTCCTGCCAATGACGATGCGGGGGGGTATCTGGACGGTAGAGGTCGAAGGCGCTGCCGCCGACCTCCCGACCGACAGGCGCTCAGCCAGCCTCCGGTTCGTGACCCCGGGCTTCTTCGACGCGGTGCGGACGCCCATCGTCCGGGGCCGTGACGTGTCGTTTGGCGACACCGCCGACGCGCCGTTCGTCGCGGTCGTGAGCGAGTCGTTCGCGCGCGACCACTGGCCCGGCCAGGATCCACTCGGCCGCCGGTTTCACATGGCATTCCAGGACCGCATCGTCATTGGCGTCGCCGGCGACATCAAGGTGCGCGGCCTGGAGCGCGAGAGCGAACCCCAGGTCTACGTGCCGTCGGCCCAGGTGCCGGACGGCGGGCTGATCTTCTATGCGCCGCAGGACCTGGTGATTCGCGCGTCGGTGCCACTCGAGACGCTCGTCCCTTCCGTGCGGGCCATCGTGGCCGGCGCAGACCCCGAGCAGCCAGTCGCCAACGTCCGCAGCCTCCAGGACGTCGTCGAAGCGGAGACGGCGCCGCGCCTGGCGCAGCTGCGCGTGCTCGGCGGCCTCACCGCCATGGCCTTCGTCCTCGCGGGCGTGGGCATCTACGGGCTGCTGGCGTTCAGCGTGGCGGCCCGTACGCGAGAGATCGGGATCCGCATGGCCCTGGGCGCCAGCAAGGGCCGGGTGCTGACGATGGTGTTCGGCGGCGGGGTGCGGCTGGCGATGCTTGGCATCGCCGTCGGCGGGATGCTGGCGGTCGCGGCGGGGCGGACGATGCAGTCGTTGCTCGCCGGGGTCAGCCCGAGCGACACCCGGACGCTCGTGGCCGCGGCGCTGCTGGCGTTGGTCGTCACGCTGGCGGGCAGCCTGCTTCCGGCCCTCCGCGCCGCCCGGGTGGACCCGCTCGTGTCCGTGCGGTTCGAGTAGTCAGGCCCTGCCGTTCACCTTCCGGTTCACGGTACAATTCCCCTTGCGGCAGCCGGGTGCGCCGGTTCCGCAGGATCCGGGAGGCGGGGTGACGACATGAGCAAAGCGGGACGCAACGACCTCTGCACATGCGGCAGCGGCAAGAAGTTCAAGAGGTGCTGCGCCACCAGGGTTCAGCAGTCGAAGTCCGGGCGCGTGATGCTGATTGCGGTCGTCGGGGCGATGCTCGGTGCGCTTCTGCTCGGCCTGGCGTCACTGACGGACGACTCCGCCCCGGCCGGACCCGGCCGCGTCTGGTCCGCGGAACACGGACACTGGCACTAGCGAGGCTGCGCCTCAGACCCGCGAGCATGTGAGAGTGCTCCGCCTCGCTAGCCACTATGTAGTCTTGCCCGGCCTCCGGCCGGGCAGTCGCCTTGACAGACGAAACTTGATTCACATGGTCAACATTTCGGGCTGTCAAGGCTCCTAGCAGCGTAGGATGCCCTCGCCCTTTTCCGCTCGGAGGGCCGGTCCCTGTGCCCTCGTGGCCGTGGTCCTGGCCATGGCGTGCGCGGATCGCGACGCCCTGGCCGGGCTCGAAGACGCGGTTCGCCGCGGCGACGCGGACAGCGTCCGGCGGCAACTCTCGGGCGCGGTCTCTCCCAACGCATCGCTGCCCGATGGCTGGGCGCCGCTTTCATTGGCAGCCAGCCTTGGTCATGACGGCGTCGTGAGCGTCCTCCTCGACGCGGGCGCGGACCTCGAGCAGGCCCGACGGCTGGGCCTCGAGCGCCAATGGACTCCGCTTGGCTGGGCGGCCTCCGGTGGTCACCTTGACATCGTTCGTGTGCTGCTGGCCCGCGGCGCTCGTGTGGACGCGCGCAGTTCCCGCCACCAGACCCCGCTCATGGCGGCGGCACTCGGCGGCCACCACGAGGTGATGGCCGCTCTTGTCGAAGCCGGCGCCGACACAAGCGCCAGGGACGCCGCCGGGCGCACCGCCGCCGAGATGGTCCCATGACCGATCGCCGCGAGGCCGGCGCTCGCCACCCACCACAGTCGCGGGTCCGAGGCATCCCCGAAGCGGCCTGGCGACGTTTCGTGGCGGGTGTGGCCGAGACGCTGGAGCTCGCGGAGGGTGAGTCGATCTTTGATGTGGGCTGCGGCGGCGGGGAGTTTCTGCTGCCCCTGCACGAGGCCGGATGCCGTGTCGGGGGAATCGACCCGAACGAGGCGCTCGTCACGACGGCCCGCCGCCTGATGCCGGAAGGACAATGGGCCGTCGGGGAGGGGGCCGCGCTCGATCCCGCCGTCCCGTACGACGTGGTCGTGTCCTGCGGCGCGTTCCAGCGCTTCGCCGACCACGAGTACGCGCGCGGCGTGCTCGCGCGAATGACGGCGAAGGCTGCACGCGCGGTGGCGATCCTGGATGTGGTGGAGGCCGGCGCTCCGGCAGGCGAGGACGCTCCAGAGCAGGCGCGGGACCCTCTCTGTTTCGACCCGATCTGGTTCCTCAGAATGCTGGACCAGATGGGGGCGTCAGCGGTTCAGATCAGCCGGCAGCACATGGACGACCGCCTGTCCGGCGGGAGCCGATTCCATGTGTTCGTCAAGATGTAAGATCTCTAGATCAAGAGATCAGCAGAATCTGGTGATCTTGTGATGTGGTGATGTGATGATGGAATGTGCGATGTTCCGATGTCGGCGCGTCGCGCGAATCTATCTGTCGAAGCTGTGGCGCCGGCCGCCGCCGGTCAGAAGATCGATACGCCTGTGGCGCCGCCGGTCAGAAGATAGATACGCCGGCAGGCTCCCCTCGATCTTCACATCACTACATCAGATCCCCGCATCACCACATCAGAAGATCAGCAGATTCTGCCATCTTCCAGCTACTGCAAACTCGGCAGCATCGGCAGCAGGCCGCGAGTGGCGTAATCGCTCATCGTCAGCGCGACGAGGATGGCCAGGAAGAAGAACCCGGATACGACGATAATCTTCGTCAACCGGCTGCTCTCCTTCACATGCATGAAGAACAGCACGACGAGCGTTGCCTTCAGCGTCGCGATACCCAGCGCCACGGCCTTGTTGGCGGCGCCCAGGTCCACGTATGCCACCGCGACGGTGATCCACGTCAGGACCATGAGGGCCGCGAAGATCCCGTAGTACATGCCTTTCGAAGCGACGTGTCCCATTAGTTGTGGCGCTCCACCAGGTACAGCAACGGGAACAGGTAAATCCACACGATGTCGACGAAGTGCCAGTACAACCCGGTCATTTCGACTGGCGCGTAGTACTCGCTGTCGAACCGGCCCTTCCAGGCCATCCACAGGATGACCGACATGATGCCCAGGCCGATGATCATGTGGAGGGCGTGCAGCCCCGTCATCGTGAAGTAGAGGCTGTAGAAGATCTGGACGTGAAGCCCGAGCGCTTCGTTGCCGGCCCAGACGAAGTCCGGTCCGGGCACCAGGCCAACCTCGAACTTGTGGCCGTATTCGATCACCTTCACGCCGAGGAAGACGGTGCCGAGTACCATCGTCGCGATGAGCATGGCGATCGTCAGATTGCGGTTGCTTGTCTGCGCCGCCCGAACGGCCAGCGCCATCGTCAGCGAGCTGCCGATGAGGACGGCCGTGTTGAGCGTGCCCCAGAACAGATCGAGCTCGAGACTACCGGCGACGAACGCGTCGTAGTACCAGATGCGGTACAACGTGTAGGCCATGAACAGCCCGCCGAAAAACAGGATTTCGGTGAGCAGGAACAGCCACATCCCGAGGACGCCGGCTTCCTTCTGCTGCTGCATCGTGTCGAAGTGATGCTGCAGCGCCGGGTGGTGCGCGTGCTCGTGGGCCCCGGTGTGAACGGCTGCGTCAGACAAGCTTGGCCTCCCGAACGACGTGCGGCGTGTACTCGTAGGGTTCCGGGATGTCCGTGGGCACCTCGGCGAAGTTCTCGGTGGGCGGCGGCGACGCCGTGCGCCACTCGAGCCCGGAGGCCCCGTACGGATTCGTCCCCGCCACGGCCCCGGACTTCAGCGACCACAGGAGGTAGATCACGGGCAGCAGGTAGCCCATTCCGAGCACCGACGCGCCGGCCGACGACATCACGTTCAGCACCTGGAACTCGTCCGGGTACATGTGGTACCGGCGCGGCATGCCCAGGTAGCCGAGAACGAACTGCGGGAAGAACGTGAGGTTGAACCCGACGAAGATCAGGATGGCGCTGATGCGCGACAGGAACTCCGAGTACATCCGTCCCGTCATCTTCGGCCACCAGAAGTGCAGGCCGCCGAGATACCCCATGATCGCGCCGCCGACCATGATGTAGTGGAAATGCGCCACGACGAAGTAGGTGTCGTGCACGTGCACGTCGATACCGAGCGTGGCGAGGAAGAGGCCCGTGAGGCCGCCAATCGCGAACAGGCCAAGGAAGCCGTACACGTAGAGCATCGGGGTGTCGAACGACAGCGACCCCCGGTAGAGCGTCGCGGTCCAGTTGAACGTCTTCACCGCCGACGGAATCGCCACGGAGAAGGAGAGGAACGAGAAGATCATGGCGGCGTAGATCGAGATGCCGGCCACGAAGAGATGGTGCGCCCAGACGATGAAGCCGAAGATGGCGATCGCCAGGCTCGAGAACGCCACGAAGCTGTAGCCGAACACCTTCTTCCGGGAGAACGTGGAGATGATCTCGCTGATCACGCCCATCGCCGGCAGGATCATGATGTACACCGCCGGGTGGGAATAGAACCAGAACAGGTGCTGGAAGAGCACCGGGTCGCCACCGCGCTGCGGGTCGAAGATGCCGAAGCCGAAGACGCGCTCGACGAACACCATGATGATCGTGATCGCGACGACCGGGGTCCCGAGCACCTGGATCAGGCTCGTCGCGTAGTGCGCCCACACGAACAGCGGCAGCTTGAACCACGTGAGCCCGGGCGCCCGCATCCGGTGGATGGTGACGATGAAGTTCAGGCCCGTGAGGATGG
>CAZNOC010000217.1:0-7022 GCA_964574545.1 uncultured Bifidobacteriaceae bacterium | reverse complement strand
GCCGCCGACGTGAAGGGCGTGCTGCTGCCCGTCGGGGAAGCGTGGCGGGCCGCGTGGCGCATAGACCCCGAGATCGCGTTGTACGGACCCGACGGCTTCCATCCGTCCCTCATGGGCTCCTACCTCGGCGCGCTCGTCATCTGCAGCCGCCTGGGTGGCGCCTCGCCGGACGTGCTGCCGTCCTACGTGCGGACGGCCGGCGGGCTCGTGCAGATTCCTCCGCGGCAGGCTGCTATCCTCAAACAGGCGGCCGCCGAGGCCCTGGAACGATTCGGCGCCACGCCGTAAGTGACGCCTCGTCACGGTGCAGCTTCCGCAGACGGGTCCCGTTGCGCCGACGGGACTCCGAGCGCCGCGGCGGCCGTGGCGTGAGCGGTGAGACCACGCAAGAGGAAAGAACGATGTTGAACGCCCGCCGCCCCCGCTTTCACCTGGCCTTGCCGCCCGCGGCCCTCGTCCTTGCTCTGGCCACCAGCGCCTCGGTGGGCGCCAATGACGAGCCCACGCTGATGCTGCGCTCGCCGGCCGTCAGCGCGACGCACATCGCGTTTGCCTACGCCCAGAACATCTGGGTGGTCGAGCGCGACGGGGGGGTTGCACGCCGCCTCACGAGCTTCCAGGGCCAGGCCGGCAATCCGCGGTTCTCGCCAGACGGCGGGACGATCGCATTCACGGGCGACTACGCCGGTAACGCCGACGTCTATGTCGTGCCCGTCGAGGGTGGCGAGCCACGGCGCCTCACCTGGCACCCCGGCGCCGACATCGTGCAAGGCTGGACGCCCGATGGGGCGCAGGTGCTGTTTGCGTCGGGTCGCGCCACCTGGGCGCCCGTTGCCGCGCCGCGCTTCTGGACGGTTCCCGCCGCCGGCGGCGTCGCGGAGCCGAAGGCGCTCCCGCGCGGCTACCAGGGACGCCTTTCGCCCGACGGCCGCCACGTCGCCTACCGCATGAACAACTCATGGGATGAAGAACGCCGCAACTACCGGGGCGGCCAGAACAAGCCCGTATGGATCGTCGATCTGCAGACGTGGGACCTCGAGACGCCTCCCTGGACCGACTCCAAGGACATGGACCCGGTGTGGGTCGGCCCCGACGTCTACTTCCTGTCGGATCGGGACGGCGTATCGAACGTGTGGCGCTACCAGCCCGCCACGAAGGCGTTGGCGCAGGTCACGCGGTTTACCGACTTCGACGTCAAGACGCTCGACGGCCGCGCCGACGCCGTCGTGTTCGAGCAGGCCGGCCGCGTTCACGAGCTCGACCCGGCGACCGGCCGGACGCGGGTGGTGGACATTCGCGTGGCCGGTGACTTCCCCTGGATGATGCCGCGCTGGGAGGACGTTACCGCGCGCATGACCAACATCCGCCTCTCGGCCACCGGCCAGCGCGTGGTTGTCGAGGCCCGCGGCGAGATCTTCACCATCCCCGCCGCGAAGGGCGACGTGCGCAACATCACGCGCTCGAGCGCCGCTGCGGAGCGCCAGCCGGCGTGGTCGCCGGATGGCAAGTGGGTCTCGTACTTCAGCGACAAGTCGGGAGAGTACCGCCTCATGATCGCGCCGCAGGACGGCATCGCCCCGCCGCGCGAGGTGGCCCTCCCCGACCCGGACTTCTACTACACACCGTCGTGGTCGCCGGATTCGACGAAGATCCTCTACACCGATACCAACCTCCACGTCTGGGTGTTGGATGTCGAGAGCGGTCACGCGAAGACGCTCGGCAACGATCCCTGGATGGTCCCGCAGCGCACGCTCAACCCGACGTGGAGCCCCGACTCGAAGTGGGTGGCCTATGCGACGCGCCTCGATACGCTGTACCGCGCCATCGTGATCGCGAACGTCGAGACCGGCGAGCGCCGGCAGGTGACCGATGGGCTGGCGGACGCGATGTTCCCCGTGTGGGACGCCAGCGGCAAGTACCTGTGGTTCCTGGCATCCACCGACTACGGCCTGCGCTCGCAGTGGCTCGACATGACGTCGTACGACCGGCCCCAGACGTTCGCGTTGTACCTGGCGGTGCTCCGGGCGGGCGAGCCGAGCCCGCTGCTGCCCGAAAGCGACGAGGACGAAGGGATACCGGTGCCGCCGGCGACGGGGGAGGCGCCTGCTTCCGCCGCCGCGGCTGCCCCCGTCACCGTCGAGATCGACTTCGACGGCTTCCAGCAGCGGGTCCTGGCCGTCACGGGCGTTCCCGAGCGGCTCTACTCGCATCTCGGCCCGGGCGTCGCAGGCACGGTCTACTTCCTCGAAGCGCCCCCGCGCCCGAATATGGGCAGCACGCTTCACCGGTTCCAGCTCACCGAACGCCGCGCAGCGGTCTTCGTCGAGAACGTCGCCGAGTACTCGGTGAGCGCGGACGGGAAGAAGCTGCTCTACCGCACGCCCAATGCCCCGGGCCCGGCCCCCGCGCCGCCGGCGCTCTTTCTCGTCGATGCCGACAAGCCCCCGGCAGCCGGGGCGGGCCGGCTCTCGGCGACGCTCCGGATGCATCTCGATCCGAAGGCCGAGTTCACGCAGATCTTCAACGAAGGCTGGCGCCTGCAGCGCGACTATCTGTACGTGCAGAACATGCACGGCACGGACTGGCCCGCGATGAAGCGGATGTACGGACCGCTGCTGCCGCACGTGATGCACCGCGCGGACCTGACGTACCTGCTCGACATGATGGGCGGGGAGCTGGCGGTCGGCCACTCGTACGTCCGCGGCGGCGCACTGCCCGACGTGCCGGCGCCGCTCGGCGGCTTGCTCGGCGCGGACTTCGTCGTGGAGTCGGGCCGCTACAAGATCGCGCGCATCTACGACGCGGAGAGCTGGAACCCGGATCTGCGCGCGCCGCTCGCCGCGCCCGGCCTCGAGGTGGCCGTGGGCGACTTCGTCCTCGCCGTTGACGGCGTGACCCTCGCGGCGCCAGACAGCATCCACCGCCTGCTCGACGGCACCGCGAACCGCCAGACGGTGCTTACCGTCAACGGCCGTCCATCGATGGACGGCGCGCGGCAAGTCACCGTCGTCCCGGTGCCGAACGACCAGGGACTGCGGACGCGCGCCTGGGTCGAAGAGAACCGCCGCACGGTCGATCGGTTGTCGAAGGGACGGCTCGCCTATGTCTACGTCCCGAACACCGGACAGCCCGGCTACACGAGCTTCAACCGCTACTACTTCGCACAGCAGGACAAGGCTGGCGCCGTCGTGGACGAGCGCTTCAACGGCGGAGGCTCCGCGGCCGACTACATCATCGACATCCTGCAGCGCGACTTCGACGGCTACTTCAACAACGTCGCCGGCGATCGCCGCCCGTTCACGAGCCCCTCGGCGGGCATCTGGGGGCCGAAGGTGATGATCATCAACGAGATGGCCGGCTCGGGCGGCGACCTCATGCCCTACATGTTCAAGCGGCGTGGGATCGGGCCGCTCATCGGCACGCGTACGTGGGGCGGCCTCGTGCACACTGCGGACACGCCGGTTCTCGTTGACGGCGGCACGATGATCGCACCGCGTGGGGGCTTCTTCACGCGCGACGGCAAGTGGGCCGTCGAGAACGAAGGCGTCGGCGCCGACATCGAAGTCGAGAACTGGCCGAAGGACGTGATCGCAGGCCGCGACCCGCAGCTCGAGCGCGCCGTGGAGGAGGCGCTGCGACTGCTGGACCAGAAGCCCGTGGACCGTCTGACCTCCGAGCCGGCGCCCCCCACGTGGGGCGCGCGGCCCCGCCCGGGCGGCCGGTGACCGGCGCCTCACCCATTGCCGACGGAGAGTCGCGTCCGCTCGATGCTCGCGTCATCGCGCTCGAGCGGCTCCTCGGCGCGATCAACGTCGCGGTGCTCGCCGCGGTATTGCTCGTCGTGCTGCTCGTTGTCGTGTTCTCCCGCCGCGCACCTGACTGGGCGCTGCCGGTGGCGGCGCTGGCGTGGGCCGCCGCTGTGTTCGGGCTGGCGTTCAGGGCCTACTGGTGGCCCGGCGTGTCGTACCGCCACGCGTCGTACCGCGTGGACGGCCTCGGTATCGAGATCCGGCGCGGCGTGATCTGGCGCCAGGTGATCACGGTGCCGCGCTCGCGCGTCCAGCACACCGACGTCGCGCAGGGACCACTCGAGCGCAGCTACGGCCTGGGCACCCTCCTCATCCACACCGCCGGCACCGACCACGCACGCGTCCAGTTGTGGGGCCTGGATCACGCCGTCGCCAGCCGTATTCGCGATCACCTGCTGCCGGGCGAAGGTGGCGATGCCGTCTGATCGCCGGCTGCACCCGCTGTCGATCCTCTTCGGGCTCGCCGCACAGCTCCGGGAGTTCGCCTGGCCCGCCGTGGCGCTGCTCGTCGGCGCCCGCTCCACGGGCGCCCCCTGGGAATCCTGGCTCCTCCTCGCCCTCATTCCTTACACGCTCCTCTCGGTGGCCCGCTACGTCTCGTTCCGCTACCGCTTCGACGAGGGCGAGATGGTGATTCGCACAGGAGTCCTCTTTCGCAACGAGCGGCACGTCCCCTACACCCGCATCCAGAACCTGGAGGCGACCGAGAACCTCCTCCATCGCCTTGGCGGGGTCGTCGAGGTGCGTCTCGACACCGGTGGCGGTCGGGAGCCGGAAGCGACGATGCGGGTGCTGGCGAAGGGGGCATTCGAGGAGATGCAGCGGCGCGTGTTCGAGGAGCGGCGCGCCGCGACCCCGCGCGACGACGCGGTGGCGGCAGAGCCGTCGCGCACGCTGCTCGCCCTGCCGTCACGCGAACTCGTGCTGTACGGCCTGATCGAGAACCGCGGGCTCGTCATCGTCGGGGCGGCGTTGGGCGTTGTGTGGGAGTTCGGCTGGGGTGACCGCCTGACGTTCTGGCAGCCGGGCGACGATCGAGGCGGCCGCAACGCCGTCCGTGAGGTCGTGCGCCAGTGGACGAGCGGCCTCGAGCTCCCGTTCGACTTCGGCAGCCGCATCGTCCTCGCGGGGCTCGCCATCGTCGCCTTCCTGCTGATCACCCGTGTCCTGTCTGTCGCCTGGGCGCTCATCCGCCTGCACGGATTCACGCTGGTGCGGCGGGCCGAGGACCTGCGCATGCAGTACGGCCTGCTCACCCGTGTGGCCACCGCCATCCCCCTGCGCCGGATTCAGACGCTGACGATGAGGGAGACCCTGCTGCACCGGTGGGCGGGCCGGGCGTCGGTGCGGGTGGATACGGCCGGCGCCGACGGCGGCCAGTCGGGGCGGTCGGAGCGCGCGTGGCTGGCGCCGATCATTGGCGTGCAGGACGTGCCCGCGTTCGTGCGCCAGGTGCTGCCCGAACTGGACCTGTCGGCCGTGGACTGGCGGCCTGCGGCCCCAGGAGCGTTCCGCCGCGCCATCAAGGTGCCCCTGCTGCTGGTGGCCGTGACAACCGTCTTCCTGATGCCCTCGGAGGGCGTGTGGGCATTCCTGGCCGTGCCGCCGCTGCTGGCCGTCGCCGTGCTGCTGACGCGCCTGCACGTCGCTCACCTGGGATGGGCGATCACCGATGCGGCGGTGCTGTTCAGGAGCGGCTGGCTCCAGCGGCAGGTCAGCGTTGCCCGGTTCGCCAAGATCCAGGCCGTCGCGCTCGACGAATCGCCGTTCGACCGGCGGTCCGGCATGGCACGGGTACGTGTGGATACCGCCGGGGCGGGCGACCTGTCGCACCGCGTCGCGATTCCCTATCTGCCCAGGGACACCGCCGTGTCGCTGTGCGCCACACTCGGCGCGGCGGCGGCCCGGACCGAGTTCCAGTGGTAGCGAATCATTCCTTGCGCTATTGGCGCAGGCGTCGCATCATTGCCGGCACGGGCCGGCCCCAACCGGGGGTGCCGGCCGCGTCTGGAGGATCCATGGACGTCAAGAACACGTTGTCTCGTCGCAGTTTCGTCGGCAGTGTTGCAGCCGCGCTTGGCTACCTGGGGCTGGACCCAGCCAGCAGCGTCGCTCGCGCCCAGGCTGGCGGCGGGCGCGCCCCGATGGACGAGTACGACTCGCTGGCGAAGCTCGCCAACAACGAGAACAACTGGGGCCCACCGCAGTCCGTCATGGACGCGATGAACGGCGCCTGGAAGTATGCGAATCGGTACGGCTATCCGGACGGCAACATCGTGCAGGCGATTGCCGACCACCACGGCGTCTCGCGCGATCACATCCTGCTCGGCGCGGGGTCGGGCGAGATCCTGAACGTCGTCGGCACGACGTATCTGCAGGGCGGGAAGAAGGTGGTCGGCGTCGAACCCTCGTACGGGTCGGTCTACTCGCACGCGAGCCGGCTCAACGCCGAGGCGGTTCTCCTGCCGCTCGACGCCGACTTCCGGCAGAACATCCCCAGGATGATCGAGGCGACAAGACGCAACTACCGGGACGTCGGGTTCGTGTACCTGTGCAACCCGAACAACCCGACGGGCGTGATCGTCACGAAGGACGAAGTGGACCAGCTCCTCGACGGCATCCCCGAGGACATCCCGGTGCTCATCGACGAGGCGTACCACCACTACGTCGAGGATGGGCGCTACGCCGAGTCGATTCCGCACGTGAAGGCCGGCCGCAGGGTGATCGTGGCGAGGACCTTCTCGAAGATTTCGGCGCTCGCGGCGATGAGGCTCGGTTACGCCGTCGCACCGCCGAGCATGATCGCGGAAATGCGCCCGTACTCGATCGGCAGCATCAACGCCCTGGTGAAGTGGGGCGGCGCGGCCGCGCTCAAGGACACCGCGGCGCAGGATCAGGTGCGCCGCATGACGAAGGAGCTGCGGACGAAGTACAGCCGGGAGCTCGAGGCGTACGGCTACGAGGTCATCCCGTCCGAGACCAACTTCTTCATGGTGGCGATCCACCGGCAGATTCAGCCGGTCATCGGCGAGTTCCGCAAGCACGGCGTGCTGGTGGGCCGGCCGTTCCCGCCGATGCTCGAGCACATGCGCGTGTCGATCGGCACCGCGGAGGAGATGGACCGGTTCATGGTGGCCTTCAAGCAGGTCTTCCCGGCGCGGAGCACGACGGTCGCACAGGGATAGGGCCGCGTCTTCGGATGCGGAGTTGCCA
>CAZNOC010000216.1:5597-7060 GCA_964574545.1 uncultured Bifidobacteriaceae bacterium | reverse complement strand
CATGCGACCAGCCGGTCTGCGCGGCGTAGGTGTCGGGATCGGGTGACGGTGCGAAAGGCATCTTTGGGTCGATGGGCACGTCGAACTCGGCCGGCAGCGTACGCTTCGCGGTCTTGATCTCGCGGCGCGCGTCTCCCTCCGCCGCATCCCCCCACTGGACGACGTAGTTGTCCTGAACGCGGTTGATCGTGAGGCCGTCGAAGTAGCCCTCGCGCGCGAGCGCCTTCACATTGGCCGCATGCGCGGGCGCCATCGCCGGCAGCAGCTCGATGACGACGCGGCCGGTGGCAAGCTCCAGGTAGAGCGTGTGCTCCGGGTCGAGCGCCCGCCAGTCCGCGGCAGTCGTCGCCTCCATCACCGAGGCAATGGTGGGCGCCGGCGGTTGCTGCGCCGCCGCATCGGACACCACCACACCCGCCATCACCATCGCCGCCGCTCCGGCCCTCCAGCCCCATTCGCGCATCGTGACCCTCCGGCGCAGATTGTAGAAGATCTCGTGAATCTGGTGATCTTCTGATGTGGTGATGTGGAGATGTGATGTGCGAGGTGGAGATGTGGTGATCTATCTTGTGATCTAGAGATCTATCTGGTGAGCCGCGGCGCGCCTGGCGCTACAGTTCGAAGGCGCCGCGGGTCTTCGCGCGGTAGCGGCGGCTCCACGACAGCACGCGTCCGTCGCGCAGCACCACGCGGTAGTCGCCGTGAAACCACGGCTGCAGTTCCTTCACCGCGTCGAGCCGCACGATGGCCGACCGGCTGATCTGCAGGAACTGCGCTTCGTCCAGCCGCGCCGCGATCTCCGTGAGCGTGCCCCGCACCGTGAACGTTTCGCCGCCGGCGTGCAGCTCGAGGTCGTTGCGCGACGACTCGATCGAGTCGATCTGCGCCACGGGGAGCAGGTACGCGCGGCCGCGGCGGTGCACCAGCACACGCTCGAGGCGCCCGCCGCGCCCCGCCTGATCGATCGCCTCGGCAAGCCGCCCACGATCGGCCGGCGTCGGCCGGCGCGCCATCACCAGCCGCACGTGCGCCATCACGTCGCGGAATCGCGCAGGCGCGAACGGCTTGAGCAGGTAGTCGAGCGCACGAGCCTCGAACGCCCGCAGCGCGTGCTCGTCGTACGCGGTCGCGAAGACGACGTGCGGCATGGCGTCGAGCCCGATCGCGTCGATGACACCGAAGCCGTCGAGCCGCGGCATCTGGATGTCGAGGAACACGAGGTCCGGCGTGTCCTGGCGAATGCGCTCGACCGCCGCCACGCCGTTCGCCGCCTCGCCGACGATCACGACATCGCGCTCGGCCTCCAGCAGCCGCCGCAGCTTCGCCCGCGCCGGCCGCTCGTCGTCTGCAATAAGAACTCTCATTGGGGACGGGAGAGTGGCATGTGGGGGGCGACAGGAGCCGGCGTCGCCGAAGCGCCGGAGCGGTCCGGTGGCGGCAGAGGCGGCGTGCCCACCGAAGCG
>CAZNOC010000216.1:0-5497 GCA_964574545.1 uncultured Bifidobacteriaceae bacterium | reverse complement strand
GAAACCCGCCGTCTACGTTGCGCGCGTCGAAGCGATGCCTGTCGCCGTAGAGCAGTTGCAGGCGTTCGCGCGTGCTGGACAGGCCCACACCGGCCGCGCCCGCGCCGCCGCTCGCGTTCCCCGCCACCATTCCCGGGCCGTCGTCTTCGATCTCGATGCGCAGCCGCGCGGCCGCCCTCGAGGCCCGGACCGTGATACGGCCGCGGCCCTCGCGCGCGAGCCGGCCGTGGCGCACCGCGTTCTCGACGAGCGGCTGCAGCAGCAGCGATGGCACAGGCACGCCGAGCGCGTCCCCCGCGATCTCGCGTACGCACGCGAGGTCCTCGCCAAAGCGCGCGTCGAGCAGCGCCAGGTAGTCGTCGAGCGCGTCGAGTTCGACCTCGAGCGGCACCTCGTGGACGTCCGCCGTCCGAAGCGAGTACCGCAGCAGGCCGGCGAGCCGTGCGATCATCGCGTCGGCGGCCGCCGCATCCTCGTAGACCTTCGACGAGATGGCGTTGAGCGCGTTGAAGAGGAAGTGCGGCTGGAGCTGCAGCCGCAGATTGCGCACGCGCGCCTCGGCCAGATCCGCCTCCAGCCGCGCCGTCGTCACCGCGCGCTGGCGCTCGGCGCGCCACCGGTCCGCGCTCCACACCCCCGCCACGAAGCACGAGTACAGAATGACGTCGATCGGCAGCTCCATCAGGTAGCGCACGGGCATCACGCCGTAATCGTAGTTGCCCATGCCGGCCAGGCGGAACAGCAGCTCGCGCGACCACCAGTTCATCGTGGTGTGTACGATCGAGAAGGCGACGAGTGCGCCCGCGTGCAGAGGAAGCCGGCGTGGCCACGTGTCGCGGGTGAGCGGCCAGCGGCGCGCGAGACGCCGCACCACGAAGAAGAGGAGGCCGGCGTTCATCACGCCCGTCACCTCCTCGATGAACGGCTCCAGGGGGTTGACCGGTTGCGCGCGCGCCGCGCGGTCGAGAGCCTGGTAGGCGAAGAGGAGCAGCGCCGCGACCGCGAACAGGCCGAGCTCGGGAAACGGCGATCGCCGGATCCGCGCGGCCATTGCCGTCCATGCGCTCCCACCACTCGCGCCCGCCATCGTCTGCTCCCGGGGCACAGTCCTTTGCTCGCGTCACCGCGGCAGCGCGAACGCCACGACGGCGTCGCCCAGCGCCAGCCCGGCCTTGCCGTGTCCGCCCGCGGCGATCACGACGTACTGACGCCCATCGTCGCCGAGATACGTCATCGGCGTGGCGATGCCGGCAAACGGCAGCGCCGCCTGCCACACCTCGCGGCCCGACTCGAGGTCGAAGGCGCGCATTCGCTGGTCTCGCGTCGCGGCGATGAACACGAGCCCGCCGGCGGTGGCGATGGGGCCGCCGCCGTTGGGGAGACCGATCGGCGGCTCGCCGGCCAGGGCCATGAACGGGTGCCCGTCCGGCAGGTGGCCGAGCGGCACCTCCCAGACGACATCGCCGCTGTCGAGATCCACGGCCGCCAGCGTACCCCAGGGCGGCGGGCTGCAGGGGATTCCCTGCGACGTCTCGAGCGTCCGGCGGCGCATCGCGAAGGGCGCGCCGCGCTGCGCCCCGACTTCCCACCTGTCGTCGCGTTCCGCGCGGACGCGGTCGAGATCGGCGCGAGGGACGAGCTGCACGAGGGTGTCCACCCGCGCCGTGTTCAGCACGAGGCGCCTCGGGCCCGGCGCGAACGCGGCGCTGCCCCAGTTGGTGCCCGCCCCGTTTCCCGGGGCCATGATGGTGCCTTCGAGGCTGGGCGGCGTGTAGATGCCTTCGGACCGCAGCGGCGCCACCAGCGCGCGGCACTCCTCGAGCGCCTCTGGTGTCGGCCCCCACACGGTGTCCGGCGTGAGCGGCCCGTGCGGCATCAGCGCACGCGGCTTCACCGGCACGGGCTGCGTCGGCCAGGCCGCCTCGCCTTCGACGTCGCTCGCGGGCACAGGCCGCTCCTCAACGTCGAAGAGCGGCACGCCGGTCTCGCGGTCGAGAACGAAGAGCCACCCCATCTTCGTCGCCTGCGCAATCGCCGCCACGCCGCGCCCGTCCCGCATGACGTCCACCAACACGGGTTGTGCCGCGATGTCGTAGTCCCAGAGATCATGGTGCACGGTCTGAAACGACCAGACCAGTTCACCCGTGGACCCGCGCAGGGCCACGAGTGAGTTCGCGTGCCGGTTGTCGCCCGGCCGCAGCCCGCCGTAGAAGTCGGGGCTCGGGCTGCCGGTCGGCACGAAGACGAGGTCGCGGGCGGCGTCCACGTTGAGAACCGACCACGCATTCGCCGCGCCCGTCTGCCCGCGCGGGTCTCCGAGCGGGTGCCATGCCCATCGCTCCGCGCCTGTCCGCGCGTCGAACGCGCGCACCACGCCGGGGCCGGTGTCGGCGTGCCAGTTGTCGCCGATGGAGGTGCCGGTGATGACGAGATCGCCAAGGATCGCGGGCGGCGAGGTCACCTGGTAGTCGGGGCCACGCGCCACGCCCGCGCCTTCCGCCAGATCCACGCGGCCGTCGCGGCCAAAGCCGGCGCATGGCCGCCCGGTCGCCGCGTCGAGCGCGACGAGAAACGCGTCGATGGTGCCGGCAAAGATGCGCACCCCGCACGGCGCGCCAGAGGCGGCCGCCGGGTCGCGCCACGCCGACACGCCCCGCGAGGTCACCTCGCTGAATCGCGCCCCGCGGTCCACGCCCGCGTCGAACGTCCACCGCTCGCGGCCCGTGCGCGGGTCCAGCGCGACGATGCGCCCGAACGCCGTGGACAGGTACAGCCGGCCGTCAACGTGCAGCGGCGTGGCCTGGAACGTCAGCTTGTGCCCGTCGCGCGCGCCTTGCCCGGTCTCCCCGGTGTGATAGGTCCACGCCACCTCGAGCTGCGCCACGTTCTCTGGCGTGATCTGGTCGAGCGTCGAATACCGTCCGCCCGACGGACCGGCGTAGGCCGGCCATTGGTCGGGGGCGGCGTCAACGGACGGTGTCACCCCCCCATCCACGCACGCGCCGAAAGCGGTCAGGAACACGGCGACGACAGCGGCGGCGACGATCTGAATCATGGGTGCCCTCCCGGCACGAGTTCATGGCGCCAGTGTGCCGGGCAACCGGCCGTTCAACAACGAACGCGGGACAAAGGGGACGGGCAAGGGATGGAAGGGACGCTGAATCTATTGATCCTCTGATGTGGTGATGTGGAGATCGGATGTAGGGATGTTCGATGTTTCGATCTATCTTCTGATGTGGGGATCCGTGCCCCGGATCACGAGATAGATCGAACATCTTCACATCGCACATCCGATCACCACATCACCACATCAAAAGATCACCAGATTCTTCCTTGGCCCTATTTCCTCAGAGCTTTATCGACGAAGTCCGCGCGGCCGCCAACATCGTGGCCGTGGTGCAGGACTACGTGTCGCTGCGGAAGGCCGGGGTCAGCTACAAGGGGCTGTGTCCGTTTCACGCCGAGAAAACGCCGTCGTTCCACGTCAACCCCGACCGCGGCTTCTTCCACTGCTTCGGGTGCAACGTCGGCGGCGACGTCTTCAAGTTCGTCGAGCTGGTCGAGAAGACCGGCTTCCAGGATTCGGTGCGGCACCTCGCGCAGCGCTTCGGCGTGGCGATTCCCGAGATGGAATCCGGCGAGGGGCAGAGGGAGGATGCGTCCGAGCGCGAGGCGCTGCTCACGATCCACGAGGTGGCGGCCGCCTGGTTCCAGGAACAGCTGGCCTCGCCCGCCGGCGAACGCATCCGCGACTACCTGCGCGGCCCTCGCGGGCTGACCGAGGACACCATCGCCGCGCTCGGGCTCGGGTGGGCGCCGCCCACCCGCGACGGACTGCGCCAGCGCCTCCAGAAGCAGGGCTTCGCCACCCGCCTCCTCGTCCGGAGCGGCCTCGTCGTCTCGCGTGACGACGGGTCGGTCGTGGACCGGTTCAGAAACCGGCTGATGATCCCGATCGCGCGGGACACGGGGTCCATCGTGGCGTTCGGCGGGCGCGCGCTCGACGCCGACCAGCAGCCGAAGTACCTGAACTCGCCAGAAACACCTATCTATACGAAGAGCCGCACGCTGTACGGGCTCAACCTGACCAAGGCGGGCCTTCGCAAGGCGTCGTTTGTCGCCATCGTCGAGGGCTACTTCGACTTCGCGCTTGTCTACCAGGCCGGAGGGCTGCCGGTCGTCGCCACGTGCGGGACGGCCATGACGCCCCAGCAGGCGCAGTTGCTGCGCCGGTTCGCCAGCAAGGCGGTGATCTCGTTCGACCCGGATCAGGCGGGACAAACGGCAGCGGAACGCAGCTGTGAGCTGCTCGTGAGCGAGGGCTTCGACGTCAACGTGGCGCTGCTCCCCGACGGGCTCGACCCCGACACCTTCATCCAGCGGCACGGACGCGAGGGCTACGTCGAGCGGCTCCGGCAATCGAAGCCGTACCTGGAATTCCTGCTCGACCGCGCGGCCGGCGAGTTCGACCTCAGCCGCGACGACAGCCGGCGCGCCTACCTCCAGAAGATGCTGGGGGTGGCGGCCAGGATCCCGGATCCGGCGGTGCGCGACCAGTTCGCGGATCGGCTCGCCCACAGGGCCAGGGTGACCGAAAGCGTGATTCGGAGCGAGATCCGAAGGGCCGCCGCCGCCCGAAAGACGACCCTGCCGACCGAACGGGTGCCGGGCCTGCACGGGAAGCTGCGGGCGGCCGAAAAAGGACTTCTGTGGGCCATCATGCACGAGCCGGCGCATGTTGCCCGCTGGCTCGGATCTCTGGATCCTGAAGATATAGAGGGACTTAGGTCGAAAGACATCCTCGAGGTGGCGCGCGAAGTCGGCGAGCGGTCTCCCGACGCCCTCCCAAACGGCGTGATGGAGCGTCTAAGTACTGCAGAGGCGCAGATGCTGGCCGCCGTGGCCGCCGAGGAACACCCCCCCGTCAAGGATGCCGAGCAGTGCGTTCGGGCCCTGAAACTGCTCCGGTACGAACGCGAACAGGCCGAGGTTCAACGGGAGATCGCCCGCCTGCAGGAGCGCGGCTCAGCCGTCGGGCTGCCGCTCGAGGCCCTGTGGGAGCGGAAGCGCGCCCTGATGCAGCGAATCAACGAGTTGAGGGCCAGCTGAGCGAGTTATAATGAAAGGCTTGGCCCGCGTGGCCAGATACCCGCATTCATCCCCGCCAGGAGGTTAGACCCTTGTCGATCGAAGACAGGTACGAAGAAGTCCGGCAGCTGATCATTGTCGGCAAGGAGAAGGGCTATCTGCTCTACGACGAGGTGAACGACGTCCTGCCGGCCGAAATCACCTCCTCACCCGAAGATCTCGAAGAGCTCTTCGCCGTCTTCGGCAACGCCGGCATCGACCTCGTGGACTCCGAGAAGGGGTACACGGGGCGCGAGGCGCTCGACCGCGACGGCCCGGAAGAGCCCGAGCTCGACCTCACGCCGGGCGCGCTCGACAAGACGAACGATCCGGTCCGCATGTACCTCCGCGAGATGGGCACCGTGCCCAT
>CAZNOC010000215.1:0-7076 GCA_964574545.1 uncultured Bifidobacteriaceae bacterium | reverse complement strand
GTGGGTCTGGGTCGTGGGTCTGGGTAGTGGGTAGTGGGTAGTGGGTAGTGGGTCGTGGGTCGTGGGTCTGGGTAGTGGGTAGTGGGTAGTGGGAGGTGGGTCGTGGGTCGTGGGGGCAGGGATGTGGGGCAGGTGGTGGGAGGAGGGAAATCGACCACCCCCCGCCTCCCACTACCCACTACCACTACCCACTACCCACTACCACTACCCACTACCCACCACCCACTACCCACCCCCCACTCTTCTCACCCCACGAACTTGTACCCCGACCCGTGAATCGTCAGGATGTGCTCCGGCGCGTGGGGGGCGCGTTCGATCTTCTGTCGCAGCTTCGCCACGAAGTTGTCGATCGTGCGCGTCGTGGGGAACTCCTCGTAGCCCCACACTTCGTTGAGGATCTGCTCCCGCGTGACGACCTGGCCCGTGTGCTGGACGAAGTACCGGAGCAGGTCGAACTCCCGCGCGGTGAACTCCACCCTCGACTTGCCGCGCTTGGCCTGGTGCAGCTTGAAATCCACCTCGATCTCGCCGATCCGTACGACATCCTGAGGCGGAGGGCGGCTGCTCGTGCGGCGAAGGACGGCGCGCACGCGCGCGAGGAGTTCCGTAATCGAGAACGGCTTGGTCACGTAGTCGTCGGCGCCGAGCTCGAGCCCCAGGACCTTGTCGGTCTCCGCCGATCGCGCGGTCAGCATCACGATGGGCGTCGTATTGGAGCGCGCGCGCAGCTCGCGGCACACGTCGAAGCCGTGCTTCCGGGGCAGCATGACGTCGAGCAGCACGAGATCGGGCTGGAACGTCGTGGCCTTCGCCAGTCCCTCCTCCCCGTCAGCCGCGGTGGCCACCTCGTACCCTTCCAGTTCGAGGTTGTCACGCAGTCCGAGCAGCATCTGCGGCTCGTCCTCGATCACCAGTATGCGCTTCATCGACTGCTCCGTCCGCCACACCGTCGGCCGGAATCGGGAAGCACAACGTGAACGTGCTCCCCCGATCCGGCTCGCTCTCGACGCGCACCCACCCCCCGTGGCCTCGCATCGTGTGATCGACGATGGCCAGGCCGAGCCCGCAGCCCTGGGGGCCGCCACCGAGCTCGCTCTCGACGCGGTAGAACTTGCGGAAGATGCGCTGCTGCTCCCGCCGCGGGATGCCGATGCCGTGGTCGGACACGCTGACCGCCACGTGGCCGTTGGCCCGGCGAACGTTGATGTCGATGTCCCGCGCGTCCCCAGAATACTTCATTGCGTTGGCGAGGAGGTTCTCGATGGCCTGCTCCACGGCGTCGCTGTCCACGAGCACGCGCGGCAGGTCGGGCTCCACCCGTGCCGTGACCTTGAACTGGCTCTGCGTGAACTGGCTGTCCATCGCCGAGAGCACCCTCGTCGCCAGATCCCCGACGGATGCCGGCGCCAGGCGGTAGGGCCGCAGGCCGGCCTCCATTTTGGAAAAATCCAGGATGTTCTCGATGAGCCGCGTCAGCTTTCGCGCCTCCCCGTTGATGATGCGGTAGTACTCGAGCGCTCGCTCCGGATTGCGCACGCGGCCCAGTTCGAGCGTCTCGGCAAACAGCTGGATGAGCGCCAGCGGCGTCTTCAAGTCGTGCGAGACAGCCGCCACGAAGTTCGACTTCAGCTCCGCCACACGCACTTCGCGAGCCGCCGCGCCGGCCACGAAGAAGACCCCGCAGCCCATGACGACGGCCAGCACCACCATGAGGGCGATCTGGGGGCGGGTGCTCGCGCCGACGACCTCCGCAATCGGCTGGCCACCGAACCCGGTGCGCAGCCGCCACGTCTCCCGGTGCGTTTCGAGCGGCGCGATGAACTCCAGGAGCTCCTTGTCGAAGAACACGAGCGGAAAGCTGCGCTCGTCCACGAAGGTGCCTTGCGCGGCCTCCGCCCCGTAGACCACACGGCCCGCATCATCGAGCAGCGTGACGCTGAGCGGCGGAAATCCGCTCGGCCCCTGGATGGAGGTGAGGCGGGCTCGGGTGATGGCCGGGACGTAGGTCGTCCGCAGCGTCTCGGCATCGACCACGAACCCGATGAAGCTGGTCATCCGGTCGCGCGCGGCCGACGCGAAGCGCATCTGCACCTGGATGTACTTCTGCCGCCCGTCGATCGGGGCCGTGAACGCGACGATGGCGCGCCGGTACTCGGAGAGTTCCCGGAGACGGGGGAGCAGCAGATCAGCGAGGACCGGGTCCGTCCGGAAGCGCCCGCCCGAAGGGCTCGTCGTCGGCTGGCGCAGGCTCTGCTGGTCGTAGACGAACCATTGATTGGCGGTCGCGTCGCCGACCTCGGACCACACCCAGAACGCCTCGACGAACGGGCTCTCGACGAGCCCTTCCTCGAGCACCGGGTCGATCCAGGAGAGATCGAGGGGCTCCGAGCGGGCCTGCGGCACGCGTAGCAGCACGCTGATATGCGGCCGCCGGAGCGTTTCCTCGAGCGTCTTGGTCAGCGAATCGGCCGTATCCTGACTGAGCTGCCGCAGCACCACCTCCGAGGTCTGCTCGAGGTCGCTCAGCGCGCGGAACTGGAAGTAGAAGAGCACGGCGACGGGAATTGCGACGACGATGGCAAGTCCAGCAGCGAGCCGGATACCCCGATCGTGCAGGAAATGGTGGAGCGCGCTCGGCCTCGTGCCGCGTCGTCGTCCCGCCGGCGCCGGTGCGGGAAGCGATTCGTCGCCGTTCATACCCGTCTCCTTCCCCGGAGTCCTTACCTCGTGCGCTGGAGCTCGTGGCCGAGCCAGTCGGCCACGTCCTTCCATCCCGGCAGGTCGGGCCGGTGCGTCAGCAGCGCCCAGACCACCGCATTGGTGTCGGCCAGCAGCTGTTGCCGGTAGTCCCAAGGCAAGCCTGCCGTGCAGCGCCTGAGCTCGTTCAGCGCGCCCGGGCCGTCGCCCGCAGCGAGCAGCGCCAGGGCCAGGCGGCTGGCCTGCACCGGGTTCCGCGCCGGGTCGCGTTCCTGCCCCTCGCGGTACGCCGAGAGGGAGGCTTGGTACCGTCCCTGCAGAAACAGGGTATGCCCCAGATTGTAATAGCCGAAGGCCAGATCGGGCATCAGCTGAATGGCCCGCCGGAACGTGGCGTCCGATTCGGCCAGACGGCCCGTCTCCCGGTAGAGCACTCCCAGGTTGTTGAGCACCTGTTCGTTCTCAGGGTCGGCCGCGAGGGCTGTCTCGAATGCGGCGAGGGCTTCGTCCGTGCGACCGAGCTCGCCGACCGTGGCGCCGAGGTTCGCCGAGGCGGGCGCGAAGCCGGGAAGCAGTCGTGCCGCGTCGGCAAAGCAGGGGGCCGCGCGTTCCATGTCATCCCGGCGGAGCCAGAGCTTGCCCAGCTCGAAGTGCGCGGCCGGGCTGTCCGGGGTGGCGGTGACCGCCTCGCGCAGCAGGCGTTCGGCGTTGTCCATGTCGCCGGCCTCGACGCACGCGCTGCCTGCCGCGACCAGCGTCCCCGCGTTCCGATCTCCATCGAGGGCATCGAGACATGCCCGGAGCCGTCCAGCCGCGTCGTCTGATCGAAAGGCGCGTGGCAGGGGCTCGGCCGCGGCATCGGACTCCGGCGGGGCGCTGTCGTCTGGAGGGCCTTGCACGACCTCCACGTGACGCCACACACCGCGCCGGGTGACGGAGTCGGCCGCTCGTGCGGCGAGGCGGCCTGGCTCTGCCGTGGCCAGGAGGAGAGCGCGACCGTGGGCGAGCAGGGCCGCGCGCCACGCCGCCAGCAGGAAGGCCGGCTGCGTGGTGACGAGGCGTACGCCGCCAGTCTGATTGTTGGCGAAGGCTTCGTCGATGGCAGGCGCGTAGACGAGAATGGCGTGAGCGGCCGGGAGCTCCGGGATGAGTGGAGAAACGAAGGGCCACGCGGCCGCCGGCGGCGCGACGATGACGCGGGCATCGGGGTGGCGGGATTGCCAGGCGCGAGCAAAGTGGGCGGCCGTGGCACGTTGGACGCTCTCGCGTCCATCGGACACCACGACAACTGCCGCCTCGTGCGGAAGGGCCGGAGCCGCCGACGGGACATTGCCTGCGACTTGAGCGATGAACTCGTCGATGTCGATCACTGTCGGTAGGGCGCAGTCTGCGGCGCTTCGCCACGCGGGCCTGTCGGCGCTGGAAATCTGGGGGCGGGTCTGCGAGGGTTTCGGTGACTAACCACGGAAGCCACGAGCGAGCGACACCATCATGCGCGTTCCGGCAGGGTACGGCGGGCTCACTGGATCTGTCAACACACGCGTACCCTGAAGCCAGGCGAGACTGGGCGCGCGGTGCCGCGGCCGGCGCGATCAGTCGAGGGGTGAGGGCAGCCTCGAACTCCCCATCAGATATGTGTCGATGCCCCGCGCGGCGCTTCGGCCTTCGGCGATCGCCCACACGATCAGCGACTGGCCGCGCTGCATGTCTCCGGCGGTGAACACGCCAGGGACGCTCGTCATCCACTGCTCATCCCGCCAGGCAGTGCCGCGCTCGGTCAACCGCACACCGAGATCGTTCAGCAGCGGCCCGCGGATCGGCCCGGCGAACCCCATGGCGAGCAGGACGAGATCGGCGGGAATCTCGAACGCCGAGCCCGGCACGGGGATGAATGCGGGACGCCCGTCGCGGCGAACCATCTCGACCTTGACTGCCTCGAGGGCGCGCACGCGCCCGGCCGAGTCGCCCGCGAAGCGCTCGGTCGAGATCGAGAAGAGGCGCTCCCCGCCCTCCTCGTGGGCGCTCGAGATGCGGAGGACCTGCGGCCACTCCGGCCAGGGATTGTCGGCCGTTCGGGCGAGCGGCGGCATCGGCATCAGCTCGAGCTGCGTGACCGATCGCGCGCGCTGTCGGTGGGCCGTCCCCAGGCAGTCGGCCCCGGTATCGCCACCGCCGATGATCACGACGTGGAGTCCCTCCGCCGAGATGAACTGCGCATCGGGAATCTCGTCGCCCTCACAGCGTCGGTTCTGCAGCGTGAGGTAGTCCATCGCGAAGTGGATGCCCTGCAACTCGCGTCCCGGCACCGGCAGGTCGCGGGGCTGCTCGGCGCCGCCGGCGAGGAGGACGGCGTCGAAGTCCCGCCGCAGCTGGTCGGCCGGCAGATCGACCCCGACGTGGAGACCGGTCCTGAAGACGACGCCTTCCTCCTCCATCAGCGCCAGGCGCCGATCGAGGATCCGCTTCTCCATCTTGAACTCGGGGATGCCGTACCGGAGCAGGCCCCCCATCCGGTCGGCCTTCTCGAAGACCGTCACGGAATGGCCGGCGCGGTTGAGCTGATCGGCGGCTGCCAGGCCCGCCGGTCCCGACCCGACGATGGCCACCTTCTTCCAGGTCGGCGTGGACGGCGGCTGCGCCACGACCCATCCTTCGTCGAACCCGCGGTCGATGATCGACACCTCCACCGCCTTGATCGTGACCGGGTCGTCGTTGATCCCGAGCACGCAGGCCCCTTCGCAGGGTGCCGGACACAGCCGCCCCGTGAACTCGGGGAAGTTGTTCGTCGCGTGGAGCTGATCGAGCGCTGCGCGCCACCGGTCGCGGTAGACGAGATCGTTCCAGTCCGGAATGACGTTGCCGAGCGGGCATCCCTGGTGGCAGAACGGGACGCCGCAGTCCATGCACCGGGCACCCTGCTGCTGTAGATCGGCCGCGGGATACGGCAGGTAGACCTCGTTCCAGTCTCCGAGACGCTCCTCGACGGGACGCGTGGGATGCTTGGCACGGCGTATCTCGATGAACCCCGTCGGCTTACCCATGAATCGTTTGCTCCTGGCGCTCGTCGGCCGTGCCGGCAGCCAGCGCCGCCAGTGCCCTCCTGTACTCGCGGGGCATCACCTTCACGAGCCGCCGCTGCATGGCCTCCCAGTGGGCCAGCAGGGCCCCGGCGTAGTCGCTGCCGGTCAGTCGGACGTGCGTCATGATCGTGCTCTGCAGGAAATCGACGTCCGCGTCCTCGACGATGGGCTCGAGATCGACCATGTCACGATTGCAGCGTCGATCGAAGGCGCCGTCCTCGTCGAACACGTAGGCCACCCCCCCGCTCATCCCGGCGGCGAAGTTGCGCCCCGTCCGGCCGAGGACGACAACCCGACCGCCGGTCATGTACTCGCAGCCGTGATCCCCGACGCCCTCCACGACCACCGTGGCGCCGCTGTTGCGCACGCAGAAACGCTCGCCCGCCAGCCCGCGGATGTATCCCTCGCCGCTCGTGGCCCCGTAGAACGCCACGTTGCCGATGATGATGTTCTCCTCGGCTCTGAACGGAGACGACGGTGGCGGGCAGGCGATCACCCTGCCACCCGAGAGTCCCTTGCCGAATCCGTCGTTGGCGTCGCCGACGAGCGTCAGCGTCATGCCCTTCGGGATGAACGCTCCGAAGCTCTGCCCGGCAGACCCGTCGAAGGTGATCGAGATCGTGTCGTCCGGCAGCCCGCTTCCGCCGTGGCGCCGGGTGACCTCAGACCCGAGCATGGTGCCCGTCGTCCGATCGGCGTTCCGGATCGGCAGCGTCAGGGTCACCGGCGTGCGGTGTTCGAGCGCAGGCCGGGCAGCGCGGATCATCGCGTTGTCGAGCGCCCCGGCGGTCCCGTGATCCTGTCCTCGCACCTTGCGCCGTGCCGCCGGCGCCGCCACGTCCGGCATGTGCAGGAGCGGCGTCAGATCGAGCCCCGCGGCCTTCCAGTGATCCACGGCTGGCTCGACGTCGAGGCAGTCGGCCCGGCCGACCATCTCGTCCATCGTGCGGAAGCCGAGTTCCGCCATCAGCTCTCGGATTTCCTCGGCAATGAACCGGAAGAAGCTTTCGACGTGCTCGGCGGCCCCGGTGAACTTCCTGCGCAGTTCGGGGTCCTGGGTCGCAATGCCCACGGGGCAGGTGTTCAGGTGGCAGACGCGCATCATCACGCAGCCCATGACGACGAGCGGCGCCGTGGCGAAGCCGAACTCCTCGGCGCCGAGCAGCGCCGCGACCACCACGTCGCGACCGGTCTTCATCTGGCCGTCGGCCTGCACGACGATGCGGTCGCGCAGCTGGTTCATCACCAGCACCTGCTGCGTTTCCGCGAGGCCGAGCTCCCAGGGCAGGCCCGCGTGCT
>CAZNOC010000214.1:4322-7076 GCA_964574545.1 uncultured Bifidobacteriaceae bacterium | reverse complement strand
CCGGACATCCACGTGGACGGCCACCACGGCGGCTCGCCGCCCTACGTCATCACCTATCAGGGTACGCTCAACCCGGCGGCCGATGCCGAGCTGCGCGCGTACCCCTATCAGCACATCTTCCCGATGATCCGCCAGGCGGCGGAGGCGGAAGACTACGTCTCGTTCGACTACTCCGGCGTCACGACCCGCGACGGCGTGCAGGGGTGGGGCTCGACGTCGGTCGAGGCACGCAAGCACCACGTCTACACGGGGTTGACCAACTCCATCGGGATCCTGCTCGAGACGCCCAGCAACACGCACCGCGTGATGCGCGACGGTACGGTCCGCGAGATTCCCGAGGAGGAGCGCTACTTCCACCAGATTCGCGGCGGCGTGCTGGCCATGCGGGCCATCCTGCAAGCCGCCTCGCAGCAGCGCGCGGCCATCCGCGCCGTGACCACCGGCGCGCGCGAGCGCGCGCTTCGCGCCGGCTCCACCGGCGGCGACCCGGTCGTGCTCGAGTACGCGCTGCAGTCGCGCGGCACCGAGCCCGTGTGGATGCCGAGCCCGGACGGGCCGCAGCCCTACACGCGGCGTGACGTGCCCGTGTACCTGCGATGGGAGCCGACGCGCACCACGCCGCGCCCGGTCGGCTACCTGCTCCCGCCGGCGATGGCGTCCATCGTGCCGCTGCTTCAGGATCACGACATCGCCGTCTACCGCTTCAGGACGCCCGTCAAGCTCGATGCCGAGGTGTACTACGCCACCAGCGTGAACCGCGACTCGTACTTCCAGGGGCACTACCTGAAGTCGGTCGAGGTCGTGAAGGAAAGCGAGACGTTGGACGTGGTGCCCGGGTGGTACTGGATTCCCACGGCGCAGTCGCGCGCCAACCTGATCAGCTACATCCTGGAGCCGGAAACCGACGACAACCTGATCACCTGGGGCTGGACCGACCACGTGCTCGAGGTGCGGCCGAAGACCGTCGAAGAGGGGATGGCGGCACAGGCGGCCGCCATGGAGATCGACCTCGACGCGCAGACGCCGGAGCGGCGCGCCCAGATTCGCGCGCAGGTGGAGGAGCGGCTCGCCTCTCGCCAGCGCGTGCCGATGATGCGCGTCACGAAGCACCAGCCGCTGCCGGTGGTCGAGGTGCAGCCCTTCAACGAGTACCAGCGGAACCGGTACTACCTTCCGTAGCGTTCACGTGTCAGTGATCGGTTCAAAGGGGGGAGCGACCCAACCGGCGCCAGCCCCCCTTTGAACTGAGAACTGAGAACTGACCACTGACGCTGACCACCGCCCGGACTCGCCCCCGCCCGTTCACTGCGCTCCCGCCCGCGTCTCGTTCGGCACGTACATCGTCAGGGCCACCCCCGCCCACGTCCCGTCGCCACGCGGGCTGCCGGCGGCATTGTGGCTGAGGGGCATCACCCCCGTCAGCGTGGCCTGACGGCGGAAGCGGTTGAGGACGTAGTCGCGCACGCGCCTGGCCCGATCGAGCGACACGATGTAGCCGTTGTCGACGTCATCCGGCCCCGCATAGCCCTCGATGACGAGCGGGCTGTTGCGCGGGTACTGGACAAGCTGCGCCATCACCGCATCAAGCCGCCGCTGCCCCTCCTCGGTCAGCGCCTCGACGCCCTCGTCGTCTCGCGAGAAGATCATGGCGGCATCCACCCACACGCGCACAGCCGTGCGATTGCGTTCGAGCAGGCCCTCCTGGTACGCCTCCCGAGAGATCGAATCCAGGTCGAAGAAGCCGCGGTCGCGGAAGAACCCGCGGAAGAGGAAGTTGCGCTTCAGCGCTTCCGTGCCCTCGGCGAGATCGAACGTCACCTCTTCGATGCCCGCCAGGGTGTTGCGGATCGATTGCGCGAGCTGCGGGCCGCTGCCGCCGGGCCCGGAGAACTGCGCGACGGCATCGCGGGTGATTTCGGCCGTCTCCCGGACCGTGCGCGCGGTCTGCTCGGCTTCGCGCGTCACACCACCGATCTGGTCCCACACCTCGGTGTTGGTGAACAGCTGCCCGATCGTGCCCTGGCCCGCCCGGACGTCCGCCACGAGGGCGCGGACGTCGCCGGCCGTTTCCTCGACGTGGGTGACGACACGCCCGGTGGACGCCGTCACGACCTGGAGCTCGGCTCCAACGTCGGCGATGACACCCTTGCTGACGTCGATCGTCTCGGTGAGTCCGCCCACCGCTTTGGTCACCTCGCCGGTCAGCTCGACGAACTCCCGGCTCACCACACGGAAGGTGTCTCGGCCTTCCTGGATCAGATCGGCGAACTCGATTGGATCCGAGCCCGGTAACATGCCGCCGGGCTCGACGATCGGCGCGTCGTCGGTGCCCATGCCAATCTGCACGAACGCGTTGCCCACGATGCCATCGGTCAGGATGGTGGCGACCGAATCGGTCCGGACGAGCGGGCGCAGATCCTCCCGGATCCGCATGCGCACGAGAAACCGCTCCGACGGTCTGGACGGAACCTGGATGTCCAGCACCTCGCCGGCGCTGAGGCCCGCCAGCCGCACCGGGGTCCCGATGACGAGTCCTGTGACCCTGCCGAACTGGGTCACCGCCTCGAAGTGATTCGTGAAGAGCAGTCGCCGGTCCCCAATGAGGAACAGCCCACCGGCAAACAGCATGACGCCCGCCAGCACGAATGCGCCGACCACCGCCCCTCGATTGCGCTGCATATCGCTACCTCGTCACACGGGTGTTCGTGAGTTCTGAGTCATGAGTTCTGAGCCGAGAGCCGAGAGCCGAGAGCC
>CAZNOC010000214.1:0-4222 GCA_964574545.1 uncultured Bifidobacteriaceae bacterium | reverse complement strand
CAGTCCTCACCCCGAGCTCTCCGAACGCATGAACTGACGCACCAGTGGAATGTCGCTGCGATCGAGCGTGGCCACGTCGCCCTGGGCGATGACACGGCCCTCGTGCAGGAACACCAGCTCGTCACCAATGACGCGCGCGCTCGGGATGTTGTGGGTCACGACGATGAGCGTCGTGTGCGACTGTTCGTTGAGCGAGACCAGCAGCTGGTCGATTTCGCCCGCCGTCACGGGATCGAGCCCGGCGCTCGGCTCGTCCGCCAGGACGATCGGCGGATCCAGCACGAGCGCCCGTGCCAGGCCGGCGCGTTTCTTCATGCCGCCCGACAGATCGGCGGGCATCTTGTCGTACTCGTTGTCCAGCCCGACCTGCACCAGCAGCGCTTGCGCGCGCGCGCGAATCTCATCATCCGGCAGCTTGGTGTGCCGCCGCAGCGGAAACGCCACGTTCTCACCGACCGAAATCGAGTCGAAGAGCGCGGCATTCTGGAAGAGCAGCCCGATGCGCTTGCGCACGCGCGCGAGGTCGGCGCGAGAGAGTTGCGTGATGTCCTCGCCCTGGACCAGCACTTCGCCCGCGTCCGGCTGGAGCAGTCCCACGATGTGCTTGAGCGTGACGCTCTTGCCGGTCCCGCTGCGCCCGAGGATGCAGATGGCCCGCCCGGCCGGCACGTCGAGGGAAACATCGTCCAGCACGCGCAGGGCGCCAAAGGCCTTGCTCACGTGTCGAAGGGCCACCGCGGGCGTATGCGTGTCCATCCTATTGGGGGAAGAGGAACTGAATGAGCCGGACGAGCAGCACGTTGGTGGTGATCAGCAGCACCGATGACAGCACGACGCTTCGCGTGGCGGTCCGGCCCACGCCTTCGGTGCCCCCTGTGGTGTTGACTCCGAGGTACGAGGCCGTTGTTGCGATGATGAAACCGAAGACGGCCGTCTTGAGCGTCGCGGGAACCAGATCGACGAACTCGAGCGGCAGGAACGCCTGTCGCAGGAACGACTGGAGGCCGATGCCGGTGATCGCGGTCTCGGCGGCGAAGCCGCCGAGCAGCCCTGTGGCGTTCATCAGCGTCGTGAGGATCGGAAGGGCGATGAGGCACGCGAGCACGCGGGTGACCACCAGGTAGCGGAACGAGTCCACGGCCACCGCTTCGAGGGCGTCGATCTGCTCGGTGACCTTCATCGCGCCGAGCTCTGCGCCGATGCCCGCACCGATGCGTCCCGCCAGCAGCAGTCCGGCGGTGAGGGGGCCGAGCTCGCGGACGAGCGAGATGGCGAGTCCGGCCGGGATCAGCGATTCGGCGCCGAAGCGCGCGAGCGAGGACCGCGTGTGCATCGACAGCACGATGCCGACCGCGAAGCCCGCGGTGGCGACGAGCGGAACCGAGCGAACGCCGAGCTCGAACAGCTGACGCGCGGTCTCGGCCGGCTCGAACGGGGGGCGCATCAGTTCCCTGAGGACGCGCCACGAGAAGCGCGTCCCGTCACCGACCCCCTCGAGCAGCCGCACGATCGTCGTCACTCGCCCCCCTCAGAACAGCCTGTACGCCAGGCCGATCGAGACCAGCGTGGCGTGGCCGTCGAGCGACTGCCTGACGATCTGGCCCTCCTCCACGAACGTCACGTCCAACCGGGTCATCAGACGACCGACCGAGAGGTTGACGGCCGTCCTCCGTCCCGTATCGATCCAGACCGAGACGCCAGGGCGCCAGGCCGGGCTGTTGCTGACATCCACCGGCAGCCGGCCGGCGACGCCTTCGTCTGGTACCGCCATGTTGTTGAACGCGTAGCCGCCAACGAGAGACGGCGAGATCGCCACGCGGCCCCTGACGATCGTGTAGGCGAGACCCAGCATGAACGGCCGCACTTCCACGCGGCTGGCGGGCGAGGAAGGGTCTGCCGGGGTCAGCGTCGTGCTGTACCAGTCGAGGCCCATCGCCGGACCGAGCCCCGAGCCCGACCCGATCCTGACCAGGGGTCCGACGGACAGCCCCCGGTCGAACGTGTCGGAACCGGGCCGGCTCGACCCGAGCGAAAGGCCGACGGCCAGCCGGCTGCCGGGCGGCTCCAGCTCCGCGAACTCCAGTGCCGGATCCCGGACACCAGTCCGCCGCTCTGCCACCGGGGGGGCGGCAGGATCGGGCGGAGGGGCGGCGCCGATACGCAGGCTGGAGTCGACCCGCGTCACCCCGGGCACTGCGCGCGCCAGTTCGATCGCACGCCGCTCCTCCTCCTGGGAGTTGACGCGTCCGGACAGCCGCACGACGCCCTGGGTGACCTGCACATCAATGGGACGAGCGCCGATCTCGGGATCGTTCACGATCGCCGTGATGACCTGCGCCGCGGTCCGCGCGGATTCGACGTCGAACGTCTCCATCGCGGCGCCGCAGGCGGACGCCCCGGCGAGGGCGAGCACCAGACCGAACACACGCGCCGGTAGTTGAGCAAGGCTTCGCATGGAACCTCAGCGTGGACGATAACACCATCGGCCTTCCGGCCCTGCGCGGCGTGCAGATGGGCTGGTCGCCACGGCGACAGACGCCCGGCGCAGTCGATGTCGCGCGCCGGCGTGGCGATACGGCATAATAGAGAGACTCATCCGTGCCGCTCTTTGCGCTTGCTGATTGGTGGCTGCCGGCCCCCGCCTTTCAGCCAGGTGCGTTGGCTGACAGCCGAAGGCTGAAGGCCGAAGGCTCCCGCGAACTCGTGGACAACTCGGGCGAGTTCCGGGGATAACGACCTTGACTCAGAAGAACATCCGCAATTTCTCGATCATCGCGCACATCGATCACGGCAAGTCCACGCTGGCCGACCGCTTCCTGGAGGTGACCGGCGCGCTGCAGGCACGTGAGATGGAGGCCCAGGTCCTGGACAGCATGGACCTGGAGCGCGAGCGTGGAATCACCATCAAGGCGCATCCCGTGCGCCTCAATTACACCGCATCCGACGGCCAGGCGTATGTGCTGAACCTGATAGACACGCCAGGGCACGTGGACTTCAGCTACGAGGTCACCCGGTCGTTCTCGGCCTGCGAGGGCGCGCTGCTGCTGATTGACGCTTCTCAGGGCGTGGAGGCGCAGACGCTTGCGAACGCCTACCTGGCCGTCGAGCACAACCTCGAGATCATCCCCGTCATCAACAAGATCGACCTGCCGAGCGCCCAGCCCGAGGAAGCGCGGCGCCAGTTCGAAGAGATCATCGGGCTGGACGGGTCTGGCGCCATCCTGGCCAGCGCGAAGGCGGGGACCGGCGTCCCCGACATCCTCGAGGCCATCGTCGCGCGCATACCGTCGCCGGCAGGTGACCCCGAGGCGCCACTCAAGGCGCTGATCTTCGACTCGTGGTACGACGCGTACCGGGGCGTCGTCATCGTCCTGCGGGTGATTGAAGGCACCATACGGCCCGACATGAAGGTGCGGCTGATGCAGACCGCGCAGGACTATCTGGTCGAGCAGCTCGGCGTCTTCACGCCGAAGCCGATCCCGATGGACGAGCTCGGGCCAGGCGAGGTCGGCTTCATCGCGTGCGGCATCAAGCGCGTCGCCGACGCGCAGATCGGCGACACGGTCACCGAGACCGCGCGCCCGACGGACGCGCCGTTTCCCGGCTTCAAGCCGCTCAAGCCGATGGTCTTCGCGGGCCTCTACCCCGTGGAGGGCCACCAGTACTCCGAGTTGCGGGACGCCCTCGAGAAACTGCGCCTGAACGATTCGGCGTTCTTCTTCGAGCCCGAAACGTCCGTCGCGCTCGGGTTCGGGTTCCGCTGCGGCTTCCTCGGACTGCTCCACATGGAGATCGTCCAGGAGCGCCTCGAGCGCGAATACAACATGGACCTCGTCACGACGGCCCCCGGTGTGCTCTACCGGGTGACGACGACCGATGGCGAGGTGACCGAGATCGACAGCCCCGCGAAGCTGCCGGACATGGGACGCATCGGCAGGATCGAGGAGCCGGTGATCACGGCCATGGTGATGACCCCGTCCGAGTACGTGGGCGGCATCCTGCAGCTCTGCCAGGACAAGCGCGGCGTCCAGAAGGCCCTCGAATACAAGGCGGCCGACCGGGTGCTCATCACCTACGAGCTGCCGTTCAACGAGGTCGTGCTCGACTTCTACGATCGCCTCAAGACGATCTCGCGCGGGTACGCGTCGCTCGACTACCATGTCACCGGCTACTGGGAGTCGCCGCTCGTCAAGCTCGACATCCTCGTGAACGAGGAGCCGGT
>CAZNOC010000213.1:0-7100 GCA_964574545.1 uncultured Bifidobacteriaceae bacterium | reverse complement strand
GCGGCATCTTCGACAGCCGGTCGAGCTCGCGCCTGGCCTCCTTCAAGACCAGCTCCGGCATCCCGGACGCGTCGATCTTCTCCCGCAGATCGTCGATTTCCTTGCCCTGGTCGTCCCCTTCGCCGAGCTCACGCTGAATGGCCTTGAGCTGCTCGCGCAGGAAGTAGTCGCGCTGGTTCTTGCCGACCTCGGACTGCACCTGGGACTGGATCTTCGAGCCGAGCTCCAGCACCTCCAGCTCCTTGATCAGGATGCGGTTCAGCAGATCGAGGCGTGCCCGCACGTTCAGCGTCGCCAGCACCTCCTGCTTGATCGTGGTGGCGATGGTGCCGAGGCTCGAGGCGATGAAGTCGGCGAGCCGCGCCGGCTCGGCGATGTTGATCGCGAGCGTCTGCAGGTCGTCCGACATCAACGGGGACAACGAGACAATCTGCTGGAAGTTCGCCTTGATGTTGCGCTGGAGGGCGTCGATTTCGAGCCGGTCGGCCTGCTCGAGCCGCTCGCCCGCTTCGCTGACGCGCGCGCGCAGGAACGGCTGGGTCTCGACCACCTTCTTCAGACGGACGCGCGCCAGGCCCTGCACGATGATGCGCAGGCTGCCGTCGGGCAGCTTGAACATCTTGTGAATGTGCGACGCCACGCCGATGGGGAAGAGATCCCGCTGCTGGGGATCCTCCTCGCCCGCCTCGCGCTGCGTGAAGACGCCGATCAGGCGCCCCGACGCGACGGCCTCGTCGATGAGGCGGACGGAGCTCTCCCGCGCCACGGCAAGCGGCATGAACGAATTGGGAAAGAGCACCGTGTCCCGCAGGGGCAGGATCGGAAGCTCTTCGGGCAACTGCAACGGCTGATCGTCTGCCGGCGCGTCAGCGCCCTCGATCCGATCGACGCGATCGCTCATCGCGATCCCTCCGAGTGGTGACGTGTGCCTGGAATCGTAGCGCCCCGGCGCGGGCTGCGCGCGGGGCCGGTGGGGAGAGGCAGGCTCCACCACCGGCGGAGCCTGCTCGATGAGGACGCCGGGTTATCCCCGCATGTCGTAGAAGAGGCTCGAGCCGCGACGCTGCGCGAGCGTGCGCTCCCGAAGCGCGGCGTTCTCGCGCGCCTCCTCGCAGTCCTTGCAGCGGACCGCGAATGGAAGGGCACGCAGGCGCTGCTCCGAGATCTCGTCTCCGCACTCAAAACAGTGCCCGTAGCGGCCCTCGTCAAGGCGCGCCAGCGCCTCGTTGATCTTGTTGAGCGTCTCCGCCTTCATCTGGATGAGGGCGAACTCGATGTCTTCCTGGATGTCGGCTTCCGACGTCTCGCCCGGATCCAGTACGTCGTGCGGCTTCTCCGACCCTTCGGCGCGCACGTCGCGAATCTTACCCTGAACCTCTCGCAGCAGTTCGCGGCGGCGGTCGTCGAGCATCTTCCGGAGCTCAGCGTACCGATCGCCGAGGGGCTCGACTGTCACAGTTGCCTTCCGCTTGGTTACCTTGGCCATGATTCCAGCCGCTCCTTCCGCCCCCGTCCGTTTCGCGTGGGGACCGTGATTAATGCCCGCCCCAGATGCAAGGAGCGGTCCAAGTATGAGCCGGGGTCAACGGAGACACCGGAAACGTCGAACTGGCGATGCGTCGAGTGGTCGGGGGGGAGGGAGAGGGGGGTGTCTGGCAGCGGATCACGCAGCAGATTCGTCAGCCAACCCCTCGGCCACTAGGCGCTATATTATTCATTCGTAAGAACTTACTCTGTCGTACCCGGCCGCGATTTCCGTTCCCCTGAACGCCGTTCACAGCATTAGACGCCGGACCGGTCGTTTGGGTTCTGCCAGTCACTCTGTCCTCTATTGAAGACGACTGGCCAGCCAGAAAAGGTAACACGGATGAGCTTGGGCTGGCAATTTCCACACGGTCGTGACACAACTCCGCCACACCGGCTTCTCCGGCCTGCCGGTCAGGGCAGGATGATCCTTGGCGCGTCGGGCCCGGATGGGGTGGGCAGTGCGGGACTCCCCTGCGGCACCACGCGGGCGACGAGATCCAGGTAGGCCCGGCCGCCGGGGTCGGCCGATGCGCCGCTGGCCCCGCGTTCGATCGCCCGCAGCACCTCGGCCGCCTCCCGCTCGAAACCGGCCCCCGCTCCCCGCGCCACCTCGGCGAGGAACGTCCGCAGTTCCGCCGCCAGGCCCGCGGCCGTGGGCGACGCCGCGGCATGCTCGTAGATCAGTCCTCGAGCGGCCGTTTCGTAGGTCGCCGCGAGGGATGCCGCCGCGTCGGCGACATCGGCGTCCACGACCGGCGCCAACCCCGCGGATGCGTGCCGGCCGATGAACGTCAACAGGAGGAAGCCCAGACGGTACTGGCGTTCCGTCAGCCTGCCGAGCGTCTCGGCAAGGGCGCGAACGTCGGCCTCCTGCTGACGCCGCACTGGCGACGCCGGATTCTTCTGCGCCGCGGACAAATACACGCAGTCGGTTGGGCACGCGATCTCGACGAGCCGTTTCGTCGCGCAGCAGACCGCGCAGATCTGATCGCCGCGCGCGGGGCACGCGCGACGGGCTCTCCGCCGGCCACACAGAGGACATGTCATGGACTACAGCTTATTCCGTGGCTTGGCTGGACACGGCCCCGGAATTCGCCCCGGTTGGGAGGACGACGGCGGTTGCCTGCCGAGGATTGCCGCGAGCGCGGGAGACGTGGTAGGCTGTTGGTTTCGGCTTGGAACGTTAACCTGTTCAGAGATCAAGAGTTATGGCGAAGCGCTGTGAAGTCTGTGGCAAGGGGCCCGTCGTCGGGCGCACCATCTCGCACGCCCACAACGTGCGGCCGCGCCGGTTCGAACCGAACCTGCAGTCGGTGCGTGCCGTCGTGAACGGCGGCGTCCAGCGGTTGCGCGTGTGTACGCGTTGTATCCGCTCGCAGAAGATCGTCAAGGCGGCGTAGCCGGGCCATGCGCCAGGCCATCACCTCGCCGACCGCGGCCGCGGCCATCGGACCGTACTCGCCGGCACTGCGTGCGGGCGGATGGTTGTTCGTGTCGGGGCAGATTCCGCTCGATCCGGCCACCGGAGAAATCGTTGCGGGCGACATCCGCGCGCAGACGACGCGTGTGCTGGACAACCTCGGGGAGTTGCTGCGTGCGGGCGGCGCGGATTTCTCGCACGTCACGCGTACGACGATCTTCCTGGCGGACCTGGAGGACTTCGCGGCCGTCAATGAGGTGTACGCCGGTTACTTCCGCGAGCCCTACCCCGCCCGAGCCACGGTCGAAGTGGCGCGTCTGCCGCGCGACGTGCGCGTCGAGATCGACGCCATCGCGATCGTCGCGTCGCCCCTGGACTAACGCGCCGCCGCCCGCGAGACGTCGATAACGCCGTCCACCTTCCGGAGCGACTTGATCACCTTCTCGAGGTGCTTCAGGTCCGAGATCTCCACCGTCATGTTGATCCGCGCGTTCTGCTGATCGCTTCCCGCGTCGGCCTCGAGCGCAAGGATGTTGGTGTTGATGTCCGCCACGCGGGCGCTGAGCTCCGCCAGCATGCCCTTCCGGTCTTCCACGTGCATGGTCAGCCGGACGGTGTAGGAGGCGCTGTCGGTCCCGCTGTCCCACTCCACCTCGATGCGCCGCTCCGGGTCGTACATCAGGTTCACGACGTTCGTGCAGTGGGCCGAGTGCACGGAGACGCCCTTGCCCCGCGTGATGTAGCCGATGATCTTCTCGCCGCGGATCGGGTTGCAGCAGCGGGCGCGAAACACCATCAGTTCGTCCGCCCCTCGCACCTTGATCCGATCCGAGCCCCCGCCGGGGCTGAGGACGCGCTTCATGGCCGAGACGACCGGGTGGTCCGGCGCCTTTTCCTTGAGCTGATCCTGCGGAACGAGCCTGTCGATCACCTGCCGGGCGGACACCTTGCCGTAGCCGATCTGCGCGAGCAGATCGTCGGCCTTTGACAGGCTGAACTCCCCCGCCAGCTTCCCGAGGACGTCGCCATCGAGGAGCGTCTTCATCGGCAGATCGAAGCGCTTGCCTTCCTTCTCGAGCAGCTTCCGCCCGAGGTCCACCGCGCGGCCCTTCTCCTCCTCTTGAATAAGGTGCTTGATCTTGTTGCGCGCGCGCGACGTGACGACGTGACCGAGCCAGTCGCGGCTCGGCTTGTGGCCCACCGTCGTGACGATCTCGATGATGTCGCCGTTCTTGAGGCGGGTGCGCAGCGGCACCATTCGCCCGTTGACGCGGGCGCCCACGCACTGATGGCCGACATCTGTGTGAATGGCATATGCGAAGTCGATGGGGGTCGCCCCCTTCGGCAGCACCTTCACCTGGCCGGCGGGGGTAAAGGTGTAGACCTCTTCCGGATAGAGATCGATCTTCAGGTTGGTGAGGAACTCCTGCGGATCGCGCACCTCCTGCTGCCACTCGAGCAGTTGCCGGAGCCACTGAAAATACTGCTCGTCGCGGCCGGCGCCGACGCGGCCCTCCTTGTATTTCCAATGGGCGGCGATGCCCTCTTCCGCACGAAGGTGCATCTCCTCCGTGCGGATCTGCACTTCGAAGGCGAAGCCGTGCTCGCTGATCACCGAGGTATGGAGGGACTGGTAGCCGTTCGGCCGCGGCATCGCGATGAAGTCCTTGATGCGCCCGGGCACGGGCGACCACGTCTGGTGAATGATGCCGAGGGTCGCGTAGCAGTCCTTGACCGACGAGGTGATGATGCGAAGCGCGACGAGATCGTAGACCTGGTCGAGATCGATCTTCTGGCGGCGCAGCTTGAGCCAGATGCTGTAGAGGCGCTTGATGCGCCCGTCGATCTGCAGCACGGGCACCTGGGCCTCGTCCAGCTTCGCGCGCACGCGGGCCTTCAGTTCCTCGATCACCCCTTCGGTCGCCCGGCGGCGGGCCTCGACCTTGGTGAGCAGGCCGTCGTACGCCGAGGGCTCGAGGTGCTTGAAGGACAGCTCCTCGAGTTCGTTCTTGATCTTGCTCATGCCCAGCCGGTTGGCGATGGGCGCGTAGATGTCGAGGGTCTCCTGCGCGGTGCGCTGGCGGCTCGCCTCGTTGACGTGCTGCAGGGTGCGCATGTTGTGGAGCCGGTCGGCGAGCTTGACGAGGATGACGCGGATGTCGTCCACCATCGCGAGGAGCATCTTGCGGAAGTTCTCCGCCTGCCGCTCCTCGCTGGAGGAGAATGGAATCACGCTGATCTTTGTCACGCCCTCCACGACGTGTGCGACGTCGGGGCCGAAGAGGGCCTCGATGCGCTCGACGGTCGTAAGCGTGTCCTCGACGACGTCGTGAAGGAGCCCGGCGGCGACGCAAACGACGTCGAGGCGGAGGTCGGCGAGGATATCCGCAACCTCAAGTGGATGAACGAGATACGGCTCACCAGAGTGACGGACCTGTCCCTTGTGCTCCAGGGCGGAGAACACGTAGGCTCGGCGAAGCAGCTCGAGATCGCCGTCCGGGCTGTAGGCCCGCACTTTGTCGAGCAGGTCCTCGAAGCGGATCATGGCCAAATGTCGGCAGCCGGTGTCTAAGTGAGTGAAGCAGCACCGCTCCGCTTCATCATAGGGTCGGGGTTGCGGGGGGTCAAGGAAGTGGCTATACTCTGGCCTCTGGCGGCTCATTCCAGGTCGATTCCGAGCGGTTTGCCCTGCCGGCTCGGCCATATCACGTCATAGCGGACGCAAGGCTAGTGAAGGGGGAAATGATGAGGATCCGGTCTTCTGTGGCGCACCTGGCACTCATCGCCGGGCTCGGGATCGCACTCGCCGGGTGCGGCAAGATCAACGAAGTCCGGGCCATGAAGTCCTTCAAGGACGGCAACAAGTCCTATACGGCCAGCGATTGGCGTGGAGCCGTCGATCATTACGAGGAGTCGCTGCGTCTCAACCCGAACAACGCGCAGATTCACTTCTACCTGGGCAACTCGTACGACAACCTGTACCGTCCGGCCCGGGCCGGAGAGGCGCAGAACGACGAGTACCTGGCCAGGGCCGTTGAGCACTACAAGACGGCAGCAGAGCAGCTGACCGACAACCCGAGCCTGCAGCGTCTCTCACTCGAGTACCTGGTCGCGGCCTACGGTCCCGGCAAGCTGAACGACCCGACGCTCGCCGAGCCGGTCGTCATCCGGATGATCGAGATCGAGCCGAACGAGCCCAGCAACTACTTCGCCCTGGCCAAGATCTACGAAGACTCGGGCGAGTACGAGCTGGCCGAGGAGACATTCAACCGGGCCAAGGATGCGCGCCCGAACGACCCCGGCGTCTACATGCAGCTGGCCGGCTACTACAACCGTCAGGGTGAGTTCGAGAAGACGATCGAGGCCCTTGATCAGCGCGTCGCGATCGAGCCCAACAACCCGGAAGCCCACTACACGGTGGCGACCTATTACTGGGACAAGGCCTTCCGCGACTTCCGCCTGCAGGACGCCGAGAAGCGGGAGCTGGTCATCAAGGGAGTCGAGGCGGTAGACAAGGCGATCGCCATCCGTGACGACTACATGGAGGCCATTGCCTACAAGAACCTCCTGCTCCGGCTTCAGGCGAATCTCGAGACGAACCCCGCACGCCAGCAGGCGCTCCTGAAGGAGGCCGACACCCTCCGCGACCGCGCCACCGAACTGCGCAAGCAGAAGGCCGCCGGCGAAGGCAACTAGTTCCCGCCCTGTCGGGACTCACTCTCCGGGCCTGTCTCGTCAGGGACAGGCCCGTTTCTTGTACATCTGTCCGCCCCTCCATGTCAGGCGTAACAGCCGTGTAATGAGTGGTTTGGCTGAAAGACCGAGAATGGATCAACTGATCCATCGGCTTGAATTCAGAACTGGTTCCGATCCATCCAACTTCGATTCACGGCCAGATCACGGTGACGGGATCCGGTACGTATTCTGCCTTTCCGAGCGATGAGAATGCATGCGGCCGGGCGGTGAACCAGGTTTACCCAGCCGTAACATGCCGGTGGTAGTGTGGAACTCGTTATTCTTGAACGATTCGAGCGTCTGACCGGACTGTTATCCATCAAAATACGAGCGTGCCGGTCCGAACCCCAGACAGGTGGAGAGAAGCAGTGATGAAACAGGTGTTTACGAGCGTGCGCCGTGCGTCGATGGCGGTGGC
>CAZNOC010000212.1:3222-7125 GCA_964574545.1 uncultured Bifidobacteriaceae bacterium | reverse complement strand
TTCACCGGGTCCTTGATGTCGAGCAGGATGCCGTTGCCCGAGCACGCACCGGCCGCGAGTCCCACCTCGGGGAACACGGTGATGTCGTGGCACTGGTTGGTCATGCGCGAGCTCTGCGTGCCCGGCCCGTGGTCGCCGCCCTGCCAGAGTCCCGCCAGCCGGCCCGTCTCGTCCGCGAAGATGCGGGGGCTGTTCACGATGCGCGAGGTCTCGGGCGCAGCGAGCGGCACCTCGATGATGTCGATGCTGAAGAGCGCGCTGTCCGGGTTCTCGGGGCCTGCGTCCACGCAGCCCTCGAGCTCCTCACCCGAACGCGGGCTCCCCGTGCCGGAGTTGTAGATGTGGACCTTCGTCGTGTCGCGCGGGTTGGTCACCAGCGTGTGCGTGTGCGAGCCGCGGCACGTCTGCACCGCCGCGATCTGCCGGGGCCGGCTCACGTCGGTGATGTCGAAGATCCGGATGCCGCGGAAGCGCTCCGCGCTCACCGGTTCGGCCACACCCCCGCCGCCGCAGTCGACGCGGCCCCGCGTCGCCTCGACCGACATGAAGAGCAGGTTCCCGTGCACCGACACGTCGTTCTGCCCGCCGGGGCACACGATGGAAGCGATGAGCCGCGGGCTGCGCGTGTTCTCGATGTCGTAGGCCGTGAAACCATGGAAGTTCCCGATGAACATCTGGTTGCCGCGGAAGGCCAGGTCCGAGTTCGCGAAGTCGAGGCCGCCCGGGCGGGCCGGAGCGGGCGGCGCGCCGCTCGCGGCGGCTTTCTCTGCCGCTTCCTTGGCGGCCTGGGCCGCCGCGGCGGCTTCTTCCGGCGTCCGCTCCGGCGGCGACGCCACACCTGCCGGCGACTCGGGATCGAAGAACCCGTCGGGGCGCGGCATCGTGGAGACCAGCTCCATATTCCACGCGGCCTCGCCCGCATCGAACAGGCCGGCCTTCAGGCCGACGCGCGGGTCCGGCCGCTCCTGGGCCACACCGGCCACGACCACCGCCAGCCACACGACGGCCGACACCCCCACCAACCGCATCGTGACGGATCTCATTCCTGATGCTCCTTAGACGTACCGGCCACAGCCTGCGTCGCCCCACACGGCACGCCTGAAAAGAATACACGGCCCTCGCGGGCAGGTCGAGCCGGTTCAGCCAGGCGCATGGTATGGTTGGCCGGACATTCGCTCGAAGGAGTAGTACATCGTATGACCGGTTCCAGACGCGCCGCCACCCTCATCCTGCTGCCCCTGCTGCTGGCGGCCTGCAGCCAGCCGCCGGCCCCCGCGGACACGGCATCCGTCCCGACAGCCGCGAGCGCCGGCGCCGCCCCGGCCTTCCAGGTGGACCCGGCCTGGCCGAAGGAACTGCCGAACAACTGGATTCTGGGCGCGATCACCGGCGTGTTCGTGGACGCGCAGGACCACGTGTGGGTGACCCACCTCCCCGAGACGCTGACGCCCGAGGAGATCTCCGCCGTGCAGGAGCCGCCGATCGGCACGTGCTGCGCGCCCGCCCCCATGGTGATCGAGTTCAACCCCCAGGGCGAGGTCGTCCAGGCCTGGGGCGACTGGCAGGATGCGCCGCGCTGGCCGCGCAACCCGCACGGTATCTTCGTCGATCACAACGACTTCGTCTGGATCGGCACGTACGTGCACCACCGGGTGATGAAGTTCACGCGCGACGGCACGCTCGTGATGACCATCGGGGAGTACGACAAGAACGGGGGCAGCAACGATCAGACCCTGCTCGGGGGGCCCGCTGGCATCTGGGTGGATCCGACGACCAATGAGGTGTTCGTCGGAGACGGCTACCGCAACCGCCGCGTCGTGGTCTTCGACGGCGAAACCGGCAAGTACCTGCGCCACTGGGGCGCCTACGGCGAGCCGCCCGTGGACGACTACGACTTCGGCGATCGCGACCCTGACGGGCCGCCCGCCCGCGCCTTCCAGACGGTGCACGGGCTGACCGGCTCGAACGACGGGCTGATCTACGTCGCCGACCGTCGCGGCAACCGCATCCAGGTGTTCAAGCAGGATGGCACCTATGTGGACGAGCGGATCATCGCGCCGCGCACGCTGGCCTCGGGCTCGGCGTTCGTCATCGCACTTTCGCCGGACGCCGATCAGGAGTGGCTGTACCTGGCCGACGGCACCAACCACAAGGTCTGGATCCTGCGCCGCGAGGGGCTCGAGGTCGTGGGCGAATTCGGCCGCGGCGGCCGCCAGATCGGCCAGTTCCTCCGCCCGCACGGCATGGATGTGGACTCGTCCGGCAACATCTACGTCGGCGAAGCCTCCACGGGCCGCCGGATCCAGAAGTTCACGCGGCAGTAGCGGGCTGGCACGTACAAACACGAAGATCACGAAGGCCACGAAGACGACACGAAGCATCGAACTCAAGCGTCCCGTTGCGCAACAGGACCGTCAAGAGATAACGATGTCTTTCGTGCGTCTTCGTGGCCTTCGTGATCTTCGTGTTGTCCGTGATCAGCGCACGCGCAGGTCGAACGCAGCCATCTCCGCCAGGTTCCTCACAATCAACCGCCCATCGTCGATCACCGGGTGATTCCATGTCTTGCCGTTCAGGACGGCGAAGCGGGTGCGCTCGTCGTGGCGATCTGGCGTCGCGCGCACGAGCGCGAGATCGCCGTCCTCGCTGAGCACGATCAGGTGTCCGCTGGCCAGCAGGATCTGGCCGTGCCCGTAGCGGCCCGCCTTCCATTGCACTTCGCCGGTCTCGAGGTCGAGGCACGTGAGGATCGTCTCGTCCAGCCCGTAGAGATAGCCGTCGAGCACGACCGAACTCGAGAACCGGTTCTTGAGACGGTTGTGCGTCCAGACCTCGCGCGTGGTCCACGTGCCGGCGTCCAGGCGCACCTCCACGAGCGCGGCGCCCTTGCCGTACCCCGACGACAGCAGGACACGGTCGCCACCCACAAGGACGGGCTGCGACGCGTTGATGTCGTTCGGCGCCGGCCAGGCGTGGCTCCACCGCAGCTCCCCCGTCTCAGGGACGAGCGCCGCGAGCCGTGTCGCCGTGAGCACGAGGACCTGCCGCTCGCCGGCGATCGTCGCGAGCACCGGCGACGAGTATGCGGCCTTGTCGTCGAGCGCCGACCAGCGCCGCGTTCCGGTATGGCGATCGTAGGCCACGACGGATCGCCCTGCTGAGCCACCCGGATGGACGACGACGAGGTCGTCGAAGACGAGCGGCGACGCGGCCATGCCCCAGGTGATGTTGGACACGGCGTTGTCGTCGAGGATGTTCACGCGCCAGATCTGGGCGCCGGTCGCGGCGTCGAGCACGCGCAGTTCGCCTTCGGCGCCCAGGGCGTGGACGCGGCCGTCGTGCCACGTGGGCGTGGCCCGTGGTCCGTCGCCGCCCATCCACTCCTTGAAGTCGGCGTCCCAGGCGTGCGTCCATACCTCGAGGCCCGTGGTGACGTCATAGGCCGCCACCACCTCCTGGGTCCGGCGTTGCTCGATGGTGAACGCGCGGCCCCCTGCCACCGAGAACGAGGCGTAGCCGCCGCCCACAGGCTGCTTCCAGAGCGGCGTGAGCCCGGCCGACGGCCAGTCCGTGATGATGGCGCGCTGCTGGTAGTGACCGTCCCGGAGAGGGCCGCGGAAGCCCGTCCAGTAGGCGGGCCGCACCGGCGCCGCCACTTCCGGCGCGTCCGGAAGGGCGTGCGTGGCCTCGACGTCCGGCGCAGGCGCTTCCATGGCGACCGGGGCAGGCGGCACGGGTTCGGCCGCGGCGATCGGATCGGGCATGGCCTGCCGCTGCAACATCCGGTGGGCCTCCACCGCCTCGGCATGCACGTCAGCCGGCGTTTGCGCCACCAGGCGTGGCGTGCCGGAGCCGTCCAGCTGGATGCGGTAGCCGAGCGCCCACACGGCGCCGAACGCGACC
>CAZNOC010000212.1:0-3122 GCA_964574545.1 uncultured Bifidobacteriaceae bacterium | reverse complement strand
GGCCTCCCCGTAGAGATGGGTGGCGAGCGTCTCGAAGCCGAGGGGCCGCAGCAGGAGCGTGGCCGGCAGTTCCTTCATGCAATCCACGAACACCAGCAATGCCGCCGTGGCGATCGCCGGACGCATCAGCGGCAGGTGAATCCGCCGCAGCCGCTGCCCCGCCGTCTCCCCCATGGTCCGCGCCGCATCATCCAGCGACGGGGAGATCCGGCTGAAGCCGGCTTCGACGCCGCCAGACGCCACCGCCAGGAAGCGAACGACGTAGGCGTAGACCAGCGCGGCGCCCGACCCGAGCAGGAGGAGTCCGGTCGAGATGCCCAGCACACGGGTGGCGGCGGCGTCGATCAGCCGATCCATGCCGGTGACCACCGGCAGCAGGCCGATGGCCAGGACCGTACCGGGCACGGCGTAGCCGAGCGCCGCCACGCGCGCGAAGGCGGCCGGCCACCAGCCTCGGTGAAGGCGTACCGCATACACGACGAGCACACCGCACGCGACCGTCAGCGCCGTCGCGACCAGCGACATCGTCACGGTACTCAGCATCTCGGTGACGATTCGCGGCGAGAGGCCGGCGAACTGCAAGCGGGCGATGGCCGCGTGCACGAGATACGACAAGGGGATCACGAAGCCGACGGCCACGGGGACGGTGCCGGCGGCCAGGGCGGCGACGCCGGCCCATCCGCGGAGCCGGTGCGGCGTCAGGGGCCGCGGCTGCTGCGCGTCGTTCGCGTAGCGCCGGTGCCGCCTCGCGCGGCGCTCGAAGACAACGAGGCCCACGACGACGGCGAGCATCGCCAGGGCGATCTGGGCGGCGCCCGCCAGGTCGGTGCGCGTGACCCAGGTCGTGTAGATCGAGACGGTGAGCGTGCGCACGCCGAGGAACTCGGAGGCGCCGATGTCGTTGAGCGCCTCCATCATCGCGAGGCTTGCCCCGATGGCAACCGCCGGACGCGCAAGCGGGAGCGCCACGCGCCAGAACAGGGCGCGACGGCCCACGCCGAGCGTGCGCGCCACGTCCATCAGGTTCGCCGCCTGCATCAGGAACATCGCGCGCGTCGTCAGGTAGACATACGGGTAGAGCACGAAGCCGAGCAGGACGATGCAGCCCGTCATCGAGCGGATGTCGGGCAGCCGGAACTCACGCGGGCTGTCGTAGCCGAGCAGCGCGCGCAGCGCCGTCTGGAACGGCCCGACTGGATGCAGGATGTCGAGATACGCGTAGGCGATGATGTAGGTGGGAACGGCGAGGGGCAGGAGGAGCGCCCAGTCGAGCACCCGGCGGCCGGGGAAGTCGTACGCGGTGACGAGCCAGGCCGTCGTGGTGCCGAGCGCGACGGTGAGCATGCCGACGCCGGTGAGCAGCACCACCGTCGTGCGGACGGCGTCCGGCAGCACGTATGCAAGAAGGTGCTCCCAGTGTGCCGCGTCGCCGCGCGACGCCGCGAGGGCCAGCGCCGCGATGGGCGCGAGCACCGCGACGGCCACGGCGGCGGCGCCGGCGAGCCACCCGTCGGGAGGCGTCAGGCGCCGTGCGGGGAACATCACGCGAAGTGTATCAACTGACGGACCGACCCCGTCGGGTCGCGACGATCCGTCCGCCGCGGGCAGCCGTGGCTACTGGTCCAGGCCGACCTTGTCCACGAGCCGGCTGGCGGCCGCGCGATGGCGCGCGATTTCGGTCAGCGACAGCGTGTCGACCTTCAGTGTCCCGAGCGCCGCGATGATCGGATGCACCGTGGCGCCGGGCTTCACCGGGTACTCGTAGTTTGCCTCGGCGTAGATCCTCTGCGCCTCGTCGGACACGAGGTACTCGAGGAAGCGGACGGCCGCGGCCCGGTTCGGCGCGTGGCGCGCGACGGAGGCGCCGGAGACGTTCACCTGCGTGCCCCCACCCTCGAACGTCGGCAGAATCACCTTGATGGCCGCACCCCACTTCTCCTGGTCGGGCCCGCCGGCGCCGCTCCGCATCAGCCCTACGTAGTACGAGTTGGCGATGCCGATGTCGCAGATGCCGCCCATGATGTCGCGCGCGACGTCACGGTCGCCGCCGGTGGCCTTGCGCGCCAGATTGGCCTTGAGCCCGCGCAGCCACGCCTCGGTGCGCGCGTCGCCGTGCCGCGCCAGATAGGCGGCAATCATGGCGGTGTTGTACGGATGCTGGCCCGCGCGAATGCAGATCTTCCCCTTCCACCGGGGATCCGCGAGCTGCTCGTAGGTGAACGCGGTCAGGTCGAGGCCCCTCTCCGCGTACAGCACACGCGCACGAAGCGACAGCGCGAACCACCGGCCCTCTCCGTCACGCAGATGAGCCGGGATCGCCTGCTCCAGGGTGCGTGACTGCACGGGCTGGGTCAGCCCGCGATCCACGAGATGGACGAGTTCGCCGAAGTCGACGGTCATGAGCAGGTCGGCCGGCGACTTCGCGCCTTCGGCGGCCACACGCTCGGCGAGTCCATCGCGAACGAAGATGCTGTTCACCTTGATACCGGTGGCCCTGGTGAACGCCTCGACCAGGGGCTGCACGAGTCCGGGCTCTCGCGTGGTGTAGAGATTGACGCCCTGCGCCGCGGCGGGAGCGGAGGTGAGGAGGAGCGCGGCGCAGAGCGCCAGGGGCGTGAGCGAGGTCGTGAACGGGGTGGTCATGGAGCGCTCCGGGGACACGTGCGGGATGTGGGTTCAGCGTGGGTCGCGGGGGACGATGAGGGCGTCGTGCGGCGGGACTTCGAGGTAGACCACGTCGTCCACGCCGAGGCCCGTTCTCCCGAACGCACGGAGCGTCAGACGCGTGTCGAGCCCGGGCACCGCGAGCACGAGATGATCGATTTCGCCGAGGAATGCCGTCCGCACGACCCGAGCCGCAATTCCCGAGGGTCCCGGCGCGAGGCGCAGGTGCTCCGGGCGGATGCAGACGCGCGCCGGCGTCCCGTCGGCCAGCGCCGGCGAGGCAAACGACCCGAGCGGCGTCTCGACACGGCCCTGCCGGCAGGTGCCGTCGAGTTCGTTGATGTCGCTGAAGAAACGCGCCGCGAACAGCGTCGACGGGCGCGTGTACAGCTCCTCCGCGGCGCCGCACTGCACCAGGCGCCCTTCGTGCAGCAGGGCGATGCGATCCGCGGCGCGCA
>CAZNOC010000211.1:0-7193 GCA_964574545.1 uncultured Bifidobacteriaceae bacterium | reverse complement strand
GGTTCGACATCATGGGCGCCACCGGCCTCCCGAGCGGCACGGTGTACCCCATCCTGCGCCGTCTGGACGCCGAAGGCTGCGTCCAGTCGCGCTGGGAGGACGAGGCCACCGCACGACGGGACCAGCGCCCCGCGCGGCGCTACTACGAATTGACCGGAGGCGGCCGGACCGTGGCGCTCGAAGCCTCGCGGCGCTACCGCCGCCTCGCGGACGTGCCCACGGCCCTGGCGCCCCTGAAGGGCGGGATCCAGCCATGAACATCCAGCCTCGCCAGCTGCGCTGGGCCCTGCATGTCGTCACGATGGCGACCCCCCTGGTTCCTCGTGCGCTTCGTGCCGACTGGCGGCGCGAGTGGCACGCCGAGCTTGTCGCAGCGTCGCAGGCTGCCGGGTCTCGCGGGCTCGTCGGTTACGCCCTCGGGGCGTTCGTGGACGCGTTCTGGCTCCGCCAGCGCACGGTCGCCGACTTCGACTGGATTGACGACCTTCGACACGGCTGGCGGCAGATGACCGCCAACACGAGCTTCGCCGCGACGGCAGTGGCCATCCTCGCCGTCGGCGTCGGCGCAACCGTCGCGATGTTCAGCGTCACCGATCAGATCCTGCTCCGCCCGCTCCCCTACCCGGACGCCGACCGCCTCGTCACCGTCTGGGAGACACGGGCGGACACCCCGGGGCGTCTCGACGTGGCGCCGGCCAACTTCCTCGACTGGCGGGAGCGGGTCACCTCGTTCGAGACGTTCGCCGCCGCCGTGCCCTTCGGCCTCAACCACACGGGGGGCGACGAGCCGGAGGTGTTCTTCGCCATGCAGGTGACGGACGGCTTCTTCGAGGCGTTCCCGGTGCAGCCGCTCCTCGGACGCCTGTTCCGCGCCGACGAGTTCGCGCCGGGCCGGAACCACGTGATGGTCGTCCACGAGCGCTTCTGGCGCCAGCGCTTCGGCGGCGACCCGTCAGTGGTTGGTCGCGCATTCGACATCAACGGCGCCTCGGTGACGCTCATCGGCGTCGTCCCGGAGACGTTCCAGCCGCACCTGCTTCCGGCATCCGCCGCACGGCACGTATGGATGCCCAAGATCGTCCAGGACTGGGAACCCCACATCCGGACGAGCGGCTTCTGGAACGTCGTCGCCCGCCTGAAGCCGGACGTAACCCTCGAGGCGGCCCAGGCCGAGCTTGCCGCCATCAGCCAGCAACTCGGCGCCGAACACCCACGCACCAATCACGACGTCGGCGCGCTGGTGGTGCGCGTCCGCGACCACATGGTCGGCGACGTGCGTGGTGCGTTCGCCCTGCTCGCGGTGGCGGTCGCGCTGGTGCTCATCATCGCGTGCGTGAACGTCGCGAACCTGCTGCTGGCCCGTGGGATGGCCCGGGAGCATGAGGTGGCGATTCGGCTGGCCCTCGGCGCGTCGCGCCCCCGCGTCGTGCGGCAACTGCTGACCGAGAGCCTCCTGGTCGCCGCGGCGGGCACGCTGGCGGGCGTCTGGCTCGCGCACGCCGCCCTGCGCGGGGTCGTGCAGCTCGGACCGGCGTCGATCCCGTGGATCGACACGCTGCACCTCGACGGCCGGGCCCTGGCCTTTGCCGGCGTCGTCGCCGTCGCCGTCGCGCTCGTCTCTGGCCTGCTGCCCGCACTCCGGGCGGGGCGCGCCGGGCTCTCCTCCGCCGGCGGGCGGACCACGACGGCCGGTCGGCGCTCGCTGCGGCTGCGCTCGGCGCTCGTCGTGGCGGAGGTCGCGCTGGCGTTCGTGCTGCTGGCCGGCGCCGGGCTGCTGCTGCGCAGCTTCGTCTCGCTCGCGTCGGTCGAGACGGGCTTCACCCGCGCGAACGTCCTCGCGCTCCAGGTCTTCGCCGAAGGCCAGCAGCCGACCGCCGGACGCCGCGCGCGCTACATCGACGAGGCCGTCGGACACCTGGCGGCGCTGCCGGGCGTCGAGGCCGCCGGCGCGGTGATGGCGATGCCGTTCATCGAGGTGAACATCAACCTCGAGGAGGTCTTCACGATCGCCAGCCAGCCGCCGCCGGCCGAGGGAGAGACGCCGCGCGCGTTCTTCTCGCCGGCGACGCCCGGGGCGTTCGAAGCGCTCCGCGTCCCGCTGCGGCGCGGCCGGCTCTTCGACGACGGTGACCGGGCCGGCCGGCCTCTCGTCGCCCTCGTCAGCGACACGCTCGCCGCCCGCTACTGGCCGGAGGGACGCGATCCGATCGGCGATCGCATCGCATTCGAGCTGGCCGGCCAGCGCGGCGAAGCCGAGGTCGTCGGTATCGTCGGGGCGATCCGCCACGACGCCCTCACCGAGCCCCCGCGGCCGGAAGTGTTCCTGCCGCACGCCCAGGCCCCGGCCGGCTCGATGACCTTCGTCGTCCGGACCGCGGGCGATCCCCGCGCGGCGATCGAGCCCGCCAAGGCCGCGATCTGGGCGGCCAACCCGAACCAGCCCATCTACCGCACGGCGACGCTGGACGACCTCGTGGCGCGCACCACCTCCCCGCGCCGCTTCGCGCTCGCGATCATCGTCGCGTTCGCGATCGTCGCCCTGCTGCTGGCGGCGGGCGGCGTGTACGGCGTGCTGAGCGCGGTCATCGGCATGCGGATGCGCGAGCTCGGTGTCCGCATCGCACTCGGCGCCACGCGGGCGGACCTCGTCGCCGCCGTGATGGGGCGCGGGCTGACGCTGGCCGCCGCCGGCGCGGCCATCGGCCTGGCGGCGACGCTCGGCGCGGGGCAACTGATCGAGCGGTTCCTGTTCGGCGTGACCCCGCTCGATCCGGTCTCCGTCGGAGCGGCCGCGGCAGCCCTCGTCGCGGCGTCCGTCGTGGCCTGCTACCTGCCGGCGCGTCGCGCGGCTGGCGCCGACCCGATTGAGGCGCTGCGGATGGAATGACTGCGAGATCCTGGTGGTCGGCGCACCCTGCGCTCAGCGCCGGCTCCAGGGCGCCCGCGGGCCCGCGCTCGACGCGGCGCCGCCGGCGCACAACTCGACGACGAGGCGCTCGAGCAGGAAGCGGGGCTCGCCGCGTGACGACTTCAGGTTGAGGTCGGTGTCGAGGACCAGGCCGAGCCCGCGCTTCACGCGCGCCGGCGGGCGCAGCTGCGTCGCGGCCCAGCGGATCTGCCCGAGGATGAGGGGTGCGACCACGCCGGCGTCAAAGAGCGCGGTGAGTTCCGTGAGGGCGCGCTTCGCATCGCCATCCTTGATGGCCATGCCAACGGCGGGCCCCTCGGACGGCTCCTCCTGCGGCATCACGAGGTCCTTGACGTGCGCAGGCGTGATGCACCGCTCGCCCGATGCGTAGAGCACGAGCTTCTCGATCTCGGCCCGGACACGCCCCAGGCGCAGCCCCGTCGCCTCGAGCAGCAGGCTCATCGCCGCCGGCTCCATCTCCATCTCGTCGCGATCGAGCCGGGCGCGAATCCACCTGGCGGCATCGGCCCCCGTCTCGAGGGTGCCCGAGTCCACGCTGACCGCGCGCTTCCGGAGCAGCTTGACCAGGCGTCTGTTGCTGTCGAGCGCACCCGCCACGAAGACGAGGGTCGTCATGGGTTCAGGCGACTCGAAGTACTGCTCCAGCGCCTCCGACGGCGTGAGCGCCCTCGCTTTGGCGCGTCCCTTGCCACCCGGCAGGGCCGGCTGCGCATCGTCATCGCGCCCCCTCTTGGGCGACAGGAGCCTCTCGGCGTCGTGAACCAGCACGAGACGCCGCGGCCCCATCATGGGCAGCGTGCGCGCGGTGCCGAGGATGTCGGAGATCATCTGGTCACGCTGCGACGCTGAGGTGGCCTCGTTGGCATGGAACGCCTCGACGTTGAAGGCCTCGAGGCCGGACTCGACGATGCCGGTGAACTCGAGCGCGAGGTCGTGCCGCGACTGCAGGTCGTCGCCCTCGAGCAGGTAGAGCGGCCCCGTCTCCCCGCTGGCAATCGCCTTCCGCGCCTCGGCAGGGGTCACTGGGGCACCACGCTGCGACGTACAAACACGAAGGACACGAAGGTCACGAAGGACGTATGAATCAACGAAAGGACGGACACGCTCGTCGGCCGGTTCTGAGTGGTGCCACGGGCCAGACCGCGATCGGCGCGACCCCCGGCCAGCGAGAGCCCCGGAATTGACATCAGTCCTGCCTTCGTGGCCTTCGTGTCCTTCGTGTTTGTCCGTGACAGCATCAGAACGCTTCCAGGATCGCGCTGACGACACTTCTCGCAAGGTCGGTGGAGAGCCTGTCGATCGCGGAGCGTTCCTGGTCGAGAAAAGACGCCGCATCGAGCCCGGCGCTGGCGCCGCTGGCCAGTTCGTACTCATCGGAGAACGACAGCCCCGGGTTGTCCCAGAGCGTGCGCTGCGTGGTGAGGTCGTCAAACCTGACGCTCACCGTCACGGTGAACTGGTACCGGCTGGCCTGCTGCTGCTCGGTGAACCCGACGGGCGTGAGGGTGATCCCCAGTACGTCCCCGCGCACCACGCCGTCCACACCCGCCTCATTCGGTTCGATGGTGTACGGACCGCGGCTCTGAAACTCCACGCGGACCTTCTCCGTAAACACCTGTTCCACGGTGAAGTACGGCGTCTTGTTCCCGAACATGGGGATGCCCACGGTGCGGATGTACTCGGGAAGGAACGACCCGCGCCCGGCGAGGGCGTAGCCGCACGAGGCGCTGAGACCCGCACCAGCCAGCACGGCGATGAGCTCGCGACGCGTCATCCCACCACCACGCTCACGAGGCGGCCCTTGGCAATCACCACCTTCTTCACCGTCTTTCCCTCGGTATGCGTCCTCACGCCCGGCTCGGCAAGCGCGAGCGCCTGCAGATCCTCGTCCGTCACGTCCGGCGGCACCGTGACGCGGCCACGGACCTTCCCGTTGACCTGCACCGGTACGACGATCTCCTCGGCCTGAGCGGCGTCCGCGTCGAAGACCGGCCACGACGCCGTGGCGAGCCCTCCGGCGTGGCCGTAGGCGGCCCACAGTTCCTCGCCCGTGTGCGGGGCAAACGGCGACAGCATCAGAATCAGTGCCTCGATGGCCTCTCTCGCCACAGCCGCCGCCTGGGGTGTCCCCGTCGAGCGCTGCTCCTCGGTAAAGGCATAGAGCTCGTTGACGAGCTCCATCATCGCCGAGACGGCCGTGTTCATCTGCTTCCGCGTATCGATGTCCGTCGTCACGCGCCTGATGGTGTCGTGCGTCTTCCTGCGGAGCGCGCGCTCGGGCGCGGCCAACGTGGCCGTGTCGAGCGGAGCCGCTGCGCCGGCCCTCTCTTGCCACTGGTCGGCCATGCGCCAGGCGCGCGCCAGGAACCGGAAGCTGCCCTCGAGGCCGCTGTCCGTCCACTCGACCTCCTTCTCCGGGGGTGCCACGAACATGACATACAAGCGCAACGCATCGGCCCCGAACTTCTGAAGCATCGTGTCGGGATCGACGACGTTGCCCTTCGACTTCGACATCACCTGGCCGTCCTTCAGCACCATCCCCTGGGTGAGGAGGTGGGTGAAGGGCTCGGCGTGCTCCACCATGCCGAGATCGCGGAACACCCGGGCAAAGAAGCGCGAGTAGATCAGGTGAAGAATCGCATGCTCCACGCCGCCCGAGTAGAAGTCCACCGGGCACCAGTACGCGACCTTCGCGGGATCGAACGGCAGCTGGCCGTTGTGGGCGTCGGCAAACCTGTAGAAGTACCAGGACGAGTCCACGAACGTGTCCATCGTGTCGGTCTCCCGCTGTGCGGGACCACCGCACCGGGGACAGGTCACGTTCACGAACTCGGGGACCTGGGCCAGCGGCGACTCCCCCTTGCCGGTGAACTCCGTCATGGGAGGCAGCAAGACGGGGAGCTGGTCGTCGGGGACGGGCACGACGCCGTCCCGCTCGCAGTGGATCATCGGAATGGGCGTGCCCCAATAGCGCTGTCGCGAGATGCCCCAGTCCTTCAGCCGGAACTGCACGGTACCCTCGCCGAGACCGCGTGCCCTGGCCTCCGCGGTGAGCCGGCGTCTCGCCTCGTCCGACCCCAGTCCGTTCCACTCGCCGGAGTTCACCAGCACGCCGTCGTTCGACACGCTCTCAGTCATCATGTCAACGGCGGACGGGGCTCCGCCTTCCGGCTGGATCACGACGCGAATGGGCAGGTCGTACTTGCGAGCGAACTCGAAGTCGCGCTGATCGTGTGCGGGCACGGCCATCACGCCACCCGTGCCGTACTCGCCCAGGACGAAGTTGGCCACCCAGATCGGCACCGCCTCGCCCGTGAACGGGTTGGTGGCGTGACACCCAATGAAGAATCCTTCCTTCTCGACCTCACCGCTCACGCGTCCCGCACGGTCCTGCATCCGGAACCGCTGCGCCTCGGCCTTCATCGCGGCCGGGTCGGCCGATTGATCCGCGAGGCGCGAGACGAGCGGATGCTCCGGCGCCAGCAGCACGAACGTGGCCCCATAGATCGTGTCGATCCGCGTCGTGAAGACTTCGATGACCTCGTCGGACCCAACAATCGGAAACCGCACGCGGGCGCCCTCTGACCGACCGATCCAGTTGCGCTGCATCGTCAGGACCTTCTCGGGCCACTCGGTGAGCGCGTCGGCGCCGGTCAGGAGGTCGTCGGCGTACGCCGTGATCCGGAAGAACCACTGCTCGAGGTCCTTCTGCGTGACGACCGACCCGCAGCGCCAGCACTCGCCGTCCACGACCTGCTCGTTGGCGAGCACGGTGCTGCAACTCGGACACCAGTTGACCGTCGAGCGTTTCCGGTAGGCCAGGTTGCGCTCGACCATCCTGGTGAAGAGCCACTGGTTCCAGCGGTAATAGTCCGGGAGGCACGTGGCCAGCTCCCGAGCCCAGGCGTAGCTGATGCCGAGCCGCTGCAACTGCCCTTTCATGTGGGCGATGTTGTCGAGCGTGGACCGCTCCGGAGGGATGCCGTGCTTGATGGCCGCGTTCTCGGCCGGGAGCCCGAAGGCATCCCACCCGAACGGGTGCAGCACGTTGAAGCCCTGCAGGCGCTTCAGCCTGGCGACGACGTCGCCGATGATGTAGTTGCGGACGTGGCCGACGTGCGCGTGCCCTGACGGGTACGCGAACATCTCGAGGCAGTAGAACTTCGGCTTCGACCGGTCCTCGGTGACCTCGAAAGCCTGGGTCTCGGCCCAGTGCTGCTGCCACTTGCGGTCGAGTTCCTGGGGGCGGTAATCAGACACGGTG
>CAZNOC010000210.1:0-7267 GCA_964574545.1 uncultured Bifidobacteriaceae bacterium | reverse complement strand
GTTCGGGCAGGTTCGTCAGGTTCGGGCAGGTTCGTCAGGTTCGGGCAGGTTCGTCGGGTTCGGACAGGTTACGGGAACTGGCCCAGCGCGACCAGCAGGTCGAGACGGGCCTGGCGCAGGCGGTCTTCGGCCTGGGCGGCGGCCGTGTCGGCATCGCGGGCCCGGCGCTGGGCGTCGATCACCTCGATGTTCGTCGTGGCCCCGGCGCGGTACGCGACGTCGGTGATGCGCAGCACGTCGCCGGCATGCTGCGCGGCCAGCCTCGCGCTCGCGAGCGCACGATCCGTGCTCTCGACCGCCGCCCGCGCCGTCCGCAGATCCGCGCGCGCCCTGAGCTCCGCCTCCGTGAGCACCAGCGCCGCCGCCTCGACCGCCACCTCTCGCTGACGCGCAACGGCGCGTCGTTGCCCGCCGTCAAAGAGCGGCACCGCGAACTGGAGCACGCCGCGCCAGGTCCTCGACGGCTGGAAGAGCCCGGCCGGCGTGACGTACTGCGGTTCGAACGAGACGGTCCCCGTCGGGATCCAGTCCTTGCGGCTGTCGCGGAACACGCGCTCGGCGGCATCCCGCTCGACGGTGAACAGACGGACGTCGGTCCGCCCCCGCAGCCAGTCCTCGCCGGCTGGAACGGCCGGCGTCTCGAACGCGGGCTCGGCGCCGGCGTCAACCGGAGCGTCGGCTGCGGTCAGGACGCCCAGCGCCTCCTGCGCGCGGCGCACGCCAAGACGCGCCGACTCGAGCAGGACGTCGCTTGTCGCCACTTCCTGCGCCGCCCGCAGTTCGTTCAGCTTGCTGCCCACCCCGCCTTCGAGCCGTGCCCGCGCGTACTCGAGATGCGCCTGCGCGGTCTCCTTCGCGCGCTCGTTGACCTCGACCTGGCGCTTCTGGGCGATGATGGCAAGATAAGCGCCCGCCGTGACGACCGCCACCTGCCGGCGCACCTCGTCTGCTCTTTGCTCCGCCACCCGCACCTGGTCCTCGGCCTGCGTGCGCGCCGCCCAGCGTGCCGCCGCCAGCACCGGGTACGACACCGAGGCACTGAAGAGCGACTGCGTCCGGGGCTGGGTGACGAAGTCGTCGAACCCGCGCTCGCCGTCGAGCAGCGTCGTGGCCACGCCCGCATTGACGGTCGGCATCGACACCGTGCGAGCCTGCTGCAAGAGCGCGTCGGCTCTCAGGATGGCGACGGCCGCCTGCCGCGCGGTCGGGTTGCGTTCGGTCGCGAGGCGCACCGCCTCGTCGAGTGTCACCGTCGCGGGATCCTGCGCCGCGGCGCTTCCCCCGGCCATGGCCAGGATCACGAGCGCCCCGAGGAACCGCCTGCCCGTGCCGCTACCCATGCGCGGCCTCCTCCCCGTCTTCACGCGCCAGCGCGTAGCGGCCGCCGCCCGGCGCCAGCGACCGGATGATCACGTAGAGCACCGGAATGAAGATGACCGACAGCACCATCGAGGCGAACATGCCACCCGCGACGGCCGTGCCGACCGAGTTGCGGGCCCCGGCGCCCGCGCCCGACGCGAGCGCCAGCGGCATGACACCCAGGATGAGCGCCATCGATGTCATCAGGATCGGCCGCAGGCGGATACGCGACGACTCGACCGCCGCCTCGACAATCGACAGGCCACGGCCGCGCAGCTGCTCGGCGAACTCGACGATCAGGATCGAATTCTTGGCGGCGAGGCCGATGAGCATGACGAGGCCGACCTGACAGAATACGTCGTTCGAGAACCCCCGCACGAGCTGCGCCGAGAGCGCGCCGAGGACGGCCAGCGGCACGCCGAGCAGGATGATGAACGGCAGCACCCAGCTCTCGTACTGCGCCGCGAGCACCAGGTAGACGAGCAGCACGCTCAGCGCGAAGATGTAGGCGGCCTGCGACCCGGCCTGGATCTCTTCCAGCGACAGGCCCGCCCACGCGTAGGTGAATCCCGGCGGCAGGTGCTCGGCTGCCAGCTCCTGCATCGCCCGCAGCGCCTCGCCCGAACTCACGCCCGGCGCTCCGGATCCGGTGATCTCGGCCGACCGGAAGAGGTTGAAGTGGCTGATCACCTGCGGCGCCGTCGTCTCGCTCAGCCGCACCACGGAGTCGAGCGTCACCATCTCGCCGTTCTGCGTGCGCGCGTAGAGCTGGCCGAGGTCCGAGGGCGCGGCCCGGAACGACTGATCGGCCTGCACGTACACCCGGTAGGCGCGGTTGTTGAAGTCGAAGTCGTTCACGTACTGCGACCCGAGGAAGACCTGCAGCGCGTCGGTGACCTCGCGCAGCGGCAGGCCCAGCGCGCGCGCGCGGTCGCGGTCGATCTCGACCACCAGCTGCGGGTCTCTGGCGGTGAAGCTGCTGAAGAGGCCGGCCACGCGCCCCGACTGGTTGCCCTGGTTCACGAGCTGCGCCGTGGCGTCGGCCAGCTGCGTGATGTCACCACCCGACTGGTCGAGCACCTCGAACTGGAACCCGCCGAACGCCGAGAGGCCCTGAATCGCCGGCGGCGCGAACGGCACGACGATCGCCCCGGGAATCCCGAACAACGGCCCGCGGATCCGGTTGAGCACGGCCGCGAGCGACTGGTCGTCGCCGCGGCGCTCCTCAAAGTCCTTCAGCCTGGTGAAGATGAGCCCGTTGTTCGGCGCCGCGCCCGCGAAGCTGAAACCCATCACCGAGAACACGCCGGCGATCTCGGGTTGCGCGAACAGCACCTCCTCGACCTCCTTGGCGATGTTCGTCGTGTACTCGAGCGACGCCCCGGCCGGCGCCTGCACGATGGTGATGAAGTAGCCTTCGTCCTCGTCCGGCACAAACGCCGACGGCACCGCCGAGAAGACCCACCACGTGCCCGCGAGCCCGACGAGGAACAGCACCAGCATGGCCAGCCGCTGGCTGAGCGCCCAGCGGACGGCCCGGACGTAGAAGTCGGTCCCCGCATCGACGATGCGGTTGAACACCTTGAAGAGGCCGCGGTGCTCGTGGCTCTCCTTGTCGAGCAGCAGGGCCGCCAGGGCCGGCGTGAGCGTCACGGCGTTGAACACCGACAACAGGACAGCGAACGCAATCGTGAGCGAGAACTGCTGGTAGAGCCGGCCGGTCGTGCCCGGAAAGAACGCGACCGGCACGAACACGGCGATGAGCACGACGCCGATGACGATGACGGCGCTGAACACTTCGCGCATCGCATCGATGGCGGCGCGCTGCGCCTTCTTTCCGTACTGGGTGATGTGCCGCTCAATGTTCTCGATCACCACGATCGCATCGTCCACGACGATGCCCGTGGCGAGCACGATGCCGAAGAGCGTCAAGGTATTGATCGAGAAGTCGAAGAGCTTGATGAAGGCGAACGTGCCGATGAGCGACACGGGGATGGTGATGGTCGGGATGATGGTGCTCCGCCAGTTCTGGAGGAACAGGAACATCACGAGGATGACGAGCCCGATGGCCTCGGCGAGCGTCTTCAGCACCTCGGCGATGGATTCGCGCACGACCGACACGTTGTCGAAGGCAATGGCGTACTCGAGGCCGGGGGGAAACGTCGGCGCCAGGGCCTCCATGGCCGCACGGACGCCCTCGTCCACCTCGAGCGCATTCGCGCTGGGCAGCAACTGGATGCCCATGCCGGAGGCCTCGAGACCGAGAAAGCGCAGGTTCGAGGAGTAGGTCTCCGCGCCCAGCTCGACACGGCCGATGTCGCTCAGCCGGACGAGCGCGCCGTCGCCACCCGCCTTGACCACCACGTCCTCGAACTCGGCCGCCTCGGACAGCCGGCCCATGGCCCGCACCGAGAGCTGGTACATCTGCTCCGCGGCCATGGGCGCATCCCCGAGGCTGCCGGCGGCCACCTGCACGTTCTGCTCGCGCAGCGCGTTGACGACGTCGCCGGCGGTCAGGCCGCGCGCGGCGAGCCGGCCCGGATCGAGCCACAGGCGCATGGCGAACTTGCGCTCGCCGAAGATGATGACGTTGCCGACGCCCGGCACGCGCTTGATGGCGTCGCGGACGTAAACGTCGAGGTAGTTGCTGATGAAGAGCGAGTCGTAGCGATTGTCGGGCGAGAAGAAGCCGAGCCCCATCAGGAAGCCCGCCGAGTTCTTCGTGACGCTGATGCCGTTGGTCCGCACGTCTGCCGGCATGCGGCCGAGCGCCTGGTTGACGCGGTTCTGGACGTCGACCGCGGCCAGGTCGGGGTCGCGGTCCACGTCGAAGAACACCGTGATGCTGCTCACGCCGCTGTTGGTGCTCGACGAGGTGATGTAGGTCATCCCCTCGACGCCGTTGATGACCTGCTCGAGCGGCGTCGTGACCGCGCTCTCGACCGCCTGCGCGTTGGCGCCGGTATAGAAGGCGTTCACGGTGACCGACGGCGGCGTCAGCTCCGGGTACCTGGCGATCGGGAGCGTCGGGATCGCGACGGCGCCCGCGATGATGATGACGAGCGAGCAGACCGTGGAGAGAATGGGACGCCGGATGAAGATGTCGGTGAACATGGGGCTCCGGGGCCGCTAGCGCTGGGGCGGCGGCGCGGGCGCCGTGCCGACGGGCTGGGGTGACACGGGCATGCCGTCGCCGATCTTCTGCACGCCGGACACGATGAGGCGGTCGCCCTCGCTGAGCCCGCTCCGCACGACGTAGTCATTGCCCACGACGGCGCCCAGGTCCACCGGGCGCTGCCGCGCCACGGTCTGGCCCTCCGCGGATTCGGCCACGAACACGAAGTACCGGCCGTTGATGCGCGTGACCGACACGAGAGGCACCGTCAGGCCCGGGGCGTCCCGCCACACGATGCGGGCACGCACGTACTGCTCGGTACGGAATCCGGCAGCGTTGCGCGCGATCGCGGCCTTCGCAAGCACCGTTTGCGTGGTCTCGTCCACCGAGGGTGCCACGAACGTGATCGCTTCGGTGGAGAGCACCTCGCCGTCGTCGGTCACGATGCGGACGGGCAGCCCCACCCGCAGATCCGGCGCCAGGGCGATCGGCACGTTGAGGTACACCTCGAGGCCCTCGTTGTCGTCCACGGTCGTCAGGCGTGTGGCGCGCGTGACGCGGTCGCCGACCCTCACCGGAATGTCGCCGATGACGCCGCCGGTGGGCGCGGTCACGCGGTGGTACGCCAGCTCGACCTGCTGCTGGCGAATCTGTGCGTCAACGGCGCGCAACTGCGCCTCGGAGGTCTCGAGCGCCGTCTGCGCCTGCTCGAGTTCGCGAGCGCTGACCGCACCGGCCTCGAGAAGCGTGCGCATGCGTTGATCCTGCTGGCGCGCGAACGCCACGTCCGCCTCGCGCACCGCCCGCAGCGATTCGAGGTTCGCCACCGTCGCCTGCTGCGAGGCGGAGTCGATCTCCATGATGAGCGCGCCCGCCCGCACGCGGTCTCCAGAGCGCACCGCGATGCGTGTGATGAAGCCCTCCGCCTGAGGCTGGATGGTGGTCGACTGGCGAGACTTCACCGTGCCGACGTATTCGGTCGTCTGCTCGATGGGCCGCGACTCGAGCGCCAGCACTTCAACGCCCATCGCGGGAAACCCGCCGCCAGGCGGCCCGCCTGCCCCCGGCGCCGAGTCGCCTCCGCATGCCGCGGCGGCGAAGGCCAGCACCAGCATCCCCGCTCCTGCCGCTCCCGAGCTACGAATCCCGAACCACGTCGCCTGCATGAACACTGCTCCTGTCTGCCGACGTGCGTACGACGCACGGACCGGGACGTCCGGTGCGTGTCCAACTTCTGAGAGACAGAAGGACACGGCGCTGCCCGGGGCAGACAATCTCCCACTATACCGCCCGTGCGCATGTCACGCCATCCGCCAAAAGGAGGAGACACCGCCGGCGTGGTACCATTCGAGCGCTATGCCCGCATCGTTGACCCGGCAGGAAGTGGCTCGCATCGCCGCCCTCGCCCACCTGGACCTGACCGACGACGAGGTCGCCCTCTTCAGCCGGCAATTGGCCGACATCCTCGGCTACGTGGCCGAGATCCAGGCGGTCGACACGAGCGGGGTGCCGCCGACCGCGCACGTGCTCGGCCAGGCGCCGCTCGACCGTCCCGATCAGGCGCGCGCCACGTTGCCGCGTCACGAGGCGCTCGCGAACGCCCCGGAAGCCGCCGTCGAAGCCGGCCTCTTCAAAGTGCCCAGGGCCATCGGATGAGCGGGCTGCCGTCCACAACCGCGCGCGGCCTGCGCGATGCCATCACGCGCGGCGAGCGCCGCGCCGCGGACGTCTGCCAGGACGCCCTCAACAGCGCCGCCACCCTCGACGTGGCACTGGGCGCGTTCACCACCGTGGCCGCGGAACGAGCGCTGGCACGCGCGCAAGCGCTGGACGCCGCACGCGCGTCCGGCGACACGCCCGGCCCGCTGCACGGCGTGCCCGTCGCCCTCAAGGACAACATCTCGACACGCGGCATCCGCACGACCGCCGGGTCGCGCATCCTCGCGCACTACACGCCACCGTTCGACGCAACGGCCGTCAGCCGGCTGGAAGCCGCGGGTGCGGTGATCCTCGGCAAGACGAACTGCGACGAGTTCTCGATGGGATCTTCCACCGAGACGTCAGCGTTCGGCCCGACGCGCAATCCGTGGGCGCTCGACCGCACTCCCGGCGGATCGAGCGGCGGGTCGGCCGCGGCGGTGGCCTCGCGGATCGTGCCCGTAGCCCTCGGGTCGGACACGGGCGGCTCGATCCGCCAGCCGGCCGCGTTCTGCGGCGTCGCGGGGCTCAAGCCGAGTTACGGGCGCGTCTCCCGCTACGGCCTTCTCGCATACGGATCGTCGCTCGATCAGATCGGTCCCCTGGCATCCACTGTGGAGGATGTCGCGCTCGTACTCGCGGTGCTCGCGGGCGCCGACGCGCACGATGCCACGTCGGTCTCCACACCCGTGCCCGACTACCTCGAGGCCCTGACGGGCGACGTGCGCGGCCTCCGTATCGGCGTGCCTCGAGCGTTCGTCTCCGAGGGGGTGGCGACGGCCGTCCTGCAGGCCTTCACGGCCTCCCTCGACGTGCTGTCGGCGCGTGGCGCCACGATCGTCGATGTCGATCTGCCGCATGCGCGCCATGCCATCCCGGTCTATTACCTCATCGCGACCGCCGAGGCGAGCTCCAATCTGGCCCGCTACGACGGCGCCCGCTACGGATACCGGACCACGCTCGAGCCAGGCGATACGCTGCGCACGATGTACGAACGCACGCGCGACGAGGGCTTCGGACCCGAAGTGAAGCGGCGGATTATGCTCGGCACCTACGTGCTGAGCGCCGGCTACTACGACGCCTACTACCTGAAGG
>CAZNOC010000209.1:3964-7281 GCA_964574545.1 uncultured Bifidobacteriaceae bacterium | reverse complement strand
GCGAGCATCAGGGTGCTCAGCGGGTAGTACACCATCGGCTTGTCGTAGATCGGCAGCAGCTGCTTGGACAGCGCCCGCGTCGCCGGGTACAAGCGCGTGCCGGATCCCCCGGCCAGGATGATGCCCCGTCGCCCCGTCATCGCTTGCGCTCCTTCACCGCCGCGCGCGTCTCGCGGTCGATCTCACGGCGCCGGATTGTCTCACGTTTGTCGTGCGCCTGTTTGCCCTTCACGAGGCTGAGGGCCACCTTGATCCGGCCGTTCTTGAAGTACATCCGCAGCGGCACGAGGGTGAGGCCCTTCTCGGCCGTCTTGCCGATCAGCTTGCGGATCTCGATGCGGTGCAGCAGCAGCTTCCGCTTGCGCCGCGGATCGTGGTCCACGTAGCCGCGATGGCTGTAGGGGTTGATGTGGACGTTATGGAGCCAGACCTCGCCCTTGTCCACCCTCGCGTAGCTGTCCCGCAGGTTCGCCTTGCCCTCGCGGATGCCCTTCACTTCCGTACCGAGGAGCATGATCCCGGCCTCGAACGTCTCGATGATGTGATAGTCGTGGAGCGCCTTGCGGTTCTCGGCGATCACCGTCTCGGCCTTCTCGCGCGCCTCACGCGCCGCCGTATCCTTCCTCGCCGCGCTCACGGCGCCACCCCGGCGCGCGCGAGACGGGCCGCCAGCCGGACGGCGTGCACGAGGCTGCCGGCGTCGGCCACACCGCGGCCGGCGATGTCGAACGCCGTGCCGTGATCGACGGAGGTCCGTACGATGGGAAGGCCGAGCGTGACGTTGACCGCCTCCCCGAACGCCAGCAGCTTGACCGGAATCAGCCCCTGGTCGTGATAGCAGGCCACCACGACGTCGAACTCGCCGCGCACGGTCCTGACGAAGACGGTGTCCGCCGGCAGCGGCCCGGTGACGTTCACTCCCGCTGCGCGTGCGTCCGCCACCGCCGGAGCCAGCACCGCCTCGTCCTCCCCGCCCAGCAGGCCCGCCTCGCCCGCGTGCGGGTTGAGACCGGCGAGCGCGATCCGCGGCGCGGACACGCCGAAGCGCGGCATCGACGCGTGTGTGAGGCGCAGGATACCGCCGACGCGCTCGAGCGTGAGGAGCCGCGGGACGTGGGCAAGGGGCACGTGGACGGTCGCGAGCACGACCGCGAGCCGAGGCGCGTGGAACATCATCGCCACATGGTCCACGCCGCACAAGTGCGCCAGAAGCTCCGTGTGGCCCTTCCAGGGGAGGCCAGCCTTCGCGAACGCCAGCTTGCTGATCGGCGCCGTGGCAATCGCGTCGACGCGGCCCGCGCGCGCGTCCTCCACGGCCCTCACGATCACCTCGTACGCGGCGCGTCCAGCCTCGGCCGACACCTCGCCCATCGTCACCCGCACATCGGGTGAGGGCGCATAGAGGCAGGGTTCGCACGCTTCCCGCACGCGGGGGTCAGCGGCCGCCGCGACGGCGATCTCGGGTCCGATGCCGGCCGGATCGCCAACGGTGATGGCCACGCGTGGCAGGGGCATCCTTGTAGTTTACCTGCACTTCCGGCCGCTCAAAGCCCTGAGGGGCGCGTGCTTACGGCGGCTCCGGCAGGTTCTCGAGGTCCGCCAGATCCCTGAGCCGGCCGCTGGCCTGCTTGTTGATCCTGAGGTGCTGGAGGCTGATCACTCCGACGGGAACGCCGTCGATGAGGGTCTGGACCCGGTGGCGATAGCACTCGTCGAAATCCACACCGGACAGCGTGGTGAGCACTTCGATGCGCATCGGCGGCAGGCCGAAGCGCACGATCGCATCTTCGTTCTGGAACAGCTCGGGAGAGAGCACATCAACGCCGAAGCCGAACTCGCGCAGCACAGCGACCATCCGGCCGGCGTTCTCGGGCGTCATGGCGATCCAGATGTCCAGGTCCGCCGTGGCGCGCGGATACCCGTGGAAGGCGACGGCATGCCCTCCGACCAGCAGGCACTCAACGCGCGCCGCGTCGAGCAACCTCAAGAACTCTTTGAAGTCCGGCGGTAGCGTCGTCGCCATAGTTCATCCGGCGCAGGGCTTCCACGGCGGCCAGGCGCTCGTGTGGCGTCCGGCTCCACCAGTAGTACCGCTCGTCCGGCTCGTCGAACAGCGAGACCACCGACACGGCACTTCGATCGACGCGCATCTCACGAGGCATTGGCTTCGATGATTATAGGACCGTCCCGCTCGCGGCCGGTGCGCCCCTCGCGCCGCCCAAACAACCTCGGCCACGTTCACCCCATGCCGTGCGGATCGGCCAGTCAGATCTGCATCGCCAGCCACTCGGCCACGACCTTCGAGCCTGCGTTGCGGTCGAGGGCGAAGAGCGCGCGGTCCACCGACGCGAAGGCGCGCCGCGCGCGGTCGCCGCCGGCTGTTCGCGTGAGCCGCGACAGGCTGTCCTGAAGGTCCGGGTTCGCCATGAGGCGCGGGTCGGCGCCAGCGTGGAGCACTTCGATGTCGCGCAGCATCGATTGCGCCGCGCGCAACACGATGGTCACTTCGTCGCGGGTCCGCTCGGGCTTTGCCCCGATGAGGAGCTTCGCCACCTCGAGCTTCTGCCGCACATCGTCCGAGCCCACCACCTGCGCCAGGAAGGCCTGCGCGGTCTGGCGCACCTCCGCGAGTTCGTCTGAGCCCTGCGCCACCGCGCGCGCGATGCTGCCGTCGGCCAGAGCCGCAGCCGCCCGCGCGTCGGCCGGGGCGAACTCGTAGTCGCGGGCCAGGACCTGAGCCACTTCGTCTTCCGTCAGCCGGCCGAAACGAAGGCGCATGCACCGAGACCGCACCGTCTGCAGCAGCAGGCCGGCCACAGACGTGACGAGAATGAAGACGGTGGCGTCCGGTGGCTCCTCGAGCGACTTCAGCAGCGCGTTCTGCGCCTGCGGCTCGAGCGCCTCGGCATCGCGAATCAGCACGAAGCGGCGCGTGCCTTCGAACGGGCGGAAGCCGCAGCGCGCGAGTACATCGCGTACCGGATCGATCTTGATGGATGCCTTGTCGTCGGGCTCGAGGGTCAGAACGTCCACATGGACGCCGCGCGCGATGCGGTCGCACGACTTGCACGTGCCGCACGCGTCGAGGCCCGTGTCTCCGGAAGCCGGCACCGGCGCCAGGCAGTTCACCACCGCCGCCAGCGCCTGCGCCACCTGCCACTTCCCCACACCCGCGGGTCCCTCGAACAACAGGGCGGGCGGCACGGTGCCGCGCGCCACCGCACGCGTCAGCAGGCCAACCACGGAGCGATGGCCTAGGAGGTCGCGGAAAGGCATGGGGGAAGTATATGGCGGTGAACGGTGAACGGTGGACGGTG
>CAZNOC010000209.1:0-3864 GCA_964574545.1 uncultured Bifidobacteriaceae bacterium | reverse complement strand
TCACCGATCACTGCTTAAACCACCCGACAAACCGCCCGAAGATATTGGGGCGGCGGTGCAGTTCGCAGGTGTCGTCGGGCTCGGTACCTCGGACGAAGTGCTCGCGGTACACCATCGACCGCTCTTCGGACGCGCCGTCCTCGAGGTCCACGTGGACGGCGTCGCAGCCGTCGCCCGCGCGCAGCCCGGAGAGCCGGCACACGGCCACGCTCGTGACGCTCTTCGGTGGCGTGAACCACGTGGCGCGATGACCGGCGGTGGCGGCCTTCATGAAGGCCGTCCACATCGGCACCGCCACGTCGCCGGCATAGCCCTGCCGCATGATGGGCTGGGGCTGGTCGAAGCCGACCCAGACGCCGGCGACGAGTCGCGGGGTGAAGCCGACGAACCAGGCGTCGTGGTAGTCGTTCGTGGTGCCCGTCTTGCCGGCGGCCGGCAGGCGGAACCCGAGCTGCCGCACGCGCCAGCCGGTGCCGCCGTTGATGACGTCTGCCATCATGCTCGCCATCTGGAACGCCGTCGCCGGGCTGACGACCGGCGTCGCTTCCTCGACCGCCTGAAAGATCACGGTGCCGTCGGCCTCTTCCACGCGACGAATCAGGATCGGCTGGTGCCGGACGCCAGCGTTCGCGAACACACCAAAGCCGGAGGTGAGCGCCTGAAGGGTGACCTCTCCGGACCCGAGCGCCAGCGAGGGCACGGCCGGCATGTCGCCGACGCCCAGCAAGGACGCCGTGCGCACGGCGTGCTGCACGCCCAGGTCCTGCAGCATCCGCACGGCCGCGCGATTGCTCGACACCTTGATGGCCTCGCGCATCGTCATCGATGCCGAAGCAACACGGCTGTCGTCGGGAGTCCACGCCCCGCTGGCCAGTTGGATGGGTTCGTCGAGCCGGTCGAGGATCGACGCGGGCGTGAAGCCCTCCTCGAGCGCGGCGGCGTAGACAAATGGCTTGAACGTCGAGCCCGGTTGACGCATGGACTGCACCGCGCGGTTGTAGGTGCTCGCGGCGAAGTCGCGCCCGCCGACCATCGCCCGTACGTGTCCGGTGCCGGGATCGATGGCGACCAGGGCCGCCTGGAGCAACTGCGACGTCGCCGGCTCGCGGCGCGATCCGGCGCGGCGGCGATCCAGATCCGCCAGTACCGTCTGCACGGCGGCCTCGGCGGCCTTCTGCATGACGGGATCAATCGTCGTGTAGACCTTCAGCCCGCCCTGGTACACGCGGTCGCGACCGAAGCGCTCGACGAGTTCGAGACGGGCCTGCTCCCGGAAGTACTGGCCGAGCACGTCGGCGCGCCGGAGTCCGTCCTTCAGCACCACGGGCTCCTCGAGCGCCGAGGCAAGCGTGGCGGCGTCGATGACCCCGGCGTCGTGCATCACCGCCAGCACGAGATCGCGGCGCTGGACGGCGCGCTCCGGGTGCACGGTGGGCGCGTAGCTGGTCGGCGCCTTGACGAGCCCGGCGAGCATCGCCGCCTCCGCCAGCGTCAGTTCGCGAGCCGGCTTGCCGAAGTAGCCCAGCGACGCTGCCTCGGCGCCGTGGAAGCCGCCTCCGAAGTACACCTTGTTCAGGTACAGCTCGAGGATCTCGTCCTTCGTGTAATCGCGCTCGATGCGCATCGCCAGGATCATCTCCTGTACCTTGCGCGTGTAGGTCTTCGTGGACGTCAACAGGCTCTGGCGCGCCAGCTGCTGCGTGATCGTGCTTCCGCCCTGCGCGCGGCGTCCCTCGCGCATGTTCGCGACGAACGCGCCAGCGATGCGCACCATGTCGATGCCGTCGTGCTCGTAGAACCGCTGATCCTCGAGGGCGATGAGCGCGGCCACGAGGTGGGGCGAGACGGCGTCGAGCGGCACTTCGATGCGGCGCTCGTCGAAGATCTGGAACACGTGCTCGTCGCTGGCGTCGAAGAACGTCGTGGCCTGAGGCATTTCGCCGAGCGCGCGCACCGCATCGCGGTCAGGCAAGCCCAGGAGCACGACGGCCCCGAACCACACGACCCCAACGGCCACTGCGAGTTGCCCGGCCGCCACGGCCGCCACGCTGGCCGCGAACGGACGCGGATACCGGACAGCCCAGCCCCTGACCGTCAGCGCGAGGCGCGAGTCGGACCCGGTCATTCTGCTGAAGCGTGAAGCCATGCTGTTGTCCGAGCAAATTGCGGTCCACCGCAGACGGCGCTGACGAACTCCGAGCCACGCCCGGTCTGCTGGCTTAAGTGCCTATTCGCCAATAGCTTGAAGGTCAGTGGCGTCTGGGCAGTCTCCTGAGGGGACCCGGCAACAAGGCCTTGGGCAAGTCCATCGGGTACTTCTTACACGGTCAACGCAGATGCCCTGAGCGTTCGAGGCGTCCCGGGGGCCGGCGGCAATCGACATCCAGGGTCTTGAAGTATCGTCTCTGCAGGCTCACCCATGACGATCACCAGATTTCGCAACGCATTCCTCATCCTGCTGGTCATCGCCGTGTCCGTCGCGTTCATCGCGATGCTGCGGTCGTTTCTCCTCACGATTGTGATGGCCGCGCTCTTCACGGGGGTGTCCTACCCGCTCTACCGATGGATGGTGCGCCGATCCGGGGGCCGCACGCGCCTGGCCGCCGTAGGGACGCTGCTGATCCTGCTGACCATCGTGGTCGCGCCGCTCCTGTCCGTGCTGGGTATCGCCGCGAACGAAGCGCTCCGCGTCAACGAATCGTTGCGCCCCCAGCTTGAAGCGCTGATCGACGAACCCGGCGAAATCGATCGGCGGCTTCAGGGCCTCCCCGGCTACGACTTCGTCGCGCCGTACCGGGAGCAGATCCTCGCCACGGCGGGTGATGTGGCAAGCGGCGCCGGGGCGTTCGCCCTGGATGTACTCTCGGCCACGACGCGGGCGACGGTGCTGTTCCTTTTCCACTTCGTCGTGCTGCTGTACACGATGTACTTCTTCCTGACCGACGGACCGAAGTTCGTGCAGACAAGCCTCGCCTACCTGCCGCTCACCGAGGCCGACAAGCAGCGCATGCTGGACAAGTTCGTCTCGGTGGCGCGCGCGACGTTGAAAGGCACGGTGCTGATCGGCATCGCTCAGGGCGCGCTCGCCGGCCTGGCGTTCTGGGCGGTCGGCATCGACGGCGCGGTGTTCTGGGCGACGGTGATGACGGTGCTGTCGATCATCCCCGGCATCGGCAGCGCCCTGATCTGGGTGCCGGCCTCGATCTTTCTGCTCGCCACGGGTCAGATCTGGCAGGGGCTGGCGCTGGCCGGGTTCTGCGCCCTTATCGTGGGCAGCGTGGACAACGTGCTCCGCCCGGTGCTGGTCGGCCGCGACACGCAGATGCACGAGCTGATGATCTTCTTTTCGACACTGGGCGGCCTGCTGCTCTTTGGCGCGGTCGGGTTCATCCTCGGCCCGATCCTGGCAGCCCTGTTCATCACCGTCTGGGAGATGTTCGGCACGGCGTTCAGCGGCGAACTGGCGGAAGCGCCTGAGGGGGGCGAGACGAGAACTGAAAAAGGCCTTGCCGGCTGACCGGCAAGGCCTCTCAGTGCTGGGGTTGCCCTTCGACGCCGTCCGTTCGCTCGGGGCGAACGCCGACCCACCGCGGGGCGAGTCGGGAGCGAGTCGAATGGCGGGGTCGACGGGACTCGAACCCGCGGCCTCCGGCGTGACAGGCCGGCGTTCTAACCAACTGAACTACGACCCCAGATAGATCTGCTGATCTCGTGATGTGGTGATCTCGAGATCTTAATCGTGCGATGTTCCTGACTGCGCCATCTATCTCGCGATCTGATGATCCTGCGATGTTGATGTTTCCGATCTAGTGGGCGGTACAGGACTCGAACCTGTGACGGCCGGCGTGTAAAGCCGGTGCTCTA
>CAZNOC010000208.1:0-7303 GCA_964574545.1 uncultured Bifidobacteriaceae bacterium | reverse complement strand
GTTCGCTATCCGCTGTTCGCAATTCGCCGGGGCCGTTCGCTCTTCGGTACTCGCGAATGGCGAATAACGAATGGCGAATGGCGTCCTACCACCGGTAGTGCGCGAAGGCCTTGTTGGCCTCGGCCATCCGGTGCGTGTCCTCGCGCTTCTTGACGGCCCCGCCGCGCAGATTGGCGGCGTCCATCAACTCGTTCGCGAGCTTCTCTTCCATGGTCTTGCCGTCGCCGCGCGACCGCGCGTACCCCACCACCCAGCGGATGCTGAGCGACAGGCGCCGGTTCGGGTTGACCTCGATCGGCACCTGGTAGTTCGAGCCGCCGACGCGCCGCGACTTCACCTCGAGGCTCGGCTTCACGTTGTCGAGCGCCTTCTTGAAGACCTTGAGCGGATCGTCGCCGGTCTTCTCGCGAATCAGATCAAAGCTCTTGTAGAGGATCTGCTCGGCGGTCGACCGCTTGCCGTCGCTCATGATCGTGCTGATGAACTTCGTCACGAGCGTGCTGTTGTAGACCGCATCGGGCGGCAACTCACGCTTGGGTACTTCTCGTCTGCGCGGCATCTTCGGCTCTCGGCTCTCGGCTCTTGGCTAACGGCTAACGGCTACTGCTTCGGGCGCTTGGCGCCGTACTTGGAGCGCCCCTGCTTGCGTCCCTGGACCCCGACGGCGTCGAGCGTGCCGCGCACCACGTGGTACCGCACACCCGGCAGGTCCTTGACACGCCCGCCACGGATGAGCACCAGCGAGTGCTCCTGGAGGTTGTGGCCAACGCCCGGGATATAGGTCGTGACCTCGATCTTGTTGGTCAGGCGGACGCGCGCGACCTTACGAAGTGCCGAGTTCGGCTTCTTCGGGGTCTGGGTGAAGACCCGGACGCAGACACCCCGCTTCTGCGGGCTGCGCTGCAGCGCCGGACTCTTGGTCTTCCACTTGATCTCTTCACGGCCCTTGCGGACCAACTGGCTGATCGTCGGCACGATCTCTCCTGACAACGCGCGGAACCGTCTGGGCCCGCGCCAGCCCCGGCGGCTGAAACGCCGCCGCGCGCTCCCGGCTCCACGCCGGCAACGCGTCCACCCCACAATGCAGCCACGCGGCCAACGCGCCGAAGCGGCGGCCCTCGTGACGCCCCAGGCCTAGAAGCCCCGAAGGACTTGGCACCTGAAGCTGATAACCCTATACGGAATGTGTCTTCGGCACCGGCGGACGCGCCTTCGTGCTGGCGTCACGGTGCTCCGAGTTCGGTGAGCCACCAGTCAAATCACGCGACCAGGGCAACCTTCCGGATGCGGATGGAACTAGATAGGGTGTCCTAGCTCCACGAGAACCTTGCGAATATAGCACGGGGGTCGGGCGGGTGCAACCCCCCGGCTGCACGGGTTCGGGCGGGTCTTGGGGCGGGTTCGGGCGGGTTCGGGCAGGTTGGGGCGGGTTGGGTCTCGAACTCTAGCGGCGTTTGGCGAGGTAATTGACCATCGCGCTCATCTGTTCCTCGGTCATGCGCTCGCCGTAGGCCGGCATGAGCGTGTCGGGATACTCGGCGCTCGGGTCGGCGATGACCGCGCGGAGGGACGCCGCGTCCCGCCGGGCACCGACCAGTGACAGGTCCGGCCCCGTGTCGCCGCCCTCGCCGGCCACCGTGTGGCAGGCAATGCACATGTTGGAGAAGGTCATGGCGGCGCTCAGGTCCTCGGCGCTCACGTCCGGATCGCCGGCGCCCGCCCGGGCGCGGCGGAGATACGCCACCACCGCCTGGGCCTGGAGCCGGAAGAGCTGCGGGCGGCCGGCGGGCTGATCGCTCGGGCGGGCGCCGGGCGCAATCGCGACCGGGTCCCCCATATGGAAGAGGAGCCACTCCTCGTCCTTGGTCACCCGGGTGATCGCCAGAGGCGCCGCCGACCCGCCCACGACGTGGCACGTCGCACAGGTGTTCTCGGGGCCCACCGCCAGCTGCCGGCCGGCGATCGACTGCGGGCCCCAGTCGTCCGGATTGTAGCGTTCCGGCATGTCGAGCAGCCCGAGCACCGTCAGGTGTCCGATGCCCCCGATGAGCGCGAGCATCCCGATGGTGACGACGCGCCGGCCGCCCCGCCACGGATGGCGCTCCGGCCCGCGGTCGAGGAACGGCAGCGCGAACAGCGCCCCGACGATCAAGCCCGGGATCACGAGCGTGGCCACCGGCTCGAGCGGCCCGGGGAAGTACTTCAGCAACTGGAAGAGCGAGAGGAAGTACCACTCCGGCCTCGGGATGTAGCCCGCGTCGGCCGGGTTCGCGACCTCGTCGAGGTGCGCCGGGAACATGATCGCGAAGGTCACGAGCAGCGCGAACACCGCCGCCATCATCACCGTGTCCTTCATCACGTGCCACGGGAAGAACGCCGATGAGGGGCCGGACTGCGGCGTGATGGGGCCCGAGATCCCGTGCTTCCGCATCAGCAGGATGTGGGCCACGATGAAGACGACGAGCACGACCGGCAGCAGGAACACGTGCGCCGAGTACCAGCGGCCGAGTGTCAGCGCGCCAAGCTCAGGGCCGCCGCGCAGGATGTTGGCCATGTACTCGCCGACGAAGGGCGCGCTCGCGGAGACGTTGATCGTGACGACCGTTGCCCAGTACGCCTTCTGATCCCACGGCAGCAGGTACCCGCTCAGCGAGAAGCCGAGAATCAGGAGGAACAGCACCACGCCGGTGATCCAGTTCACCTCGCGCGGCGCCTTGTACGACCCGAGCAGGAAGACGCGCATCAGGTGCACGCCCGCGGCGATCACGATGAAGCTCGCGCCCCAGAAGTGCAGCCCGCGCAGGAGCCAGCCGAGCGGCAGCTGGTCCATGATGTAGCGCACGCTGTCGTAGGCCAGCGCCGGCGCCGGCACGTAGTACATGGTGAGGACGACGCCGGTGGCGAACTGCACGCCGATGAGGAGCGTGAGCACGCTGCCGGTCGTGAACATCCACCCGACACCCTTCGGCAGCGGCTCGTCCAGCGCGTGCCGCAGGATCGCGCGGTAGCCCGTGCGGGAGTCGATCCAGTCCAGAAGCGATGTGAGCATCGGCGCCTAGACCTGCACGAGGATCTGGTCCCCGTCGATGCGGGTGGCCAGCGACCGGAGCGGCGCGGGAGGCGGGCCCTCCATCACGCGGCCGTCGGTGCCGAAGACCCCGCCGTGGCACGGACAGATGATGCGCTTGCCCTCCCGGTCGTAGCTCGTCCGGCAGCCGAGGTGGGTGCAGGTGGACTCGAGCGCGCGCACGTCCTGCCCCGACCGCACGAGGTACACCACCTTGCGATCGACGACCTGCGCGTACCCGTCCTGGCGCGACACCCGCAGCGTCACGGTCAGCGGCTCGTCTTCGCGGAGCAGGTCCAGCCGGCCCGCCGCCAGCCACTCTTCCTCGCGGCGGTCGAAGCTCGGTGAGAGCGCCGCGGCGCCCAGGACAAACGCCAGCGTGGCGCCCATCGTGGCATGCACGGCCTGAATGATGCGGACGAAGAAGCTCCGGCGTCCGCTGGGGTCTGCCGATTCAGTGACTGTGGCCATGGGTCTGGTGTGATGAGCGCCGCACGGCGGCAGGATGATTGCCGTGCATTATACGCGGCTCGTCCTCCCCCGGCACGGCCGGCGGGTCATGAAATGTCTACATTGTTCTCCGGATGTCTTGCCGCGGAGCGCACTGCACACGCGCCGCCCGAGATCACGGACGGCATCATCGGCGCCGTGACTGGCAGCATGGCACGAGACGCGCCGTGCGACGCTGCAGAGCTTAGGGGGCGAATCAGCGACCGTCTCGGACGATGAAACCACGCATCATCTCTGCGCATCGAACTGTCCCGATCATTGTATTTAACTTCTGGAACTCCGGTCTGCACAATGACCGAACCATGGGCCATGAGGGAGACCAAGACGTAGCCGGAACACTGGCTGACCGCCCCGCACCCCAGGGTCTCTACGACCCCGCCTCCGAGCACGACGCGTGCGGCGTCGGGTTCGTGGTGCACATCAAGGGCCGCCGGTCGCACGCCATCGTGCGGCAGGCCATGCAGGTACTCATCAACCTCGAGCACCGTGGCGCCAGCGGCGCCGAGGCGAACACCGGCGACGGAGCGGGCATCCTGCTGCAGACGCCCGACCGGTTCCTCCGCAGAGTGGTGCCCTTCGCCCTGCCGCCCGAAGGGGCGTACGCCTCGGGGTTGATCTTCCTGCCTCAGGAGGCGACCGACCGCGATCGGATCAAGGCGCTCGTCGGCCGCATCGTCGAGGCGGAAGGGGCCACCCCGCTCGGCTGGCGCGCCGTCCCGACCGACAACCGTCTGCTCGGCCAGAGTGCCGTGGCCGCCCAGCCCGTCTTCGAACAGGTGTTCATCGGCGCGCCTGCGGCCGTGGGCGATCGGGAGGGCACGCTGCGCTTCGAGCGGAAGCTGTACGTCATCCGCAAGCGCATCGAGCAGTCGGTGGATGTCATGGATCTGGCGGATGCGCGCTCGCGCGGCCTGTTCTTCGTCGTCAGCCTGTCCTCCCGGACGCTCATCTACAAGGGGATGCTCACCGCCGATCAGCTCGGCCCGATGTTCCCCGACCTGGCCGATCCCGACCTCGAGTCGGCCCTGGCCCTGGTGCACCAGCGCTTCAGCACGAACACGTTTCCGTCGTGGCCGCTCGCGCACCCGTACCGCTACGTCGCGCACAACGGCGAGATCAACACGCTGCGCGGCAACATCAACTGGATGCGCGCGCGCGAGGGGTTGCTCCAGAGCGACGTGCTCGGTGAGGACCTGAAGAAGGTACTGCCGGTCATCCGCGAGGGCGGCAGCGACACGGCCACGTTCGACAACGTGCTGGAGCTGCTGATGATGGCCGGCCGGTCGCTGCCGCACGCCATCCTGATGATGATCCCGGAGCCGTGGAGCGGCCACGACGCGATGGATCCGGACCGGCGGGCCTTCTACGAGTACCACGCGTCGCTCATGGAGCCGTGGGACGGCCCCGCGTCGGTGGCCTTCACCGACGGCACGGTGATCGGCGCCGTGCTCGATCGCAACGGCCTCCGCCCGTCGCGGTACTACGTGACGAAGGACGACCTCGTCGTGATGGCCTCCGAGGTCGGCGTGCTCGATATCCCGCCGGAGGACGTGCTGGTCAAGGAACGCCTGCACCCCGGGCGGATCTTCCTCGTCGACACGGCGCAGGGCCGCATCATCGACGACGAAGAGATCAAGCGCGAACTGGCCGCGGAGCATCCCTACGCCGACTGGCTCTCGCAGCACCTGGTCGACATCGACGACCTCCCGGCCGCCCGAGCGGAGCGGCCGGATCACGACACGGTGTTCCGCCGCCAGCAGGCCTTCGGCTACACGCAGGAGGATCTGCGGCTGTTGCTGGCGCCCATGGCCGATCGGGGCGAGGAGCCCCTCGGCTCGATGGGCTCCGACACGTCGCTGGCGGTGCTGTCGGACCGGCCCCGGCTGCTGTTCGACTACTTCAAGCAGCTGTTCGCGCAGGTCACGAACCCGCCGCTCGATGCCATCCGAGAGGAGCTGGTCACCTCGATGGGCTCAACGATCGGGCCCGAGCGGAACCTGCTCGCCCCCGAGCCTGAGTCGTGCCGGCAGATCCGGATTCAGTACCCGATTATCCACAACGACCAGGTTGCGAAGCTCCGTCACCTGCCCACGGGTTCGGCGTTCCGGTCAACGACGCTGCAACTGCTTTTCGATCCGGAGAGCGGCGGTGCCGGCCTGGAGCAGGCGCTGACGGATCTCTGCCGGCAGGCCAGCGAGGCGGTGGCTGCCGGCTACGACATCCTGATCCTCTCGGATCGCGGGGTGGGGCCCCGCCAGGCGCCGATTCCGAGCCTGCTCGCGACCGCGGGCGTCCACCACCACCTGGTACGGGAGGGCACGCGCACGCGGTGCGCACTCGTCGTTGAGGCCGGCGATGCGCGCGAGGTGCACCACGTGTCGCTGCTGCTCGGCTACGGCGCCGGCGTCGTCAATCCTTACGTCGCCTTCGAGACGCTCGACGACATGCTCCGCCAGGGCATCCTCGCAGGGAAGACCCACGAAGAAGCTGTCACCCACTACATCAAGGCGCTCAACAAGGGCGTGCTGAAGGTGATGTCGAAGATGGGCATCTCGACGCTGCAGAGCTATTGCGGCGCGCAGATCTTCGAGGCCATCGGCCTGGACCGTACGTTCATCGATCGATACTTCACGCACACGACGTCGCGCATCGGCGGCGTCGGCATCGACGTGATCGCCGAGGAAGTGCGGCTCCGCCACCAGCGTGCGTTCGGGGAACGACCGGCCGGGCAGGCCGACCTCGACGCCGGCGGCGAGTACCAGTGGCGCCGCGACGGCGAGTACCACCTGTTCAATCCGGAGACCGTCTTCAAGCTGCAGCATGCGACCCGCCACGGCCGGTACGCGATCTTCAAGCAGTACACCGCGCTCGTGGATCGGCAGAACCGCCACCGCGCCACGCTCCGCGGCCTCTTCCGGCTGACGCCGCAGGGGGCGCCAGTCCCGATCGACGAGGTGGAACCGGTCGATCAGATCGTGCGGCGGTTCGCGACCGGCGCGATGTCGTACGGATCGATCAGCCAGGAGGCCCACGAGACGCTCGCCATCGCGATGAACCGGCTCGGGGGGCGGTCCAACACGGGCGAAGGCGGCGAGGATCCCGAGCGCATCGTTCCACTGCCGAACGGCGACTCGAAGCGCAGCGCCATCAAACAGGTGGCCTCAGGACGCTTCGGGGTGACGAGCCAGTACCTGGTGAGCGCCGACGAAATCCAGATCAAGATGGCCCAGGGCGCTAAGCCGGGCGAGGGCGGCCAGCTGCCCGGCGACAAGGTGTTCCCGTGGATCGCGAAGACGCGGTACTCGACGCCTGGCGTGGGCCTCATCTCGCCGCCGCCGCATCACGACATCTACTCGATCGAGGATCTGGCGCAGCTCATCTACGACCTCAAGAACGTCAACCCGCGGGCCGACGTGTCGGTGAAGCTCGTCTCCGAGGTCGGCGTCGGCACGGTCGCGGCCGGTGTCGCCAAGGCGCGCGCCGACCACGTGCTGATCTCCGGCCACGACGGGGGCACCGGGGCCTCTCCGCTCACGAGCCTGAAGCACGCGGGCCTGCCGTGGGAGCTCGGCCTCGCCGAAACCCAGCAGGTGCTGATGCTGAACCGGCTGCGCGACCGCATCGTCGTACAGGCCGACGGCCAGATGAAGACCGGCCGCGACGTGGTCATCGCGGCGCTGCTCGGCGCCGAGGAGTTCGGCTTCGCCACGGCGCCTCTCGTCGTGA
>CAZNOC010000207.1:0-7321 GCA_964574545.1 uncultured Bifidobacteriaceae bacterium | reverse complement strand
CGTCCACTTTCAGCGTGCGGGTGCCGCCCAGCCGCTCGAACTCGTGCTCCTGCAGCACGCGCAGGATCTTCGCCTGCGTGTTCGGGCTCATGTCCCCGATCTCGTCGAGAAACAGCGTGCCGCCGTCCGCTTGCTCGAAGCGGCCGATGCGCTGCCGGTCTGCGCCCGTGAACGCCCCCTTCTCGTGGCCGAACAGCTCCGACTCGAGCAGGTTCTCCTGCAGCGCCGCGCAGTTCACCTTGACGAAGTTGCGGGAGGAGCGCAGCGAGTTGTGATGGATCGCGCCGGCGACGAGTTCCTTGCCCGTGCCTGTCTCGCCGCGCACCAGCACCGTGGAATTGCTCTTGGCGACCTTGCGCACGATCGCGAGCACGCGCTGGAGGGCGTCGCTCGATCCGATGATCCGCTCGAAGTTGTAGTTCTCCTGCTGCTCCGTGCGCAGGTAGTCCAGTTCGTGCCGGAGGCGCCTCAGCTCGAGGGCCTTCTCGACCTTCACCTCCATCTCCTCGATCTCGAACGGCTTCTGCACGAAGTCGAACGCGCCGCGCTTCATCGCCTCGACTGCCGTCGAGACCGATCCGAAGGCCGTCATCAGGATGACCGACGTGGACGGATGCATGGCCCGCGTGGTCCTCAGGACGTCAAGCCCGTCCGAGCCTCCCATCCGCAGGTCGCTCACGACGACGTCGAAGTGCCCTTCGTGCAGCCGCTCGATGGCGGCGTTGCCGTTCGGGGCTTCCTCCACCTCGTGTCCCGCCGCCGTCAACGAGAGCGCGAGTCCGCGCCGCAGCGCGTCGTGATCGTCCGCCACCAGTATCCGTGCCATGTCCTGCGCTCCAGAATGCCCGCGTTACTTCACCAGGTCGTCGCCACTCGAGACGGGGAGCGCCACCCGGAACCGCGCCCCCTGGCCCGGCGCGCTCGCCACGTCGATGCGGCCGTCGTGCGCGTCCACGATCTTGCGCACGACCGCCAGACCAAGGCCCGATCCCTGCGGCTTGGTCGTAAAGAACGGATTGAAGATCCGATCGGCGATCACCGGATCCAGCCCGGGTCCATCGTCGGTCACGTCCACGACGACGGTGGGGACCGGGTGGAGTCCGTCGAGCGCCAGCGCCCCATCGTCTTCGTGGGTGACGAGCCTCGCGGACAGCGTCACGGCGCCCTTGCCCTCGAGCGCTTCGTAGGCGTTGGTGAGCAGGTTGGTGAAGACCTGCGTCAGCTGATGGCGGTCGCCCTGGATGGGCGGCAGTCCCGGCATGACATCCACCCGCACGGCGATACCCCCACGTGCGAGCTTGCCGTCGGCCATCGTCACCGCGTTCTGCAGCGCCAGATTCACGGACGTGCGGTCGAGCTCGAGCCGGACCGGCCGGACGAAGTCAAGCATCTCCTGCACGATGGCGTTCGCCATCTTCGACTCGCCAATGATGTCGGCGACCAGGGCCTGCGCGTCGGGGTTGTCGGCCAGCTGACGCCGCAGGAGGCCGGCCATGACCTCGATGCCCGCGAGCGGGTTCTTGATCTCGTGGGCGACGGTCGCCGCCATCTCGCCGATGGCGGCGAGCCGGTCGCGCAGGCGCTCGCGCTCCTCAAGCTGTTCGACCCGTGTGAGGTCCTTGAACAGCAGCGCGGCCCCCACCGCCTGGCCGGCTTCGTCACGCACGAGCGACAGCGTGTAGCCGATGACCTTGTCGGTGGGCTTCAGCCGAAGCTCCGCACGGTTGGGCAGATGCGCCAGCTCGAAGGCGCCGCTCAGCACCCGCACGATGTCGGAGTGGTCGCGCAGCACCTCCGAGTACAGGCGCCCAAGGTAGTGACCCTCCACCGGAAGGCTGAAGACGCGACAGGCCTCCGGGTTGATCACGACGAGCTCGCCCGTCCGGGCAATCGCCAGGACGCCGTTCCTCATGTTCGCCACCAGGTGGCGAAAGAACCGGTCGGCGGCTGGCAACGCCGGTTCAGCCGGCGCCTGGGCCGCGCGCGGACGGCGAGGGCGGGACGTGGCCGGGGCCGGGCGCTTCGGACGCTTCGGGGAGGCGGGAGGGGCCATGGTCATGCGATACCGGAAACGAGATCGCAAACGCCGTGCCCTGCCGTGACAAGGCTGACGGTTTCGGTAAGTTGTTGCGAGAACGGAAACGGAGGCGTCAGCAGAGACCTGACGATATTACAAAAATGTAAGCAGTCGGAAAATACTGGAGGGCCGTCACAGGTCAGCCGGTCTCTTGAAGCCGCATCTCCTCGGCCTCGGCCTGGAGCATCTCCCACTGTCCAAGCAGCTCGCCCACCTTCCACATCAGGGCCTGATGCTGGTCGATGACGGGCTTGGACGTCGTGTGGTCGTCGTAGAAGCCCGGCGCGGACATCGTGGCTTCGAGCACCTTGACCGCTGCCTCCTCGACGGCAATCCGGGCCTCGAGGTCGGCGATCCTTGCGGCGAGCGCCTTGTGCGCCTTGTCGCGCTTGCGCTTCTCGGCCTGGTCGCGCTTCCTCGCCCCGTAGTCCTGTGCCTCGACTGCCTCTGCTGCCGCCGCTTGCCCCATCCCTGGGTCTTTGGCGCGGCCCGCCTGCGGCTCCTTCCGGCCTCTCCCGGAACCGTGCGCATCCGCCTCCGTGCCGGCGGCCGCCTTCGGCGCTCCGCGGCGAGACCCCGACGACCCACCCTCCGTCCGGGACGGCGGGCGTTCGGCCCCGGCCCCCTTGCTCCAGAGGAACGCATCGTAGGTGCCCGGGTAGAGCACCGCCCTGCCCTCGCCGACCTCCACCACCTTTGTCGCGAGCCGTTCGACGAAATACCGGTCGTGCGAGACGAAAATCAGCGTGCCGCCGTAGTGCATCAGGGCGTCGAGGAGGACGTCCTTCGAGTCGAGGTCGAGGTGGTTGGTGGGCTCGTCGAGCAGCAGCGTGTTCGATGGCCGGAGCAGCATCCGTGCGACGGCGAGCCGCGTGCGCTCGCCGCCCGACAGCACGCCAGCCTTCTTGTACACATCGTCGCCCGAGAAGAGGAAGCCGCCGAGGATGTTGCGTACGGCCGGAATCATCGCGTGCGGCGAGCCCGCCGCGAGTGTCTCATAGACCGTCAGTGCCGGGTCGAGACGCGTGGCCTCGTCCTGCGCGAAGTACTGCATCACCACCTGGTGGCCCTCGCGGCGCGTGCCGCGGTCCGGCGGCTCCTCACCCGAGAGCAGGCGCATCAACGTGGACTTTCCGGCGCCGTTGTGGCCGACGAGCGCAATGCGGTCTCCCCGCTCGATGTGCAGGTTGACGGCGTCGAGCACCACCTTGTCGCCGTACGCCTTGTGCGCGGCGTCGAGTTCGAGCACCAGCCGTCCGCTCCGTGCGGCGGAGGGAAACTGGAAGTGGATCTGCTTGCGTTCGGGCGGCACCTCGATGCGGACGACCTTGTCGAGCATCTTGATGCGGCTCTGGACCTGCGAGGCCTTGGTGGCCTGGTAGCGGAACCGGTCGATGAACTCCTGGACGCGCGCGATCTCCTCGTCCTGCCGCTTCTTCGCTTCGCGCAGGCGTGCCATCCGCGCCTCACGCTGCTCCAGGTACTGCGAGTAGTTGCACGCGTAGTCGGTGATCGTGCGAAGGCCGAGGTCGGCGATGCGGGTGGCCACGGCATCCAGGAAATAGCGGTCGTGCGAGACGAGGATCACCGCGTGCGGGTAGGACGCGAGGTACGACTCGAGCCAGTTGCGCGCCTCGAGGTCCAGATGGTTGGTGGGTTCGTCGAGGAGCAGCAGGTGCGGCTCGCCGAGGAGCAGCTTCGCCAGCGCGAGCCGCATCTGCCAGCCTCCCGACAGGTGGTCGGCCAGCATCTCCATGTCTGCCGGCTCGAATCCCAGACCGCGGAGCACCGTGGCCACCTTCAGCTCGATGCTGTAGCCGTCGGCCAGGCGGAAGCGTTCCTGCAGGTCGCTGTAGCGCCCGAGGATCCGCTCGTGCTCGTCCTCGGGGACGGCCGCATCGCCGAGCCGGTCCTCAAGCGCGTGCATCTCCGCCTTCATGTCGAGCAGGGGCCGAAACGCCTGGCTGGCCTCGTCGACCACGGTCCGGCCCGCGTGGAGCAGGCCGTCCTGAGGCAGGTACCCGATGGTCAGGCCGTTCGGCCTCACCACCCGTCCGGCGTCCGGTTCGTCAAGAGCCGCGAGCATCTTGAGCAGGGTGGTCTTGCCCGCCCCGTTCGGCCCGCACAGCCCGATCCGGTCCCGGTCGCCCACCTGCCAGGTCACCTGGTCGAGCAGGACGCGCTCGCCGAACGACTTGGTCAGGGACTGCAGTTGAATCATGGATCGCGGCTCCGGCTCGCTCGTGCCCTGCGATTCAGGCGGGCGAGCGGAGGAGGGATGCGCCGGGGGCGCTATTCGCCGAGCGCGCGCGCGGCGGCCGCCAGGACCTGCGGGACGCGGAACGGCTTGGTCAAGTAGCCCGCGACGCCGAGGTTCACGGCTTCGATGGCGCTCGACTCGGTCGAGTAGCCCGTGATGATAATGACCGGCAGGTTGGCCTTGAGGCGCTTTGCCTCGCGGATGAGCGAGAGGCCGTCGATGCCCGGCATCTTGAGGTCGGCGATGAGCAGGTCGTAGCTGCCCAGCCTCAGCCGCTCGATGGCCGCACGCCCGTCCGGGGCCGTTTCGACGTCGTACTCCGCCAGCGCCAGCGTCTTCATCAGCAGCTCACGGATGCTCGCCTCGTCGTCCACGACGAGGACGCGGGGGCGGGCGGTCCGTGGCGCCGGACGCGCCGGCACGTCCAGCGCGTCTCCACGATCCACGTGCGGGCGCTGGCTGTCGAGCCACGCGTCGATGTCACGCTTCCGGAAGCGCCACTGACGGCCGACGCGCACGGCCGGAATCTTCCCCGCCTTGATCAGACGGTAGACCGTGCGCAGGTTGACCTGGAGGTACTCGAGCACCTCTTCGGTCGTCAGGAAGACTTCATCGCTCGGGAAATTGATGCCCACGTGTTCTCGTTGTCAGTAGAGTCCTCAGTTTACCGTGATTGTCCCTTCTTCCGCGAACGGCAATTCAAGCGTGAACATCGCGCCCCCGGTCCTCCTGTTCGAGGCGAACAGCCGGCCCCCATGCTCCTGCACGGTGCCGTAGGCGATCGCCAGGCCGAGGCCCGTCCCGCTGCCCACTTCCTTGGTCGTGAAGAAGGGCTCGAAGATCCTGGGGAGGACCGTGGCGGGCACGCCTGGTCCGTTGTCCGAGACCTCGAGCCTCACCACGCGCTCGGTCGCGTCCGCCCACGTGCGCAGCTCGAGGCGCCGGGGTCCCGGAACCCCGGCCAGCGCCTGCTCGGCGTTGATGACGATATTGAGGAGGGCTTGCTGCAGGAGCAGCGCGTCGCCGGCGAGGTGGGGGAGCGGGTCGGCCAGGTCCCTGACCAGCTCGATCGCCTGGGCGCGCATCGCCTTCGATCGGAGAGCGACCACTCGGCTCACCACGCGGTTGAGGTTCAGGCGGCGGCGGGCGATCCGGCGCGACCCGGCGAAGACCAGCAGGTTGCGCACGATGCGGGCGGCCCGGTCGGCCTCACGGTAGACGACCCGCAAGTCGCGCCGGACCGGCGCGGGCAGGTCCGCGGTGGCGCGCAGCAGCTCCACGTGCCCGAGGACTCCCTGCAGGGGGTTGTTCAGCTCGTGCGCAATGCCCGCCACGAACTGGCCGAGGGCCGCGAGCTTTTCTGACTGCGTCAGCCGATGGCGCAGTTCGATGCGCTCGGTCTCCAGGCGCGCCTGCTCGGTGATGTCTCGTGCGACGAGGACGGCGCCAACGGGGTCACCCTCCTGCGAGGGCAGCGTCGTCACGGTGACCATGAAGGTGCCGCCGAGCACGGGTTCGTGCAGCACCCGCACCTCGGGGGCAGGCGTCTCGTCTCCGGACGGCACGGCGACCATTCGGGTGACCCACTCGGCGAGCACGGCGCTGACGCCCTCGAGGGGCCGGTCGACGGCCTCGTGCCGCTGCCAGCCGAGGCGGCTGGCGAACGCCCGGTTCACGTGCACGAATCGCAGGCGCGTGTCGCACACGGCGACGAGGTCGGCCAGTGAGTTGACCGTGTTGTCCAGCTCGCGGCGTGACCGGAGGAGTTCTTCGAGCAGCTGCACGTTCTCGATGGCAGCGGACAGCTGCCGTCCGGCCTCGTCAGCGAGGTCCAGCAGGTCGGACTCGCGCGTGGCGTCGGTGCGGGCGGACTCGAGGACGAGGGTGCCGAGCGCCCGCCGCCGGCCACGGAGCGGCACGTGGATCGAGGGCGGTTCCTGCTCGCGGCCGGGCGGCGGCGCGGCGATCTCGGCCCGCTCGCGGCGCATCGCCGCCGCAACCGGTATGGCGAGATCGCCCGCCGGCACTCGGATGTCGCGCGCCATGGCGGCCGGATCCGTCGAGGCCGCCAGGTAGAGGGCGCGAGACCTGCGGTCGAACAGCCAGACGGACGCTGTGTCGGCGGCGAACAGGCGGCTGGCGCGGTCGCAGTACACCTCGAGGCCGGCCGGAAGGTTGAGCGCCGACGACACGCTCCGCGGCAGATCTCCAACGAGTGCGCGGACGTCATCGCGCAGATCCGCGTCGCGCCGGAGCCGTGCGCGCTCCAGGGCCATGACGGCGAGGTCGCCGATGGCCGCCAGGGACTGATCCACGTCGGGCGACCGCGGCGTGTCGAGGAGACCCACCGCCAGGACGCCCAGCCGGCCCTCGGTCGACGCCAGCGGGACGATCACGGCGGCGGGCGTTCCGAGAAGCGCCCTAAGTGAGGGCGCCTCGGTCCCGGCCTCTGGCAGTCTGAGGGGTCGTCCTTCGTCGAAGGCACGGTCCACCAGGACGCGCTCGTTGGCGCTGTCGAGGCACGGCACCGGGTCGAGCCGGTCGAGCCCGGACGCCGACGTCGGCGTGAGCTGGCCCGTGCGGGGGTTGAGCTCGACGAGCGCGCTCGAAACACCCCCGGCGGCTCTCACGGCATGTTCATGAATCTCGGACAGCAGGCTGGCCATGGGCTCGCGGCGCACGACCATGCCTGCGAGGCGCGCGAGCCGCGTCGTGTCGGTCACGTCGGGATTCTACGCCAGCAGAGGGGGCATCCTGATGCGTTCGGCGCCTGCAACCTGTGAAGCTGCGTGCAGTTAGCGGGCGCACATCTATAATGACGGTTTGGGCACGACCTTCCGGGCGTCCCGCCCGACTGAAGCGAGCCTCCGGCCGTCTTAGTTACCAGGGCGTCGGAATCCGACCCGTCGTTTCTTCCGATTGCCGAGTTCTGACTTTCCGGATGGTGGCCACCGACGAGGAACTCGTCGCCCGCTCGGTGAGCG
>CAZNOC010000206.1:0-7338 GCA_964574545.1 uncultured Bifidobacteriaceae bacterium | reverse complement strand
GCCGCGTGTTCCGCGCCGCGCGAATGGCATCGTCAGCAGCAGCCGCTGCGGCGTCCTGTGAAGAGATCTCGAGCTGCCGTTGCCGGATTTCCAGCGCCAGAAGTTCGTCGAACTCCGCGAGCCGACGACGTGCGGCCGAGGCCAGGCGGTCCGCCTGTGCAAACTCCGCGCGCGCGCGCCCACCGTCCCAGAGCGACCAGGTCATGCTGAGACCGACGTCCCACGAATCGTCCCACTGCTCGGCGCGCGGAAAAATCCGCGGATTGGGTCGCGCGTAGTCGACGCCGCCTGTGATCGCGACCACGGGACGTCCTCCAGCCCTGGCCACCGTGCGCTGTTGCTCGGCGACCTCGACGCGCCGCACCAGCGCAGTGCGATCCTCGCGAGCCAACCGCGCCTGCTCAACCAGCTCTGGGAGGGCGTCGGTGGCGTCGCGTCCTTTGCTCCCATCGAGAACCGCATCCGGGTTGATCGGTCGTGTCACGTCCGCCGCACCGATCAGCCGAGCCAGCTCCGACGAGGACAACGCCTGGCGATTCCTGGCTTCGATCAGGAGCATCCGCTGCTGTGACTCCTGGGCTTCGGCCGAGGACACTTCGTTGGGAGGCGCCAGCCCCGTATCGAAGCGGTTACGTGCGTTTCGAAGGTGTGCCTGTGCTCGTGCCACACCCTCCTCCAGCACGTCGACGGTGGAACGTGCCGTGACCAGTGCCCAGAAAGTCGTGGCAACCTCGAGCCGCAAGTCGTTCCGGAGTGCGGCGACGTCGGCCGTCACCGCAGCCCCCTCTGCGCGCGCCGCCCGCACGAGAGCCTGCGTACGTCCACCGGTGTAGACGGGCCACTGCAGGTCGAGGCGAGTACGGTAGTTGTCCGGCACGTCCGGATAGAGCAGCCGCTCCGTGCCCCCGGCACCTGGCACCGTGAACTCGGGAACGTGGTTGGTGCGCGTGTAGCCAGCCAGCACGGACACGAGTGGACGGTGGGCGGCGCGCTGGGCTGCGACAGCGCTCTGCGCGGCGCCCTCACGGTCCTGCGCCTCGGCGAGCCGGTTGCTGGCCTCGAGGGCTCTCGCCTGTGCCTCCTCGAGCGTGAGCCGAAGCGACGGGGAGTCCTGGCCGGCAGCGCTACCCGTCCCCAGCATCAGGGCAGCGAACAGATGGAGGATCGAGAAGAGGCAGGCTCTACCGGTCATGTTCTCCTTTCAGGACGCCGACGACGCGTCCGGCACGCTGTCGATGCGCTCGACGAGTGCCCCGTCCTGGAACTCCACGACGCGGTCGGCAAGCTGCAGGATTCGCGGGTCATGTGTCACCATCACCGTCGTCGTGCCACGCGCTCGGCCGAGGTCGCGAAGCAGCTGCACGACGCGCAGACCACTGGCCTTGTCCAACGCGGCGGTCGGCTCGTCGGCGAACACGATCTCAGGGTTGGCCACCAGCGCACGTGCGACGGCCACGCGCTGCTTCTGCCCCCCCGACAGCTTCCCGGGCAGATAGTCGACGCGGTGCTCGAGGCCCACAAGCCCGAGCATGTGTTCGGCAGCGACGCTCTGGCGGTCGAGGTCGCCCCGGCCACGCACCTGCAGGGACATCAGGACGTTCTGCCTCGCCGTGAGGCTGTCGTGGAGGTTGTGGGCCTGAAAGATGAAGCCCAGGCGCCGGCGCAACGCCTCGAGGGTGCGGGTATCAGCAGTCGCGAGCTCCGTGCCGAGGACCTGGATGCTGCCGGTCTGCACCTGGCGCAGGCAGCCCATCAGCGTCAGCAAGGTGGTCTTGCCCGAGCCCGACGGGCCCATCAATACGACCAGTGAGCCTCGCGTGACGGTCAGGTCGATGCCGAACAGCACCTGCTTGCGCGCTTCGCCTTCGCCAAAGGCGTGATCGACCCCGCGAACGACGATGGGCTCCATCAGAAGAGGTCCGCGGGGTCGGCGCCCTTAAGGCGGCGAATGGCGAGCATCCCCGAGACGCTGCAGGCCAACAGGGTGCCGACGAACACCATCACTGCGCGCTCGGCCGTCATGAAGAGGGGCACGTTCGCGCTTCGGACCAGTCCGTCATAGAACAGCTGTGCCAGCAGGATGCCGGGCACGAAGCCGATCGCGCCGAGCACCAGCGCTTCTTCGAAGATGATGCTCACGAAAAAGCGGTGGGGATATCCCATCGCCTTGAACGTGGCGTACTCCTTGAGGTGATCGGCGACGTCGGTGGCCAGTACCTGGTAGGCGATGACGATGCCCACAATGACGCCGATCACGACGCCAAAGGTGAAGATGATGCCGGTGGGCCGGTCCTGCAGCTGCACCTTGGCGGCCGTGGCCATCGCCTCCTCGATGGGGGCCACCTTGGCGTTGGCGGCCCCAACCAGGGCCGCCACGTCGGCAGCCACCTCCCGTCGGTTCGCGCCATGTGCCACGCGCAGCAGCAGGTGGCTCGGGGCCGCCGAGGTGCGGTTCGGCTGGAGGCGGAAGAATGTCTGCTCGCTGACCAGCAGGCCGCCGTCTCCGCCAAAGCCTCCCCCGAGGCTGAAGTTGCCGACGGACTGGATGCGCCGTCCCTGAATCTCGAACGGCACCGGCGCGTTCGGCGTGGCGCTCTCGAACGCGGTCATGTCGAGGAATCGGGTGTCCCGGTCGGTGAGCGCGGTGTCCAGCATCGACACAGGCTCGAGCTTCGCCGTCAGGTCCTGGCGGAAGAAGTCGCGGTGATGGGGGGCGACGGCGTACAGCGCGAGGGCTGAGGTGTCGCCTCCCGTTGTGAGCCAGGCGACACGTCCGACGTACAACGGCGCGCCCTCCGTGACCTGAGGATGCGAGAGGGCCTGATAGAGCCGCGCGCGTGGCAGGTTCGAGCCGTCATCGAGACCATCCGAATCGACCGCCGAGACCAGCAGCAGGTCGTTGTCGAACAGACGATAGGGACGTTCGACAGTCTCCGCGAGAGACCCGGAGAGACCGAGCTGGACGAAGACCAGCACGTTGGCGAAGGCGACGCCGGCGCTCGCGGCGAGCAGCCGGACCGGGTTGTGGCTCAGCTGCAGCCAGCCGATGGGCAACCGGCCGAGCAGTCGGGTCAGCGCGAGGGTCACCGCACGTCCCCGACGTCGATCTGGGCGATGACCTCGAGGCCGACGAAGCGGGCGGCCTGCGGGGTGGAGGCCTCGTCGATGCCCGCCCAGACCCTGAGCACACGGGCGTCAGTGTTGGCGGCCGGGTCGCTGCTGGTGAGGGACTGACGGCCGATCTCGAGGCCGATGCGACGGATGGAGCCAGTCAGCGGACCCTGGAGTACGGTCGACTCGAGACGCACCGCCTGGCCGACCGAGAGCTGGGGCACGGCGTCCTGGTAGACCTCGATCTCGGCCTCCATGCGCGACAGGTCGGCCAGAGTGAGGAGGGTGCCCGCGGGAGCTCGCTCGCCAGCGCGTACGTCGACCGACAGCACGGTTCCCTTCGAGGGGGCATAGACGGTGGCCGTGCGGAGCTCGGCTTCGGCCCGGGCCCGCTCCGCGCGGGCTGCCTCGAGACTCCGCTCGGCAAGCCGGATGTCGGTGTCGTCGAGGCGACCCGCGGCGGCCTCGGCCCTGCGCAGTTCGGCGGCGGCCTGGTCCGCGGCTGCCTGAGCCGACTCCAGCTGTCCGCGAGAGGTGGAGTTTCGTTCGAAGAGCTGCTCTTGCCGGGTCAGATCCCGCGCCGCCTGCGCGGCGGCGGAGCGGGCCGCGTCGACCGCTGCGCCGCCCTCCTGCTGTCCAACGCTTACGTCACGCCGGGCCTGGACCAGTGCGGCCTCGGATACGAGCACCGCGCGATGGGCGGCCTCGCGTGCCGCGAGCAACTGCGGGTAGGTGTCCAACACCACCAGCGGAGCTCCCGACTCGACGACGTCGCCCTCCTGCACGAGAAGCTCGAGCACCCGCGGCGCCGAGGCGGTGGTCGGCCCCGCAACCTCGATCACGCCGCCCGCAGGCTGCAGCCGGCCAAGGGCCACGATGGCCCTGGAGGCGACCGGAGGGGGGGCCGCGAGCGGAGACGCGGGCACCGCGATGGGATCGCGCCGTGCGCCACCACCCGGCTCGAGGCCCGTTGACGAGAAGAACGCGCGCACGACCGGCCCCTGCAAGTACATCCCCGCGATCGCGCCGATAACCAGCAGGGCGCCGGCGACGCCGGCAAGAGCCGCCGGCGGCAGCAGACGACGCGGGGTGGGCGGCGTGGAATTCGTTCCGGGTTCGGCGAGGGGGAGATTGGGGTCAGGTGATTCCATGATGCTCTCGTGAGACCAGGCTGCAGATTCTGGCCAGAGTGCCGGTCACTTCTCGGGAACGTAGGTTGACTGGAACTTCAGAGTGCCGGCGAGCTCGGGGGCCGTCATGGTGACCTTCACGGTGAGGGTATTCCCGCTCGCGCGGTACACCGTCGTGCGGTCTCCTTCCTCGGCGCGGGCAAGAAGGGTCAGCCCTTCGTCATCCATCTGTGCGCTGACCCGGGCCTTCCCCTGGGTGTCGGCGATCTCGACCGGAGCGGCGCCGGGTGTGACCTCGAGGCGCCGGTCCCCAGAAGTGATCGCCACGGTCGACTCCTCGATGGCAATGGTCAGGCGGGGTGGGGGGGATGTGCGCTCCGCGAGGCGGCTGCGGGCCCTGTTTCGCTGGAACCGGCCCAGGCGACCAGTGGCCTCATCAATGGCTTGGAGACGCTGCTCCCGTTCGTCTGCAGTTTCCGCGGCGCGCCAGTGACCAGCCAGTGGCGAGGCGGGCTCGGCGGCGCGGGGGCCGCCCATCGTTGGGAGCACGGCGCCAACCGCCAGGCCGACGGTCGTGACAAGCAGGAGGGTCGCGGAATTCATCGGCTTCTCTGCAACAGTGTGCGGAATCGGCGCGATAAAGGCGGTTACGCCAGGTAAAGAAGGGTAAAGATCTGGAAGGAACGGTCGGTGTCGTCTCTCTCCAGCAGAAAACCGGGCTACCCTGAGAGCATGCCGCGCGTCCTTCTCATCGACGACGATGTGGAGCTCTGCGTCCTTCATCAGGAAATCCTCGAGTCCGAGGGCTTCGAGGTGTCGTTGGCCTACGACGGCGAGAGCGGCGTCGAGGCAATGGCCAGCTCGCCCTCCGACATCGTGGTGCTCGACATCATGATGCCGGGGATGGGAGGCATCGAGACGCTCCGCCAGATCCGGCGATCGAGCAGCGTGCCCATCCTGATGCTGACCGCCCGCGGCGACGACATCGATCGCATCCTCGGCCTCGAGCTGGGTGCGGACGATTACGTTCCGAAGCCGTGTACGCCACGGGAGCTGGTTGCTCGCCTGCGCACGATTCTGCGCAGGGTGACCCCCGGTAGCCCCGTGGGGACCGATGCGCTGCGCACCGGGGCGCTGCTCGTCGACCCCGCCGCGCGCAGGGCCACTTGGCGAGGCGCGCCGCTCGATCTCACCAGCGCCGAGTTCAACCTGCTGGAACAGCTCGCCCGCAACGTCGGACGTGTCGTTTCAAAGGAGGAGTTGTCCCTGCGCGCGCTGGGGCGCAAGCTCGCCCGCTACGACCGGTCCATCGACGTGCACCTGACCCACCTGCGGGCCAAGCTGGGCGAGCTCCCGGACGGCCGGTCGCCGATCCAGACGGTTCGCGGTCTCGGGTATCAGCTCCTCGCTGAGCCGAGATAATGCGGATCTTCTGGAGAATCCTGGGCGGCTACCTTCTCGCCTGGGCCCTGCTCAGCCTGGGGCTGTTCGGCGCCCTCGCCCTCGATGCCCGAGCGCGCTTCCTGCCGCGTCCAGCCGTCAGCCAGACCCTGCCGTCGGCCGTCAGCGTGCAGATGGCCGCGACCAACGTGAGGTTCGGCGGCGAAAAGGTCTTCCGGAGCATGGCCGAGAACTGGCCGCGGACCGAGCCCCCCTACGTGGTCGATATCCAGGGACACGAGATGCTGGGCCGCGACGTAGACCCCGAAGTGCTGGAAGCGGCAAGGTCGTTGGCGGTCGATTCTTCCGAACGGACCCCGGTGAAGCTGGTCACGGGTCCCGACGACCGGCAGTTCGTCATCTACCACCCTGAGGGTACGGGTCCTCAGGATCGGGGGGCCTTCTACTGGTTCCTTGAGCAGCCATGGCTTCTCGGCATCGTCTTCGCCGGAGCGGGTCTGATGCTCGCGGGAGGTCTCGCCGCGGCCTGGACTCGTCCGATCGCGGGACTGGAGTCCGCGTTCGACGCCGTCAGCGACGGGCATGTCCAGGTCAAGGTCGATCCGCGCATCACCCGGCGCCGGGACGAACTCGGTGATCTCGGACGCCACTTCGAGGAGATGTCGCGGCGCCTCGCGCGATCGATCGGAGCCCAACGGCAGCTCCTCCACGACATCTCCCACGAGATCCGCTCGCCGCTGGCTCGCCTAAGCGTGGCTTCGGCGTTGGCGCGTCGCCGGCCCGACCGCATCGACGAAGCTCTCGAACGGATCGAGAGGGAGTGCCAACGGCTCGACCGCCTCGTCGGTGGGGTGCTCACGCTGGCAAGACTTGACGCCGAGGTTCCTGTTCCGCTCGATGATTACTTCGACTTCTACGAGCTCTTGAGAGTGGTTCGCGACGACGTTGCCTTCGAAGCCGACCCAATCGGGATCGAAGTCGCGCTCACCGTTCCCGATCGCAAGGAGCTGGTGATGCACGGCAATGCCGAGTTGCTGCACCGCGCCGTCGAGAACGTTGTCCGGAACGCGATCCAGCATTCGGAAGGTACTAATCGCATCGAGATCCTGCTCGATGATCCCGGTGCGCGCGAGTCGGTCCTGCTGCGGGTAAGGAACCGCGGCAAACGTATCGGGGAGGAAGAGCTCGAGTCGCTCTTCGAGCCCTTCAAACGAGGCCGCACTTCCACGGGCTTCGGCCTGGGACTCGCGATCGCTCACCGGGCCGTGGCGGTCCACAAAGGTTCGATCCACGCCACGAACCTGCCCGAAGGCGGAGTCGAGGTACAGATCCTGCTGCCACTCGAGGCCGTGAGGGAGAACACGAGGACCTGACCCCACAGATCACTTGCGTTGAGAGTCCGCATGGGCGAACCACTTCCGGCAGTGATCGGGACGCACGACGCGACCTGTGCGCTGACCCGTGGCACACCGGAAGCGCTGCCGGACAGCCATGAACGAGCGAAGCGAGTCGAATGGCTGGGAGGCAGGGATTCGAACCCTGTCGGCGTGCTTCCCGTAACTGGTGATGGCGCACGACTTTTGGTCATAAGGGTTTGAGTTCCAGTCACTTCCGTCGTCCACCCTAGTGCTCGCCAATCTTCGGCAGTACTCTTGATTCGGCCCCAGTCGTGGAGAAATGTGGGAGACGATCGTCT
>CAZNOC010000205.1:0-7356 GCA_964574545.1 uncultured Bifidobacteriaceae bacterium | reverse complement strand
ACGACGAGGTACATCGCGAAGATCATCGGCGCGGGCGAGTTGATCGTCATCGACGTCGTGATGTCGGCGAGCGAAATCCCTTCGAAGAGCCGCTCCATGTCGGCCAGCGACACGATGCTGACGCCGCACTTGCCGACCTCGCCGAGGGAGAGTTCGTGATCGGGATCGCGCCCCATCAGCGTCGGCAGATCGAACGCCACGCTCAGGCCCGTCCCTCCGGCGGCAATCAGGTCCTTGTAGCGCTGGTTGGTGTCCTCGGGCGTGCCGAACCCCGCGAACTGCCGCATGGTCCAGAGCTTGCCGCGGTAGCCGCTGGGGTGGATGCCGCGGGTATACGGGAACTCGCCCGGGTTGGCGCGTTCGGTCGCGTAGTCGATCGACTGGACGTCCTCGGGCGCATACAGCCGGTCGATCGACCGGCCCGAAATCGTCGTGAACGCACCGGATCGCTCGGGCGCCTTCTTCAAGGCGGGCTCGAGCACGTCACGCTGCCACCGCTGCTTGCCCGTTTCGGTCCCGGGGAGAACGCTCTTCATAACCGGGCCATTATACAAGGCGGACTCGCCGGACCGGGCACCGGATCGCCGATCGCCCGCGGCCAGAGGGCCACATCGACTCCATGCGCGTGCCGCACGATCAGCGGCGCTCATCGCGGCTCCGCGACGGCGTCCTGATGGACGGCCCGGAGGTAATGCTTTCACGTCATCGTTTCGATACTCAATTGACATCCGACTGCGGCAGAGCTACCTTGGATTGTTTGCGCACTGCGGTAGAGAGGCGGCAGGGCGTTTGCATCTCATGGCTGCAATGGTCTCGGCCCGGGCGCCGCTCCCGCGGATCTCCGGCGAGACACCAAGGACTGGTTCGCTCATGGCGTCACACGGCAGTGTCTTCGGAGCCATGCTCCAGGAGTTCGAGGGAGCTGCGCGGATTCTGAACCTCGATCAAGGCCTGTGGAAGATGCTGACGCACCCCAAGCGTCAGATCATCGTCTCCTGCCCGGTGCAGATGGACAACGGCGAGATCGAAGTCTTTACCGGGTACCGCGTGCAGTACAACATCACGCTCGGTCCGGCCAAGGGCGGCATCCGCTTCCACCCCGACGTGACCCTCGATGAAGTCACCGCCCTGGCGGCGTGGATGACCTGGAAGTGCGCCGTCGCGCAGTTGCCCTTCGGCGGCGGCAAGGGCGGCATCATCTGCGATCCAACCCGGATGTCACGCCGCGAGCTGGAGGCGCTCACGCGGCGCTACACCGGCGAGATCGTGGACCTCGTCGGGCCGGACAAGGACATCCCGGCGCCCGACGTCAACACAAACGAGCAGGTGATGGCCTGGTTCATGGACACCTATTCGATGCACGTCGGGCACACGTCCACGGGCGTGGTGACGGGCAAGCCCGTCGAGATGGGCGGCTCGCTGGGACGGCGCGAGGCCACCGGGCGCGGCGTCATGCTGATCACACGCGAAGCGGCACGGCACCTCGGCTTCGACCTGCAGGGCGCGACGGTCGCGGTCCAGGGCTTCGGCAATGTCGGGTCGGTCGCCGCCAGCCTGCTGGCCGACATGGGCGCGAAGATCGTGGCCGTCACCGACTGGAAAGGCGGCGTGTTCAACCCTGCCGGGCTCGATATCCCCGCGCTGCTCGAACACACGCAGCAGTACCGCAGCGTGGACGGCTTCCCGGGCGCCGACGCGCTCGACCGGAACGCCATCTTCGGCCTCGACGTGGACGTGCTCGTGCCCGCGGCGCTCGAGAATCAGATCACGCTCGAGAACGCGGACATCATCAAGGCGAAGCTGATCGTCGAGGGCGCCAACGGCCCCACCACTCCAGACGCCCACGCCAGCCTCCACCAGCGCGGCGTCTTCATCGTCCCCGACATCCTGGCCAACGCCGGCGGCGTCACGACGTCGTACTTCGAATGGGTGCAGGATCGCCACGGCTACTTCTGGAACGAGGCGGAAGTGAACGAGCGGCTCGAGGCCAAGATGGTCGAGGCCTTCGCCGTGGTCCTGGAGACGACCCAGCGCTACAACGTGGACATGCGCACCGCCGCGTACATCGTGGCCATCAACCGCGTGGCGACGGTCACGAAGATGCGCGGGATGTATGCGTGATTGACGTGCGACGTCCGGAATGGACCGTCGTCGAGCCTCGCGGCTCGCGCCCCGGGATTCCCTGGCGCCCGTGAGAGCGTGACTCGCCGAGCCGGCGGCCCGGCGAGCCACGATCGACCGCGTCTCAGTTCACCGCGAAGCAGTAGAAGTAACCCGCACCGCCCGTCTGCACGAGGTTCTCCTGGCTGCAGCCCGCGCTCGAGTGGACGGCGTTCCACGACGCGTTGGGACCGCCGAGACGATCGTGGTGGCCGACGATCGCCCGGTGCGCCGGGTCGTTGCTCGTCCAGTTGTTGCAGGTGGTCACCAGGGCATTGCCCGTGACGGCGCGGCCATGTGAATCGGACCCCGTGAGGATGTCGTGCTCGTTGGGCTTGTCGCCCGCGCCCGTGACCTCCGCGCCCTTCTCGGTGAGCGCCGTCGGCTTCCGGATGTTGTTTCGGTCCTCGTGCAGGTCCGCGACGTTGGACGCGATCAGCACCCCGCGCGCGTTGTACCAGGGGCCGGTGCCGATGCGATCGCGCGCGTTGACGACCGGCAGGCTTCCGGCCGCGCTCTGGCTCAGATAGGCGCGCCACGTGCGGCCGCCGGCCCCGGCGGCGGCGGCCAGCGACTGGCACTGCTTATCCGCGCCAGCGAGCCCGCCGAGGTTCCCGCCATCTCCCGAACCGGCGCTCGTCACAAAGAAGCCCATCGGCTGCTGGGGCTGCTGCTGGGCCTGTCCGCTCATCGACGGCGCGCCCACGAGCATCACGAGCGCGCCCGCTGAAATGAGGCCTGCCATTCTCTTCATCTGTCCATCCCCCTTTGACCTGGAGTTCGCGTGCGTGGATCGATCCCCCGAAGGCCTCGGGTCTCGGCACGCGCGTCCACGGCTGAGCTCTTCGCAGCCCACGCACATTCAGCGGCCAGGTGGCCGAACTATAGACTGGAAACGAGCACACTGCCAAGCGCCGGTCAGGTGGGCTCGTACTGTTCGAGATGGTCGTAGGAGATCTCTCGATACGGCGGCAGCTCCGCGAGGCGGATGATCTCGTCGAGGCTCTCACGCTCGTGGAACTCGCGCCCGTCGCGGTCGATGACGACGGTGCCCGCGTACGCCGGCGCCAGGCGCCTGAACTCGGCGTCGATCAGGCGGAACCGTTCGACGGTGCGCTCCACCTCCTCGTGCGGGCGCCCGCGCAGGCGGATGTGCTTCTCGATGGTGTCGGACCCCGACGTCAGCACGATCGTCCTGTCGGGATTCCAGTCGTCGCCGATCGCCAGGACCTTCCGCAACGCCTGCCGGGAGGCTGAGGGGTATTCGGCCATGTGCGCCTCCAGCGTGATCCGCGCGCCTTCGAAGAAGATCACCCGGTCGGGCCGGTCGTGGCCGGCGGCATCGCGGTAGTTGGCGGCGTAGATCTGTCCGAAGTACGCCGTGACCCCGACCGGGTTGCGCCCGCCCTCGATGTCGGCAAGCACGCGCGGATCCCAGACGCCCTTCTCCCCTTCGCCGTAGGAGCCGTTGCGGTAAAGGTCCGCCAGCTGGCGCACGAGCGTGCTCTTGCCTACGCCGGGGCCGCCGACAATCGCCACACGCATGGCCGGTATCGTATCAGCGTGACCAACACCGCGCGGCCCTGCGCACTTGCGTGGGCACGCGCGGACGGTCCGTGGACCGTCGCACACGCGGGGACCCCGACCAGGGCCCAGTGCCCGATCGGCAGGCGGCGAGGAAAGCGGAAGGGCCGGCGATCACGATCCGACGCGAAACGCCACGAGTTCCTTGACGGCGTCGTGCCCGTCGATCCGCGCGGCCATCTCGAGCAGGTACTCGCCGGGAGGGATACTCGACAGGGCGAAATCCAGGCTGAAGGATCCGTCGCGGTCGGAGGGCGCGGTCACGGCGAGGTCCAGCATCTGCTCCCCGACGCGATTGAGCAGGCGTGCCTCGACTTGAGGCGTCTCGCCGCCGGGCGCGTAGGCATCCACGCGCACGAGGAGGCGCTCGGTCCGGCGGAACTCGCGCGCAGCCGTCGGCACCGCGTCAGGGCTGGCGGAAATGGTGCGGAATTCCGGCACGGTGCGCGCCACGTGCACGCGTGGTGTGGCGAGCATCAGCTCGGGAGCGGTCATATCCGGCACGACCACTTCCCGATCCTCGCTGTCGATCACCCCGTCCTCCCCCTCCATGGTGAGGCGGAGTTGCAGGACGCCCGGGGGAGCGGCAAAGCTGACCGACGCGCCATTGCCGCGGGCGGCCGCACCCGTCGCGGACGGGGCGACGGTCTCCCGCGCATCAGGCACGCGGCCGCGGTACACCAGGTCGCCGCCGGCCGTGCTCGCGACGACAGACACGCTCGAAGCGGACTCACGGCGGACACCCGGCGGGGGCGCCACTGGCTCCCAGACGAGGGTGACCTCTGGGCGGCCGTTCTCGCCGCGCGTGCTGCCCACCCACGTCCGGACGGGGCGCGGGCGCGCGTGCTCGGCCAGCGACGCCAGCGCGCTCATGACCTCGGGCGCCGGCCCCTCCCGCGCGGGAGCGAGGGCCCGCTCTGTCTCCACGGCCGTCAACGCCCAGTACCCGGGCCTGGCGCGCACCTGCACGCCCGGCCGGCGGACACGCACGCGGATGCTGTGGAACTTCCCGTCACTCGGCGCCTGCGTCGAGTTGTACCCGAGCAGGTAGTACGCGCTCGAGTCGCGGATGATCTGCGCCATGCCGCGGCCGATGTCGTTCATGTTGACGATCGCGCGGCCGTCGGTTTCGTCGGCCAGCACGCGCAACGAGTCCATGGTCTGACCGAGGGCCGCCTGGCTGCGCTGCATGCCGACGTTCTCTGAGATGTCGAACTCGCCGGTGGACAGCCCGCGGGGATCAACGGCGTAGATCGACGTGTTGTGGCGGTTGGCGCTGCTGAACACGTCGCGCAGCTCCTGCTGCAGGTCGACGCCCGACAGGAACTGCGCACGCTCCTCGTTCAGATCTCCCTCGCCGGCCATCGGATTGCCACGCGCGGGATTGCCGAGTCCCGGCATGCCGGCATTGCGATCGCGGAGTTGGGGCGGCAGCATGGCCGTGTAGCCCTCGCTCACGAGGATGATCGCCTTGCGGCCCTCGCGCAGGGAGCCCAGCTTCACCGTCAGCCCCTCGATGGCCGACAGCGAGACCTGGCGCCGTATCCGCTCGACGGTCTCCGCCGGGTAGAACTGGTACCGCATCTCGAGGTCGTTCCTGGGCTTGTAGTCGAACTTTCGCCCCTCGAATCGCTCGAGCATCCGGACGACCGACTGGTGGTCCCGCGTCAGCACCACGGTGTCGAGCGGGCTGAGCGGGTACATCACCGCCAGCAGGTCGTTCGGGCCAAGCTGCGTCTGCACGAACTCCACGAGATGCCGCCGCACCGACATGCTGCTGCCGAGACGCACGTGGTAGTCGTCCAGAAAGAAGACGAAGATCCGGGCATCGTCCTGCTGCGCGGCCAGCTCCTCGTCGGCGCGGGTGACGATCGGTCTCGCGCTCGGGATGATGGCCTGCCCATCGAGTTCGATCAGCCGGAACGTCTCGATGGTCTGCGGCTCGTTGTCCTCGAGGACTTCGAAGTCTTCGGGCGTCAGGTCGGTCACCGGCTCGCCTTGCCGGTCGGTGACGATGACGTCTACGCGGACGAAGTTGATCCCGGCTCGGAAGACGGGCTGCTCCTCTTCGGTCTCCGGCTGGGGCGCTGGCGGCTGTGGCGGTGGAGGGGTCTGGGCGGCCAGGGGCGCGACCGCCAGACAGGCGGCCAGCAGCAGAGAACGTCCCCACGATCCGCGCGCGTCTTTCATGCTTCCGGCCCGGTGGGGCGGCAGCCCTCCCCGTGCCCTCGATGATACCATTGCCTATCTGACGCCGCCGGGCCCGGCGCGGTCGCACGCCCCCGGAGCCGCACAACCCTTTCCCGCCTGGAGCCCGTTCGTGACCGACAAGACGCTAGACGCCGTGGCGCCCCTCACCCGCCTGACCGAAGACGAGGTGATCTTCCGAGACAGCGTGTACGAGTTCGCCGACAAGGAGATTCGCCCTCTCGCAGCGGAGATGGATGAGCAGGCCACGCTCTCGAAGGCGCTCCTCCGGCAGTTGTTCGATCTCGGCGTCATGGGCATCGAAGTGCCGGAGGCGTACGGCGGGGCGGGCGCGACGTTCTTCCACTCGGTTCTCGGCGTCGAAGCGCTCTCGCGAGTGGATCCGTCCGTGGGGGTCCTCGTGGACGTGCAGAACACGCTCGTCATCAACGCATTCCTGCGGTGGGGCTCCGAGGATGTCAAGCAGCGGTACCTCACGCGGCTTGCGGCCGACACGGTCGGCGCCTATTGCCTGTCCGAGGCCGGGTCCGGCAGCGATGCGTTCGCGCTCACCACGCGGGCCGTGGAGCAGGGCGACGGCTACGCCATCACGGGCCGCAAGCTGTGGATCACCAACGGCAACGAGGCCGACATCTTCCTCGTCTTCGCCAACATCAACCCGGAGGCCGGCTACCGTGGCATCACGGCGTTCATCGTCGAACTGGGCGCGGCGGGCTTCACGGTCGGCAAGAAGGAGGACAAGCTCGGCATCCGCGCCAGCAGCACCTGCGAACTGCTGTTCGAAGACTGCGTCGTTCCCCGCGCCAACATCCTCGGCGAGGTCGGCAAGGGCTACAAGGTGGCTATCGAGACGCTCAACGAAGGGCGGATCGGCATCGGCGCGCAGATGATCGGCATCGGCCAGGGCGCGCTCGATCACACCGTGAAGTACGTGAAGGAGCGCAAGCAGTTCGGCAGGGCGATCGGCGACTTTCAGGGCGTGCAGTTCCAGATCGCGCGCATGGCCACTGACCTCGAGTCGGCGCGGCTGCTCGTGTACAACGCGGCGCGGCTGCGCGACGCCGGCCAGCCGTTCCTGACCGAGGCCGCGATGTGCAAGATCGTCTCGTCGGAGATGGCCGAACGCGTCACGTCGATGGCCGTGAACCTCTACGGCGGCTACGGTTTCGTGCGGGACTACCCGGTCGAGAAGCTGTACCGTGACGCGAAGATCGGGCAGATCTACGAAGGCACCTCGAACATGCAGCTCATGACGATCGCCAAGCAGATCATGGGATAGCGCCAGGCTCGGCTTCGCCCGTGTGGGGCTCCACGGGCGGCCGGCGGGCACCCGCTAGCGTACGTCGACGACCCACGGGATTCCGAGCCGTCCGACCGCGAGGTCCACTTCGTATCGCGGCGTGG
>CAZNOC010000204.1:0-7416 GCA_964574545.1 uncultured Bifidobacteriaceae bacterium | reverse complement strand
AGCCGAGAGCCGAGAGCCGAGAGCCGAGAGGAGTCTGAGATGAATCGCAATGCCCTCATCGTCCTGTCCGCAGCCGCGCTTGGCGTGGCGAGCCTTGTCGTGATGCTGTCGGGGGGCGCCCCGGCGCGGGCGGCGCAGGCCGGCACGCCCGATCCGCACGACACACCTGGAGTGGTTGCAGGCCCTGGCAGGGTCGAGCCGATCTCGGAGGAAATCGAGGTGAGCGCCGAGCTGCCTGGCCGGATTGTCGAGGTGCTGGTGGATGAGGGCGACGCGGTCGTCGCCGGTCAACTGCTCGCACAGCTCGAGTCCCGCGACTTCGACGCGCGCGTCGCCGCGGCACGCGCTCGCCTGGCCGCCGCGGAAGCCGATCGCCTCCGGCTCGTCAACGGCGCTCGTGTCGAGGAGCGGCGCGAAGCCACGGCCGTCGCCGCCCAGGCCGAGGCGTCCCTCGAGCACGCCCGGCTGGAGGTCGAGCGGCACCGCCGCCTCTTCGAAGAAGGCGTCGTCGCCCGCGAGACGTGGGAACGCGCCGAGCGCGACTGGCAGGTGGCCACGGCCAGACGCCTGGAAACGGCGGAGCGCGCCGCCACGGTGGACGCCGAGGCCCGGGCCGACGAACTGGCGCGTGCCGACGCCAACGTCGCGCTCGCGCGGGCGTCGCTCGCCGAAGCGCTGGCCCTGCACGCCAAGACAGACGTCCGCTCTCCGATCGACGGCATCGTCCTCCGCCGCCATCGTCAGCCTGGTGAGAGCGTCTCGCTCGAGCGCCCGCTTCCGATCGTGACTGTCGCCGACACGCGCGTGCTGCGCGTCCGCGTGGAGGTGGACGAGAAGGACGTGGCCACGCTTGACGTGGGCCAGCCGGCCTCGGTCACCGCGGCCGCCTACGGCGACAGGCGGTTTACGGGCCGCGTCATCCGCATCGGCCAGATGCTGGGCCGCAAACAGATCCGCACCGACGACCCGACCGAGCGCGTGGATACGAAGGTGCTGGAGGTCCTCGTAGAGCTCGACGCCGGCCAGACGCTACCCGTCGGCCTCCGCGTTGACGCCTTCATCGAGCGCCTGCCGGCACCACCCATGGAGCAGCGGTCGACCAGATGATGGCGAACCCCGAGCTTTCTGAACTTCTTCATGAAGAAGTTCACCCGCGGATGCGTCGTACCGATCATGTCCGCCCAACGTGGACTGCGAGGTCTTGGGAACCGTGCGTTGGGGGTTGGGTTGGCCGTAGCCGCGCGCTGTGCCCAACGGCACACACTGGTGGAGGGCCGTAGGTCTATGCTGGGTTCATGAACACCAACATGCAGGCGCATCGCGAATACGGATTCATGATCGGGCTACTGGCCGGCACGGCCGTGGGCGCAGGGGTGATGTTGTGGCTGGCGCCCCGGTCGGGGGCGGAGATTCGTGAGCGCGTCACCCGCTCGGCGCGCACCCTGGCCGAAACGGCGTCGGAGCAGAAGCGCCAGATCAGCACGAAGGTCGGCGGGGTCGTAGACGACCTGACGCGCAAGGGCCAGGACGTGCGCGACGAAGTGGCTGATGCCGTGGCGCGGGGCGCCCACGAGGTCGAGCGCGTGGCCATCGCGGCCAGGAGCGATCGCGGAGCGAATGCCGTCAAGGCCGCACGCTGACGACACGCGGTCGCGTTCGAAGGCGTTGCTCAAGCCGCCCGCCTCTCGGTCCGTCTGTGCAACGACGCTCCTTCGTTCGCGTCGCCCGCCGCCAAGCCCCGCCGCCCCGGACCCTCGTCAGGAGGGTGGTATCGTCGCCGCAAGGCCGTCTGACACGTCGGTTTCTCCCATCCACAAAGGCTGCTTCCCTGCGATGACCTGAGCGACGAAGTCGATGAGGCGTTCGTCCTGATAGTACTGGGCGTGAAGCAGAGTGATGTCGGTGAAAGCGCACTTGACATCCTGCAGCAGGGACGTGTGACGCGCGGGGTCCAGAGCCGGCCGCAGGAGGTCGAGCGAGTTCGTGGGCCTCAACCGTGCCAGGACCTGCTGTTCGATCGCCTCCGGAACGACGACGTCGGTCACCTTCTTGGGAATCTGTCCTGTTCGCGCGGGCCGGAAGGCGGCGCCGAGCATGTCCACGCCGGGGGCGCTCGCGGCACCCGCGCGCACGCCGGCCAGGATGGCGAAACGGGTCATCACCGCGCTCAGCCAGGCCGGCACGCCCAGCAACTTGTCGAGCGGATAGAGCGGCACGTAGAGTGCGGCGGCGGCCAGCGCTGCAAGCATTCGGGCCGAGTCCGGGTGAAGCAGTGAATGTTTCAGCGGATCGTCCCACCACGGTCGTGGCGACCTCAGCGGCTCGAACCAATCGGGAGCCGGATCGGCCGAAGGCGGAACACGGTCTTCAGCGACGTCCTGCGTGCTGAGTACCATCTCCTCCCGCATCGAATGGAAGAAGAGCGAGGCCAGGCGCGGCAGGCGCGAGGACAGAAACGGCCTGAGAGGCGGCCGGTAGGGGCGGAAGGCCAGGATGAGCCCCAGCGCGCAGACGCCGCCCAGGAGCGGCACGCGGTAGGCCAGCGAGGTCACGCGTTCGGCGCCGCGCCGCACCGGACCGTTCCAGAGGTTGGACACGCGGGCGAAGCCGTTGCCGGTGAGCCGCCAGGCGGAGGCCACCCGGTGCTCGAGTCGATCGTAACTGTCCGCCGAACGGCCGGGCGCGCGCCCAGGTGGCTTCGTCCGTCGCTCCCCGGCTGGGCCCCACAGGTCGCGCAGGTGCACGTGCGGCTGCGCGGTCAACTCGGCGCAGACCTCCATCAGGCGGATGGCTTCGTCGCCGTGAAAACGCACGGCGGTGGCTTCCACGTCGTCAGAGCTGGCTTCGCTGGTGCGCCAGTAGCGCCAGAACGAATACAGAGCGGCGCCGGCAACGAACAGAAGCATGTAGCCGGCAGGAGCGTTGGGGGCGCTGGAGCCGTCCAATGGTGACCTGAGGTACTCGCTGGCAGAGGCCGATCCCAAGAACACGATGAGCATCGGCCAGTGGATGCGCGACAGCCAGCGGCGCCACGCCTTCTTGTCCGCGAAGTGCAGGAACGGTGTTCCGAGGCATACCACCTTGCCGAGCTTGTGCCGAGGGTGGTTCAGGTACCGCAGTGCGCGCCGCACGACGTTGCCGCCGTGGCTGTGGGCGACGAGGTGAATGCGCCGGACGGCGGGGTCGCTCTGCAGCGCGCGGATATGTTTGGCCAGATCGTACGCGCCGCGGCGTCGTTCGACTTCGGAGTTGAGACCGCTCCACCCGCTCCAGCTGTTGTGCCCCTCCCAGAGGCCCAGCGGCAGACCGCACCGTGCCGGGCTTCCGTGCCGTTCGAGCGCGGCTTCGAGCGACTTGCGGAAGGAACCACCCGCCTCCCACCACAACGGACGCTTCGGATACTCAGGTTGTCTCGCACCCTGGGGAACGTCGCGGCAGTCGCGGGCCGGGTTGGCGTACGTGCCGTGGACGACGAGCACGATCTCGAAGCGCTCAAAGCGGGAAGCCGTGCCGCGCTTCAGGCCGTCAAGCGCGCGGCCCGTCCACGAGAGCGATGCACCGGGGTGGGGCTTGCTTGGCACACCTTCACCGTTCGCCCATGAACCACATCGGTCCAGTCGCCCGGCCCGGCGTCCCTACGGGGCCAGGGGATGCGTCGCTGAGATAGTCGGCTTCGTCGCCGGGCCGTGTCAATGGAGCGGGGGTCGCCCGTCGCGCCCCGGCCGGCTACGGCCTGACTGGCATAGCCGCCCCTTCCCCCGCCACCGTCGTCCACTCCCGCACCTCCCAGCTCTCGACGAGGCCGTTCAGCACGTAGGGATCGGTCATCGCGAAGGCTTCGGGCACGTCGCGCGACCCGGCCCGGAAGAGCAGCACGGCACCATCCACCGGGTCGGCGAGCGCGCCGCCAAGCACCAGCTCACCACGCGCCGAGGCCGCCCATGCCTTCTCGAGATGCACCTGCCGGAAGGCGGCGCGACGTTCGAGGTAGTCGGGAGAGGTTTTGTAGAAGAGGAGGAAGTGCTTCATTCCTGCATCTCTCGATCTCTTGATGTGGTGATGTGGTGATGGGATGTGCGATGTGGAGATCTTGCGATCTATCTTGTGATCTTGCTGATCTCGCGATCTTGTGATCTTGTGATCTTGTGATCTAGCAGCCTTGCCGTGAGCCGAGAGCCGAAAGCCGAGAGCCGCAAGTCCGGCCGCTATGGCCGGGCGGCCTTCTCCCGGAGTGGGCAGGCATCGCAGTTGAGCGACTCGCCGTCCGGGCCGAGCACCTCCGGGCCGCCGCAGGATCCGCGCAGGCACCGATTCGAGAAGATCGCGCCGACGGCCATGGCGGCCATGGCGATCCCGATGACGGCGACGGTGAGGATCAGCAGTCCCATCAGCGTGATGCCGGCGGCGCGGCCAGCGCCTCGAAACGCGACGTGCCGCGGCTCTCGAAACCGTCCCCCGAGTCGGCCCGCACGATGAACAGGGCGGCGAGATTCAGCGACTCGGCGAGCGCGAAGCCCTCGTCGGGGCCGAGCACCATGAGCGCCGTGGACAAACCGTCGGCGCGGACCGCCAGTTCGTCGACCACGGTCACCGACGCCAGCCGATGGCGAATCGGCCGGCCCGTGCGCGGATCCAGGATATGCGACACGCGCTCGCCGTCAACCTCGTGGTAGTTCCGGTAGTCCCCCGACGTGGCGACGGCGCCGTCCGAAATCGGAATCATGCGCTCGATGAACCGCCCCTCCTCTGTCGGCCGCTCCACGGCGATCTGCCACGGCGTCCCCGCGTCATTCTGGCCGCGCACCCGGAATTCCCCGCCAACGTCCACCAGAAAGTCCGTCGCCCCGCGCTCGACGAGCAGGGCCGCCAGCCGGTCGGCCGCGTAACCGGGCGCCAACGCCGAGAACTCGCAGGTGAGCCCGGGGTGCCGCTTGCGCACCGTACGCGCATCGGCGTCGAGCTCCACGTGCCGCAGGCCGGTGTGTTCGAGCAGCTCCGAGATCAATTCCTGAGGCGGTGCATGGTCGCGTTCGCCGCCAGGGCCGAAACCCCACGCGCCCAGCAGCGGGCCGACGGTGACGTCAAGCGCGCCGCCCGTCATCGCCTCGATGTTCCGTGCCCACTCGAACACCTCGAACGTCTCGTCCGAGACACGAAACGGCTCCAGGCTGCCGCTGCGATTGAAGCGCGAGAGTTCGGACTCCGGGTCCCAGGTGGACATGAGCGCGTTGACGCGCTCCAGGTCGGCCCGGATGAGGCGGCCAATCTCGGACTCGTCCGCGAGCCCCTCCGGGCCCATGACCACCTTCACCGTGAAGCTCGCGCCCATCGTCGGGCCGGTGAACTCGATGGTGCGGCGCGCCGGCGCCGGTGGTGCGGCGCAGGCCGCGAGCACCACCGTGGCCAGCACCGCGACCGCCAGCCCCGAGCGCCCTCTGTTCGTTCCCATCGTCATTCGCATCAGGAGACCAGCCAAGTCGTGATCCCCGATCCCCGATCTCCGGTCCCCGATCCCCTATCCAAAATCATCAAAGAGGATGTTCGACGGCTCGACGCCGAGGTTGTCGAGCATCGACATACAGGCCTGGAGCATCTGGGGCGGGCCGCACAGGTAGTACTCGACGTCTTCCGGCGACGCATGCTCCTTCAGGTAATGGTCGAACACCACCTGATGGATGAACCCGGTGTAGCCGGTCCAGTTGTCCTCGGGAAGCGGCTCCGACAGGGCAAGATGCCACTCGAAGTTCGGGTAGTCGCGGGCAATCGAGTCGAAGTCCTCGATGTAGAACGCCTCGCGCAGGCTGCGCGCTCCGTACCAGAACGTCACCTTGCGCTTCGTCTCGAGCCGCTTGAACAAATCGAAGATGTGGGCCCGCATCGGGGCCATGCCGGCGCCGCCGCCGATGAACATCATCTCGGCGGTGGTCTCCTTCGCGAAGAACTCGCCGAAGGGGCCCGCAATCGTCACCTTGTCGCCCGGCTTGAGGTTGAAGATATAGGACGACATCACGCCCGGCGGGATGTTCTCCGGCGCGCGCGGCGGCGGCGAGGCAATCCGGACGTTGAGCATGATGATGCCCCGCTCCTCCGGGTAGTTCGCCATCGAGTAGGCGCGGGACACCGTCTCGTCAACCTTGGAGACGTAGCGCCACATGTTGAACTTGTCCCAGTCGCCGCGATACTCTTCCTCGACCTCGAAGTCGGCGTACTTGACGACGTGGGGTGGACACTTGATCTGGATGTAGCCCCCTGCGCGGAACGGCACGGACTGCCCCTCCGGCAGCTCGAGGATCAGTTCCTTGATGAAGGTGGCGACGTTCTCGTTCGACCGGACGGTGCACTCCCACTCCTGGACGGAGAAGATCTCCGGCGGCACCTCGATGCGCATGTCGCTCTTCACCTTGACCTGGCAGGTCAGGCGCACGCCCTCGCGCTCCTCGCCCCGGGTGATGTGACTGCGCTCGGTCGGCAGGACCGCGCCGCCGCCCTCGAGCACCTTCGCCGTGCAGACGCCGCACGTGCCTTTGCCGCCGCACGCCGACGGAATGAAGATCTTCTGGTCGGCCAGCGTCCCGAGGAGCGTCCCTCCGGCCTGGGCCACGATCGGCTTGGATTCGTCGCCGTTGACGACGATCCGCACGTCGCCGGTGGCGACGAGCTTGCTGCGGGCCACGAGCAGCAGGCCCACGACCGCCAGAATGACGCCCGTGAACATGCCCACGCCCAACACGATGGTGGTCATTCTTCTGTTGCTCCTGCGGCTCTCGGCTTTCGGCTCTCAGCTATCGGCTTTCAGCACCCGTCAGAGCTGGATGCCGGCAAAGGCCATGAAGCCGATCGCCATCAGGCCGGTCACAATGAATGTGATGCCGAGCCCTCGAAGCCCTTCGGGGACGTTGCTGTACCGCATGCGCTCTCTAATCGCGGCGAGCGCGACGATGGCCAGCGCGAATCCCGTGCCCGCGCCGAAACCGAACACGACACTCTCGCCGAACGTGTAGGCGCGCTCCACCATGAACAGCGATGCGCCAAGAATCGCGCAGTTCACGGCAATGAGCGGGAGGAAGATCCCGAGCGTCGCGTGCAGTGCCGGTACGTACCGATCCAGCACCATCTCCACGATCTGCACGCTTGCGGCGATCGTCCCGATGTAGGTCAGGAAGCCCAGGAAGGTGAGGTCGTACTGCCCGAGCGCCGGGTGCACCCAGGCGAGGCCGCCGTCCTTCAACAGGTAGTGATAGATCACGTTGTTCAGCGGCACGGTGATCGTCTCGACGAAGATGACCGCCAGACCTAGGCCGACCGCGGTCTCGACCTTCTTCGACACCGCCAGGAACGAGCACATGCCCAGGAAGAACGCGAGGGCCATGTTCTCGACGAAGATCGCCTTCACGGCGAGGTTCAGGTAGTGTTCCA
>CAZNOC010000203.1:0-7516 GCA_964574545.1 uncultured Bifidobacteriaceae bacterium | reverse complement strand
ACTACGTCAACAACAAGCCGCACCTCGGGACGGCGTACGAGAAGATCACGGCCGATGTGATTGCCCGCTACAAGAGGCTGGCGGGGTTCGAGACTCGCTTCCTGATGGGCAACGACGAGCACGCGCAGAACGTGTTCCGGCGCGCGCGGGAACAGGGGAAGTCGCCCCTGGCCTACTGCGACGAGATGGAGCAGGTGTTTCGCGAGGTCTGGCGCACGCTCGACATCTCGTTCGACGACTTCATCCGCACGACGGATACGCGCCGGCACCGGCCCGCCGTGCAGCGCATGGTCGAGCGCTGCCGGGAGGCCGGGGACATCTACGAGGGCGTCTACGAAGGCTGGTACTGCGTGGGCTGCGAGGCCTTCAAGCAGGAAAAGGACCTCGTGGACGGGCAGTGCCCGCTGCACCAGACGGCCCCCGAATGGATCCGCGAGAAGAACTGGTTCTTCCGGCTCTCGAAGTACCAGCAGCCCCTGCTCGATCACTACGCGGCGCACCCGGAGTTCATCGAACCCGAAGTGCGGCGCAACGAGATCCTCCGGCTGGTCGAGGCCGGACTCGAGGACATCTCGGTCAGCCGCGCGGGTCAGTCCTGGGGGATTCCCCTGCCGTTCGACCCGGAGAGCGTGGTCTACGTGTGGTTCGATGCCCTCGTCAACTACGCGGCCGCCGTCGGCTACGGGTGGGACGATGCGCTCTGCGAAACGTGGTGGCCGGCGGACCTGCACGTCATCGGCAAGGACATCACCCGGTTCCACTGCGTGATCTGGCCGGCCATGCTCATGAGCGCGGGCCTGGCGCTGCCAAAGCAGGTGTTCGGCCACGGCTGGGTGTTCTTCAAGGGCGAGCGCATGAGCAAGTCGCTCGGCAACATCGTCGATCCGCTCGATGCGGCGAAGCGCTTCGGCCCCGACCCGTTGCGGCTCTACCTCGTGAAGGAAGTCCCGTACGGCGCCGACGGGGATTTCTCGTGGGACCGCTTCGAGGAGAAGTACAACGCCGACCTGGCCAACAACCTCGGCAACCTGGTCAACCGGGTGGCCGCGATGGCCGAGCGGTATCGTGGAGGCCGGCTCGCCGGCGGGGGAGCGCCGGGCCGCCTCGCCGAGACGACGGCCGACGCGGTGGCGCGCTACCGGGCGGCGATGGACCGCTTCGCGCTCCACGAGGGCGCGGCCGCGGCCTTCGACCTCATTAACGCCACGAACCTGTTCATTGCCGAGACCCAGCCCTGGTCGCTGGCGAAGGACCCGGCCAGAAGCGGTGAACTGACGGCCGCCCTGTACGATGCCGCCGAAGCGGTGCGCATCGCCGCGGTGCTGCTGCTGCCCGTCATGCCGGCGTCGGCGGCGGAGGTGCTGCGCCGGATGGGAGAGACGCGCGACGCGTCGTCGCTGCGCCTGGACGCCGACACGGCGTGGCGGCGTGACGACGAGAAGCAGATTCTTAACGCGGGCGCGCTCTGGCCGCGCCTGGAAGCCGACTCGAAGGGAGCGCCGACCGTGACTGATCCCACCAGGCCCGAAGCCCCGGAAGCCCTCGCATCTGTGACCCCTGTGGCTCCGGAGGGCACAGGCGGGACCGGTTCGACGGCCACGCCCGCCGGCCGGACACCCGAGGTGCCGGCCGCCCCAGCCGCCGAGCGCATCTCCATCGACGATTTCATGAAGGTGCAGCTGCGCGTCGGAACGATTCTGGAGGCCGAGCGGGTGCCGAAGTCGAAGAAGCTTGTCAAGCTGCTGGTCGACGGCGGCACCGAGCAACGGACCATCGTTGCCGGCATCGCTGAGAGCTACGAGGCCGAGGCGCTCGTCGGGCGCTCGATTGTGTTCGTGGCCAACCTGCAGCCCGCCAAGCTGATGGGCATCGAGTCAAACGGCATGGTGCTCGCCGCCAGCCCCGAGGACGGTGGCGCCATCCTGCTCACCCCGGGCGACGCGCCGCCGGGGACGCGGGTGAGATAGCCCATGATCGATTCGCATTGCCATCTCGCCGGCGAGGAGTTCGTCGCTGATCTGACCGACGTGGTGGCGCGAGCCCGGGCGGCAGGCGTGGAGCGCGCGCTCGTCATTCTGGCCGCCGACGACGGCCGCGAGATCGCGCGGGCGGCCGAGCTGGTGGCGGCGTGGCCCGAGGTGCGGTTTGCGGTCGGCGTCCACCCGCACAAGGCCGGGCTGTTCGTGGACGATCCCGACGGAGCGGCCGGCCTCGTCGCCGAGAGGCTTGACGGGGTCGCCGAGGCGCGGGCGGTCGGGGAGATTGGCCTCGACTACCACTACGACTTCGCGCCCCGCGAGGTCCAGCAGGCGGTGTTTCGCGCCCAGGTGCGCCTGGCGCGCGAACGCGACCTCCCCATCGTGATCCACACCCGCGACGCGGAGGCCGACACGCTTCGCATCCTGGCAGAGGAAGCGAGCGTCCAACTGCGCGGGGTGTTCCACTGCTTCACGGGAGACGCCGACATGGCGGTACGCGCGCTCGCGACGGGCTTCCACCTGTCGTTTGCGGGCATCGTGTCCTTTCCGCGGGCGCAGGCGCTGCGGGCGGCGGCGGCGCTGGTGCCGGAGGATCGGCTTCTGGCGGAAACCGACAGCCCGTACCTGGCGCCCGTACCGCACCGTGGGCAGCGGAACGAGCCGGCATACGTCGCGCGCGTCGTCGAGGTGCTCACGGAGGTGCGAGGCGTCGATCGGGCATCGCTCGTGGAGACGATGGGCGCGAACTTCGACCGGCTGTTCCGGCCGTAGCGCTGCGCAATGGCGTGGCGAAGCCCAGCTAAAGCTCAGCCCTGCAAGCAGTAAGCGGCACGTCGGCGCGTTGACACACGCCGACGTCTATGGTGAGATTGACGAGCTTGACCAACGTTGTTCAGAAGACCCGTGTGGATCTGGTGCAGATGTTCGAGCCGATCCGCGCTGACCTCGAAGCGGTCGAGCGCGAGTTCGAACGTCAGGTCCAGTCGAAGGTCGACGTCATCCCGCAGATCGGTACCTACATTCAGCAGAGTGGCGGGAAGCGTGTGCGTCCGGCCGTGTTGTTGATGGCCGCGCGCCTGTGCGGCTATACGGGCCCGAGGGCCGTCCTGAATGCGGCCGTCGTGGAGTTCATTCATACGGCGACGCTCGTCCACGACGACATCATCGACCAGGCCGAGGTGCGGCGCGGGCAGAGCGCCGTGCACTCGCGGTGGGGCAACGACGTCACGGTGCTGGCGGGCGACTTCCTCTACATCAAGTCGATGGCGATGGCGCTCACGCAGGACACGCTCGACGTCGTCCGGATGCTGTGCGACGTGACGCTGCGCATGATCGAGGGGGAGCTGTACCAGCTCACGAAGAACGGCGACGTCGGGATCACCGAGGACGAGCACTTCGACATCATCCGCCGCAAGACGGCCTACCTGTTCGGTGGGTGCGCGCAGATTGGCGCGATGCTCGGGGAAGCGGGCGCCGAGAAGGAGGCCGCGCTCCGGGAGTACGGCTTCAGCCTGGGGATTCTCTTCCAGCTTGTGGATGACCTGCTCGATTTCACGGGCGAGGCCGAGGCGGTGGGGAAGCCCATCGGCGGGGACCTGCGCGAAGGGAAGATCACGCTGCCGATCATCCACCTTCGCCAGCACGGCGGACCGGAGGCCGACGCGCTCGTGCGGCAGATCGTCGAGGAGCGCGGCGTGTCTCCCGCCAACTGGTCCCGGTTGACCCACATGCTGGCCGAGCACCGCTCGCTCGAGTACGCGCAGGCGCGCGCTGCCGAGTACGGCGAGGCGTCCAAGCGCGCGCTCCTCGTGTTTCCCGAGGGGCCGGAGCGCGATGCGCTGATTGGGCTGGCGGACTACGTCATGACGAGAGACCGATAGTACAAGTTTTCAGTTCTCAGTTGCCAGTTCAAAGTCACAAGTGGTCAGTTCAGAGTCGGATACCCCTTTGAACTGACAACTGATCACTGACAACTGACGCGTGTTCCCGCGTGGTCCCTCCTCCCCCCGCCTCCCGCATCGAAGAGCTCCGGCGCCTGATCCGGCGCCACGAAGAGCTGTACTACGTTCACGACGCCCCCGAGATCTCCGATGAGGCGTTCGATGCGCTGATGCGGGAGCTGCGGGCGATCGAGGCCGAGCATCCGTCGCTTCTCAACCCGGACTCGCCGACCCAGCGCGTGGGGGGGCGTCCTGCCGAAGGCTTCGCGACCGTCGAGCACCTGGTGCCGATGCTCAGCCTGGACAACGCCTACACCGAAGCCGAACTGCGGGCGTTCGACGAGCGCGTCCGCAAGGGCCTTGATGCGCCCGGAGCTGTGGCGTACGTGGCGGAGCTGAAGGTCGATGGACTCGGCATCGCGTTGACCTACGAGCACGGCCGGCTCATTCGCGGCGCGACGCGCGGCGACGGCGTGCAGGGAGAAGACGTCACGCTGAATGTCCGAACGATTCGGGCCCTGCCGCTGGCGCTGAGGGACGCGCCGGCCGGGCGGCTGGAGGTGCGCGGTGAGGTCTATCTGCCGCGGCCGTCCTTCGAGCGCATCAACCTTGAGAAGGATGCGGCCGGTGAGCCACGGTTCGCCAACCCCCGGAACGCCGCGGCCGGGGCCATGCGCAACCTCGACCCGGCGCTCGTGGCGCGGCGCGGCCTGGCAGGGTGGATGTACCAGGTGGTGACCGACGAGGCCGGCGCGCTTCCTCCCACGCACGGCGCCTTGCTCGAGGCCCTGGCGGCGTGGGGGCTTCCGGTCGAGCCGCACTGGCAGCGCTGCGAGGGCATCGACGCCGTGTGGGCGTTTTGCGAGCGCTGGCGCGACGCCCGGCAGTCACTGCTGTTCGAGACCGACGGCGTGGTCGTGAAGGTGGACCGGGTGGCGCAGCGTGTGGCGCTGGGGACCACCTCCAAGTTTCCGCGCTGGGCGATCGCCTTCAAGTTCCCGGCTCAGCAGGTCACCACCCGGTTGCGCGCGATCCGCGTCAACATTGGCCGCACGGGGGCGGCCACCCCCTATGCCGTTCTCGAGCCCGTGCTGGTTGCGGGGTCCACGGTCTCGATGGCGACGCTGCACAATGCGGAAGACCTCGCGCGCAAGGACATCCGGGAAGGCGATACCGTCGTCATCGAGAAGGCCGGCGATGTCATCCCCCGCGTCGTGGGCCCCGTCCTCGACCTCCGACCCGCCGACTCGATGCCATGGGCGATGCCGGCGGCATGCCCGGTGTGTGAGAGCGCCCTGGCCAGAGACGACGACGAGGTGGTCTGGCGGTGCGAGAACAGCTCCTGCCCGGCACGGCTCCGCCGCAGCCTCGAGCACTTCGCCTCGAGAACGGCCATGAACATCGAGGGGCTGGGCGAGTCCCTCGTGGATCAACTGGTGACGCGCGGCCTCGTGCGCGACGTGGCCGACCTGTACGCGCTCGACGCGCCGGGGCTCGAGGCGCTCGACCGCATGGGCCCGAAGTCCGCGGCGAACCTGCTCGCTGAGATCGCGCGGTCTCGGGGGAACGATGTGTGGCGTCTGTTGAACGGCCTTGGGATTCGCCACGTGGGCGAGCGAAGCGCGCAGGTGCTGGCCGACCACTTCGGAAGCGTGGAGGCCATACAGGCGGCCGATGTCACCGCGTTGCAGGCGGTGCCCGAGGTTGGGCCGGTGATGGCGGCCTCGGTGTTCGGGTGGTGCCACGAGCCGCACAATGTGGCGCTGCTGGCGAAGCTGGCGCGCGCCGGTGTCCGCATGGTCGGGCCCGTCCGGCGAGTCGCCGAGGACGACCAGCCCCTGGCCGGCAAGACGTTCGTGTTGACCGGCACCCTGCCGGGCCTGTCGCGCGACGATGCGGCGGCCCGGATCCAGGCGCTCGGGGGCAAGGTGACGGGGTCGGTGAGCCGCAAGACCAGCTACGTGGTGGTCGGCGAGGAGCCAGGGAGCAAGCTCGACAAGGCGCGGGAGCTTGGCGTCGAAACGATCGACCCCGACGCGTTCATGGCGCTTATAATGAGGCCATGACGCGCGGTTTCGCGTGGCTCACCGCGGGCCTGACAGCCACCATCGGCTTCCTGGTGGGGGTGATTGTCACCGGGACGCTCACGCCGCCGCCGGCGGGCGTATCGGCGGTGCCTGCCCCCCAGGAGGCGCCGGCGCCCATCGCTCGCGTCGAAGCCGCCCCCTCCACCGCGGCCGGGCTCGTCAGCTTCGCCGACGCGGCCGACCGGCTCAACCCGGCTGTCGTCAACATCGATGCCAGCGCGCGAAGCCGGCGGGTCACCCGTTCGAGCGATGGCCGGCCGAATCGGCAGGGGTCTTCGGAGGAGTCGTTCCGGGGCCGCACCCTTCCGGCGCCCCGAGGGGCCGGCACAGGGTTCCTGTTCGACGCCGACGGCCACATCCTGACGAACCACCACGTCATCGACGGCGCTGAACGCATCACGGTGAAGCTCGCCGACGGCCGGAGCCTGCGCGCGCGGGTCATCGGATCCGATCCCGACACGGACATCGCGGTCATCAAGGTGGAGTCGCCATCGCCACTCCCGCATGCCACGCTCGGGGATTCCGACACGCTGCGGGTGGGCGAATGGGTGTGCGCGATTGGCAACCCCCTGGCGTACGAGCACACCGTGACCGTGGGCGTGGTGAGCTTCATCGGCCGAAAGCTCTTCGACTCGAGTCTCGACAACTACATCCAGACGGACGCGGCGATCACGTTCGGCAACAGCGGAGGGCCGCTCATCAACGCGCACGGCGAAGTGATTGGCATCAACTCGGCTGTCAGCCGGCAGGTCAGCAGCATCGGGTTCGCCATCCCCATCAACCAGGCGCGCGAGATCCTGCCGCAGCTCATGGCGCACGGGCGGGTGTCCCGCGGCTACCTGGGCGTGGCCCTGCGCGACCTGGATCCGGACCTCCAGGAGTCGCTCGACCTTGCACCCGATTCCGGGGCGGTGGTGCAGGACGTCACGGCGGGGTCGCCGGGCGAGCGTGCCGGTTTGCGGGCCTACGATCTGATCACCGCCGTCGATGGACGGGCGGTTCGCAGCAACGACCAGCTGATTCGCGAGATCGCCGCTCGCACGCCGGGTGAGGCAGTCCAGGTGGACTACGTCCGGGACGGGCGGCCGAGAGCCCTCTCCGTCAAGCTTGCCGAGCGGCCCGTGCGGAGCGGCCGGGAAGCGCCCGCCGACCGTCCCTCCCCGACCAGGCAGCAGCTGGGGCCCGGCGAACTCGGCATGACGCTCGTGGAGCTCGACGAGGCGAACGTGGGCCGCTTCGAGGTGCCAGGGGCTGTCACCGGCCTGCTGGTGCAGCGCGTCGAGGAGCTGAGCGCCGCCGCCGAAGCGGGAATCGAACGCGGCCACGTGATCCTCGAGGTCAACCGTCGCTCGGTGAGCACCGTCGCCGAACTGCGGCGCGCCCTGTCAGCCTCTCAACCCGGAGACGTCGTCCTGTTCTATCTGTATGTGCCTGAACTGGACCAGCGCAGCCTCCGCACCGTGCGCCTGGACCCCGAGTGAATGAAGCCACGCATCCTGGTCGTTGACGA
>CAZNOC010000202.1:5585-7576 GCA_964574545.1 uncultured Bifidobacteriaceae bacterium | reverse complement strand
AGCTCCGGCGTCGAGCTGGCGCCCATCAGGCCCACGCGGAAGATCTTGCCGGCCAGCGGGCCCAGCCCCGCCCCGATCTCCATGTTGAACGCCTGGACCAGGTGCCGCCGCACCGCCGCCTCATCCACGCCGTCGGGCACGCGGACGGCGTTGAGCGTCCAGAGCCGCTCGGACGCCGACGGCAATAGCTCCAGCCCCATCGTCTCGAGGCCCTCGGCAAACGCCTGGTGGTTGCGCTCGTGCCGCGCCCACCTGGCCTCGAGCCCTTCCTCCTCGACGATGGTCAGGGCTTCGTGGAGGGCGTAGATGAGCGAGGCGGACATGGTGTGGTGGTACTTGCGCTTCAGCCAGTAGTCCTCGAGCAGCTCGAGATCGAAGTAGAAGCCCCGGCACGGCACGAGCCGCTCGAGCGCGAGCGGGCCGAACATCACCGGCGCGAGGCCGGAGGGCGACCCGAGGCACTTCTGGCTGCAGCTGTAGACGGCGTCGAGCCCCCAGCCGGCGGCGTCGAGCGGATGGCCGCCAAGCGACGTCACGGCATCGACGAGGACGAGCGCGTCGTGCTCGCGCGCGATCGCGGCCACCTCCTCGAGGGGGTTCAGGACGCCGGTGGACGTCTCGGCATGCACGACGGTCACCACCTCGGCGCGCGTCTTCCCGATGAGCGTCCGCACCGCGTCGGGATCCACCGCGCGGCCCCACTCGACCGGCAGCTTCTCGACCTCGCCGCCGTAGCGCACGCACATCTGCGCGAGCCGGTCGCCGAAGTACCCGGTGACGATCGAGAGCACGCGCGTGCCTGGCTGCACGAGGTTCGAGACGGCCACCTCCATGCCCGAGGTCCCCGTGCCCGACATGGCAAACGTGAACGCGCCCTCGGGCGCCCGAAAGACGCGGCCGAGCCGCGCGCGCAGGTCGTCCATGATGGCGACGAAGTCGGGGTCGAGATGGCTCAGCATCGGCGCGCCGAGGGCGCGCATCACGCGCGGCGCGATCAGGCTGGGGCCGGGGCCAAGCAGAAGGCGTTCGGTGGTCGGCAACATGGACACGGGCGGCGCTCCGAAAGGGTTACGGGGTGACGGCGAGACGCGAGACCGGCAGCCCCAGCCTCTCGAGTTCGGCCGCGAGCCGATCGACAACGGCCGGCGGCACCGGGCCAAGCGGCGGCCGCGGCAGCCCGCCACGGTAGCCGATCAGGTCGAGCGCGGCCTTGAGGCCGGGCACGGCGTACTGGCCGCCGATGAGCCGCGCCAGCGGCACGAGCCGCTGCTGCAGCGCGCGCGCCTCGGCAAAGCGCCCCGCCTCGACGCCGGCGCGAATCTCGACGCACGCCTCCGTCGCCACGCCGGCCAGCGCCAGGATCGCGCCGTGCGCGCCCGCGGCCAGCGCCGAGTAGTAGGCCACGCCGCTCCCGGCGAGCACCGTAAAGCCCGGCGCGCTTTGGGCCAGCAGATCCGAGATCAGGGGCACGTCGCTCCCCGAGTCCTTGATCCCCACGATGTTCGGGTGCTCGCTCAGCCGGGCGACCGCCTCCACCGGCAGCGCCACCCCCGTATACATCGTCACGTTGTAGAGCAGCACCGGCACGGGCGAGGCGTCGGCCACCGCCGTGTAGTGGCGGACGAAGACGTCGGCGGTCATCAGCTGCTTGAAGAACGAGGGCGTCCGCACGAGCACCGCGTCCACGCCGATGGCGGCGGCCCGCCGCGCCGCGGCGATCGCCGCGCGCGTGGACTCGCGGCCCGTGCCCGCAATCAACGGCCGATCGGCCGGCACCTCGTCGCGCGCGATCGCCAGCACGCGATCCGCCTCGTCGTCTTCGAGCTGCACCGCCTCGCCATTGGACCCGAGCGCCACGATCCCCGTGAGCCCGGTCGCCATGTACTTGCGGAGGTTGGCACGCAACCCCGCCTCATCCACCTCGTCGTCGAGGAACGGTGTGGCGACGGGAGTGAAGAGGCCTGCAAGAGGGGTCATGGCGGTGATCGGTG
>CAZNOC010000202.1:0-5485 GCA_964574545.1 uncultured Bifidobacteriaceae bacterium | reverse complement strand
AGCGAATAGCGAATAGCGAAGTTTACCGCGTTCCGCGTTCGATCGGCAGGGGGCTGTGGCCGGAGCGTTCGAGGACGATGTTCGTGGTGAGCACGACGAGGAAGATGGCCACCGCGGGGGTGAGCGTCCACGGGAAGCGCGAGAGGCTGGACACGTTGGCCGCCTCGGCCAGCATCGTGCCCCAGCTCGGCAGCGTGTCGGGGAATCCGAGGCCCACAAACGACAGCGTGGCCTCGGCCAGGATGAACGCCGGCAGAAGGAGCGTGGCCTGCACCGCCAGGTAGCCGGCGCAGGCCGGGAGCAGGTGCCGGACGATCACGTGGAACGGCGAGGCCCCGGCCGCGACCGCCGCGGCCACGTATTCGCGCTCGCGCTCGGTGGCCACGATGCCACGGACCCCGCGCGCGGCCCAGGGCCAGGCCACGAGGATGAAGATGCCGCACATCACCAGGAAGACCGTGCTCCCCGGCAGCACGAGCGGCAGCACGGCGCGCAGCGCCAGCACCACGTAGATGACGGGCAGCACGAGCACGAACTCCGACACGCGCATCAGCGCCTCGTCCGGCCAGCCGCCGCGGTACCCCGCCCACGCGCCGGCGAGCGCCCCGACGAGCAGCGCGCCGATCGTCGAGACCAGCGCCAGGCCAAGGGACGCACGCGCTCCGTGCAGGACGCGCGACAGCACGTCGCGGCCGAGCCGGTCGCTGCCGAGCAGGAACACCGGTTCGTCCGAGGGGCCTGCCGCCCAGGGCAGCGGCAGCGTGCGCGACCCGTCCACGGCGTAGCGCTGCTCGATCCGATCGGCGAGCACGATCGGGCGCGCGAACGGCATCCGGATCGCGCCCTCATCCACCACGCGCGGCCGCATCGGCGGGGCGTGCATGAACTCGCGGTGTTGCGCCTGCGGCGCGTGCGGCGCGATCCACGGGCCGGCCAGCGCCAGCACGCTGAGCGCCGCGACGAGAACGATCGCGCTGCGCGTCACCGCCCCGCCTCGCGCGACCGGGGATCGGCCCACCGGAGCAGCAGATCCGAGACGAGCGTGCCGGCCGCAAGGAACGCCGCGCCGGTGGCCGCGCCGCCCGCCACCAGATAGATGTCGCGCGCGCGCAGCGCGTCGTACATCAGCCGGCCCAGCCCCGGCCACGCCGTGACCACCTCCACCACGAACGACCCGCTGAAGAGCCCGCCGATCACAAGCCCGTACACCCCGAGGACGGGGCGGAGCGATGCGCGCCACGCGTGCGACAGGAGCGCCGCGTCCCACGACAGCCCGCGCGCCACCGCCGCCGCCACAAACGGCTCCCGCGCCGCATCGTCCAGCGCCTGCGACTGGAGCCGTTCGAGCGTGGCCGCCACCGGCAGCGCCAGCGCAAGCACGGGCAGGGGCAGGTGGCGCGCGAGGTCGGCAAACCATCCCGGCCACGACCCGTCGGCCGCGAGCGAGGTCATGCCGCCCACCGGGAACCAGCCGGTGCGCGCCGCCACGAAGACGAGGACGAGCGAGCTGACGAGCGGCGGCACCGACAGCAGCACCAGCGACACCGCCCGAACGATGCGGCGGGCGGGGCCGGGGCGGCGTCCGCTGAGGAGCCCCGCGGGAAGGCCGATCGCGGTGGCGACAAGGAGCGCGGCCAGCGCAAGCACGGCGGTGTTGGCGGCGCGCTCGCCGACAAGATCGGCCACCGGGCGCGAGTAGAGGAACGAGGGGCCGAAGTCGAGGCGGATCGCGCGCCCGAGCCACGACACGTACTGCGCCGCGATGGGCCGGTCGAGCCCGAGATCCGCCGCGAGCCGCGCGCGATCGGCCGCGTCGATCGCGAGGCCCTGATCGGTGGTGAAGTCGCCCGGGGCCAGGCGCGTGAGGACGAAGGCGGCCGAGGCCACGACGAGCACCAGCAGCAGCGCGAAGCCCAGCCGCCGCAGCAGGAAGCCCCCGATGCTCATGACATCACTGTGTATCGGCCGGGCGCACCGCGATCGTGTCGGGGCTCCACAGCAGCTGCGGCCGGATGGGCCCCGCCGTGTAGTGCGACACGCGGCTGCTGGCGCCGATGAAGAGCCGCGGCGCCACGAAGTAGACGACCGGCAGGTGCTCGGCGAAGATCCGCTGCACGTCGGCGAAGAGGCGCACGCGCTCGTCGGGATCGAGCGAGGCCATCTGCCGCAGCATCAGCGCGTCGATCTCCGCTTCCCACTCGGTGGCGGGCGACGCCTGGCCGATGTGCCAGATGTGGGCGCTTCCCGAGCTGAGCCAGAAGTCGGTGTTCATGGCCGGATCGGTGTCCGTGGCCGTGTAGTTGAAGTAGATGGCGTCGAAGTCGCCCGACAGCATGCGCTGGACGAGCGCGTTCTGCTCGAGCGGCACGACGTCCATCTCGACGCCCACCGCGCGCAGGTCCTCGCGCAGGATCTCCATCCCGCGCTCGAGCTGCGTCACGCCGCGGTAGGTGAGCACCGAGAAGCGCGCGCGCGTGCCGGCCGCGTCGTGCAGCCACCCGCCCTCGCCCGCCGTCAGGCCCAACCCCTCGAGCAGCGCGCGGGCGCGCGCCGGGTCGTACGCGTAGCGCGGCACGTTGGGCGAGAACCACGTGCGGTTGCCGGACGTAATGGGCCCGTGCACGGGCACCGCCGCGCCCAGGAACACGCTGTTGGCGAAGCCCTCGCGGTCCACCGCGTGCGAGATCGCGTGACGGAACTCGTCGCGCGGCATCCACGCGCCGCGCGGGTCGGCCGCCCACTTGCCGGGACGCAGGTTGAAGAAGAACGCATCGGGGTCGAGGCCCACGCCGAGTTCGAGCAGCTGCAGGCGGCCGGCCTGCGCAAGGCTGCGCGCCGACGCCAGATCGTCCGGCCGCAGGTGCTGCTGGAGCATGTCGATCTGGCCCGACTCGAGCCGCAGCAGCTCCGCGTTCTGGTCGGGCACGATCTCGAGCACGAGCCGGTCCAGATACGGCAGCGCCCCGCCGCTGTCGTCGCTCCGCCAGTAGCGGGGGTTCCGGTCGAAGACAAGCCGCTGGCCCGGCTCGTAGCGCACCAGCATGAACGGCCCCATCCCCGCCATCTCGCTCGGGGGCGTGGCTGCGGTCCACGCCTGGGCCAGCGTCCCGGCGGCCGCCGCCTCGCCCAGCAGGTGGCGCGGCGCGATCGTCAGGTTGTCGAGCAGGCGGATGCCGGCGCCAAACGCCGACGGGTACGACACGACCACCGTCCGCGCGTCGGGGGCGGTGACGGCCAGCGGCGCGCCGCCCACCCGCAGCGAACTGGCCAGCACGCTGGCGTTTCGCGGGTCGTACACCGCCTCGAACGTAAACACCACATCGTCCGAGGTAAACGGGGTGCCGTCGGACCAGCGGAGGCCCTCCCGGAGCGTCAGGGTATAGGTGAGCCCGTCGGGCGAAACCGTCCAGGATTCGGCCAGCCAGGGCTCCACCTCTTCCGTTGCCCGGTTGACGCGGACGAGGCGGCCCTGCGTGAGCATCGCGATCACGTCGGTGGCGTTGTCGCGGGACGCCAGGCGGTTGAAGCTGCGCGGTTCGGCGCGCAGCGAGGCCACAAGCGTGCCACCTCGGACCGGTGGCGCCTCGACTTCCCGAAAAACAGGCGTTGTGACGGGCGGAGTGACGGCCGACCGCAGGTAATAGCCGATCCCGAAGACACCGGCGACGACCAGGATGAACAGCAGAGCGCGTGACTGTCGGTTCACTTGTTGACCAGGCGGCCAATGGATTGGCCACTTTTGCCTACCTCGGCCGTAGGCGAATCCATTGATATGCGCGCAAATTCGCTCCGCCGCCACGGGATCGACACCGGTCGGCCAAGGACTTGGCCGGCCGGGAGGGAGATCACGCGCCGGACCGCGACTGCATCCTAGCGAACAAACCCATACAAAGCAACCAGTTAGAGGAATTATCCCCCACTCCGTGTGCAGTGGCACCCGCCGTGCGATAGGTAAGGCGGAGGCTAGCGATCGCATGGAGTCCCGTCCCCACCGTTCCGAACTGCTCCCGTCGCCACCGCAGCTCGGGCGGAGCGTGACCATCGACCAGGCAGCGCAGCTGATGGGCGTGTCGCGCAGGACCGTGTACTACCGCATTCGCGAGGGCCGTCTGCGCACGGTGCGCACCCTCGGCGGCTCGCAACGCGTGCTTCTCGAATCCCTTTCGGAGAACGTTCTCCGGCACTGACACGGTTCCCCATACGCTCTCACGCTTGGTTCCACAGGGACTCCCCCCAGGCTGTTCGGAGGATGGTTATGCAGACGAAGACATTTTCGCCCTTTTATTGGTATGCCCGCTGCGGCGCGCGCGTCTCGGCGGCCGGCCGGGCGATTGCGCTCGTCGTCCTGACCGGCGCGGTCCTCGCGCTCGCGGTGCCCGTCGAGGCCCAGGGCCGTCGTGCCCGGATGTCGTCGGATCTGGCCGAGCGGCTGACGGCCGGCGCCGCCGGCCAGGTGGACGTCATCGTCTCCGGCTCCCCTGCCCGTCTGGAGCGCATCGCGGCGCGCCACGGCCTGCGGGTGAAGAAGGCGCTGCGCGGGAGCGCGGTGCTCGAGGTGCCGGCCGGCGCGCTCGAGCAGTTGGCGGCCGATGCCGAGGTGGACGTGCTGTCGGCCGACGCCGATGTCCGCTCGCACATGGCCCTGACGACGGCGATGACGGGCGCGGAGGAGATGTGGGGCGGCCTGGCTGCGGGGCTGAGCGCGGCGACGGGCCGCGGCGTGGGCGTGGCGATCATCGATTCCGGCATCTCGGCGCACGCCGCCGTCGGGCGCCACGTCGTGGCCAGCGTGGACTTCACCAACGGGCGCGGCCGCGGCATCGACCAGTTCGGCCACGGCACGCACGTGGCGGGCATCGTGGCGGCGCGGCCGGTGTCGCGGGGCCGGACGAAGGGCGCGGCGGGCATGGCGCCGGGCGCGCACCTGGTCAACCTGAAGGTGCTGGACGAGAACGGCCTGGGCAAGGTCAGCGCCGTGGTGGACGCCCTCGACTGGACGATCGCCAACAAGGACGAGTTCGACATCCGCATCGTGAACATGTCGCTCGGCACCGCGGTGACGCAGGGCTGGCGCGACGACCCGCTGGGCCAGGCGGTGAAGCGTGCGGTGGAGGCCGGCCTGGTGGTGGTGGCGTCGGCGGGTAACTACGGGCAGACGGAGGACGGGCGGACGGTGCTTGGCAGCATCACGTCTCCCGGCAATTCCCCCTATGCCATCACGGTGGGCGCGGAGCGGACGCAGGGCACGCTGACGCGTGACGACGACGAGCTGGCGCCGTGGAGTTCGCGCGGTCCGACGATGTACGACAACGTGATCAAGCCGGACCTTGTGGCGCCGGGATCGAAGATCGTGTCGGCGATGGCGCCGGGCGCGACGCTGGCGCGGCTGTATCCGGAGCGGATGGTGGCGGGTGCGGGGGCGCACGGCTACTTCGAGATGAGCGGCACGAGCATGTCGGCGGCGGTGGTGAGCGGGGCGGCGGCG
>CAZNOC010000201.1:0-7600 GCA_964574545.1 uncultured Bifidobacteriaceae bacterium | reverse complement strand
GTGGGTCGTGGGTCGTGGGTCGTGGGTAGTGGGTAGTGGGAGGTGGAGGGTGGAATGAGAGTGGGTGCTCGTAACCTCTGCCCACCACTACCCACTACCCACTACCCACTACCCACTCCCTACTACCCACCTCCCTCGTCTCTCAGCGAAGAAACCTCCCCAGCATCCCGATCACATCGTCGGCGACCGAGCCGTCCCGGTTCTGATCCAGCAACGGCGTCAGCATCCCCAGCAGGCCCGCCTGAGGCGGTGGGCTGCCCTGCGTCCTCGGCGAGGCGGTCTGCTTGCTGAGCGCGCCCATCGCGAGCGTGGCGATGAGCGGCAGCATCTTCTTCAGCACGTCGGCGCTGATCCCGGTGTCTGCCGACGCCCGGGAGGCGACCTGGCGGCTGGCGTCCTTGCTCCCCAGGATGTGCCCGAGGATGCCGTTGCCGTCCTGCACCGTCTCCGGTGCGGTCAGCCGAGACGGATCGTCCACGTACTTCTGGTGCGATCCGCCGGCGAGCGCTGCGAGAAGGCCATCGAGGCCTCCCTGCTGCGTGGTGTTGCGGGCCATGCCGGCCGCCAGCGCTGGCAGCAGGTGCTGCACCGCGCTCGTGGCCTGGTCCTCGCTCAGTCCGAAGCTCTTCGCCAGTTGCCCGACAGCACCGCCGCCCTGGGCCGCCAGCACGCTCTGTAGCAGGTCCATACGCGTGTCCTCAGGCCGGGGGGATCGTCAGGGTCTGGCCAACCTTGATCTTGTCGGGGTCGCTCAACTGGTCGCGGTTCGCCTCGAAGATCTTCATGTACTGGTTCGCGTCCCCGTAGTGCTCCTTGCTGATCTTCGACAGCGTATCGCCCGCCTTCACCGTGTAGCTCTGCGCCTTGGGCTTCGGTGGCGGCAGGCTGGAATCGATGGAGATCTCGGCCGTCAGGTCCGAGTACGTCCGATCGACGTGCTTGATGGCATCCCACACCTGATTCTTGACGGCCTCGGTCGAGGCCTTGCCGCGCAGGAACAGCTTGTTGTCCTGCACGTGAACGTTCTCCAGCTTGACCCCGAGCTCCTTGATCACGCTGAGCACGTGCGCGTACTTGGTCTTCAGTTCGTCGATTCGTTCCATGATGGCTCCTTCCAGGACGCGCCCCGCGCGGGGCGCCGTCCCGCGTGCCCACTAGTCCTTGAGGATGAATGTGACGTTGAGGTTGACGCGATACTCGACGATCTTGCCCTTCTTGATGACCACCTTCTGCCCCTTGACCCAGGCGCCGGTGACATCCTGAAGCGTCTTCGACGCGCGCTTCACGCCGCTCGCCACGGCGTCCTCGAAGCTCTTCTCCGACGAAGCGATGATCTCAGTAACTCGTGCGACAGCCATGATCGTCCTCCCTGGGGACATGTCCCAGCTCGACGGCCACGGGTGCCGTGGCCGCGAGCGTTGACCCCAGCTTACTCCACGGCCGGATCGGCCCCGCTCGTTATCTGGTCATCAATCGCTGGAACTCGGCAAACGGCTTCATCGGCTCGAAGATCGGGTCGGTGGCGAGCTGGCCCTTCAGGTTGGGATGCATCGCGATCGCCTCGCCAAGGGGCCCGACCGCCCTGGCGTACTCGCCCGCCTGCACGTAACGCTGCGCCAGGGCATACAGCCAGCGGTCGTGGTGCGGCTGAATCTCGATGGCTTTCTTCTGCTCGGCAATCGCCTCGTCGTGGCGCCCCGCTTCTGACAGCTCTTCCGCGCGAGCGGTGTGCCGCGCCGGCACGCCCTGGGTGATGTGCAGCAGCCGTCGCAACTCCACGAACGGATCGCGCGCATCGTCCACGCGGATATCCACGATGCGTTCGACGGTCGAATCGGTCCCTTCGGGAAGGGGCCGGACCACGAGGACCCCTCCGGACTGCATGCCGCGCGTATCGCCCCCGGCGGCCTGCCCGGCTTCGAGCGCATCCATCAACCGATCGCCCATCGTGCCGGTGCCTGCCTCGTAGGCCTGGGCCATCGCCTTGACGACCGCCTCGCTCGCGAGCGTGTTGCCCGCAGCCGCGTAGTTGGGGCCGGCCGCGAAGCCCGCAAACGCGCCGCGCGCTAGGTTGCGTTCGGACACGCCCTTGCCGGTAAAGACCGCGGTTCTCCCCTGGGTATCGACGACGATCACCTGGCGGCTGTCACGCCCTTCGTCCTCGTCGCTGATGCGCTTGACGATCTCCTCGGGGGAGACGCCCTCTCGAAGAAGCGCAATCGCCCTGGGGCCATACTGCCGGTTGGCGGACGCCTGCGTGGCAATCGCCCCGACACCTGGGACGGCGTACGGCACGGCGGCCCCGGCCCCGAACGCGCGTGACTGCGTCGCCACGCCAAGCTCCCCGGTCTTCGGATCGAAGGCGGCGATCGAGAAGGTCCCGAACCACGGATCGACGGGCGCCTCGGGCTCGGCCCGGCCTGAGGTGTCACGCACCGGACCGGCGGCCACCATCCGCTGGAACTCCGCGAGCCCTCGCATCTTCTCGAAGATCGGATCCTCGGCGGCCTGGCTCTTGAGGGTGGGATGCATCGCCAACGCCTCGCCGAGCGGGCCGAGCGCCGTCAGCAGTTCGCCCCCCTGCGCATGCCGCTGTGCCAGCGCGTACAGCAGCCGGTCGCTATGCGGGTTGATCGCAAGGGCCTGCTTCTGCACCTCGATCGCCTCGGCGAACTTGCCCGCGGCCGCCAGCGACTCGGACTGCGTCGTCATCCGGCCCGGCACGCCGGTCGTGATGTTCAGCAGGCGGCGCAGCTCCACGAACGGATCCTTCGCGTCATCGACGCGGATGTCGACGATGCGCTCGACAGTCGAGGTGGAGCCGGCGGGAAGGGGGCGGACGACGAGGATGCCGGCCGACTGCATGCCTCGCGTGTCGCCACCAGCCGCCTGGCCCGCGTCGAGCGCGTCCATCAGGCGCACACCCATCGCGCCGGTGCTCTGCTCGTAGCCGCGGGCGATGGCCCGGACAACCTCTTCGCTGGCGAGGGTGTTCCCCACGGCGACGTAGTGCGTGCCGACGACGTGGCCCGCGTAACCGCCGAGGTGGATGGGGTCGTTGGGATCGGAGTTGCGATCGATCACATGACGGCCCGTGTAGATGCCGGTGCGGCCCTGGGTGTCGATGACGGCGACCTGACGGCGATCGCGCCCTGAATCCTCGGCGGTGATCCGCGCGACGACCTCGGCGGGCGCCACGCCCTGCTGCAGGAGGGCAATGGCCTTCGGGCCGTACGAGCGGTTGGCGGACGCCTGCGTGGCGATCGCACCGACGCCGGGGATCGCGTACGGCACGGCCGCGCCCGCGCCGAACGCACGCGACTGCGTGGCCACACCGAGTTCCTGCGTGTCGGGATCCCACGCGATGATCGAGAAGGTCCCAAACCAGGGATCGACGGCGGCCGCGCCGGCCCCGCCCGCGCGCTCCTGCGCAACGACCGGACAGGCCACCATCAACGCCAGCAGAACAATTGATCTCCGCACGTTCGTTCCTCCCACCTTCGCCGCCGTGTGCGACCGTCCGCCGCCGACGAGAGCCGTGGCTCAGTCTGGCCCGACGATCTTCCTGAACTCCGGCGTATTGTGCACCGAGTCGAAGTTCTGGTTGCGCGGCAGCGTCTGCCGCGCGGTGGGGTTCAGCGCCACCGCCCGCTGCAGGGCTTCGAACGCGCCGGCCCGCTCACCGGCGCGCAGTCGCATGTGGGCCAGCGCGATCCAGGCGTTGTCGCTCTCGGGCGCCATGTCCACGGCCTTCTGGGCCGTGGCGAGGGCCGACGCCACGTCGCCGGCCTGAAGCTGCTGGTTGGCCTGGCTCAGCACCTGGCCCGACCGCCACAGGTTGAGGAGGCGGCGCAACTCGATGAGCGGCGTCCGGTGATCGTCCACGCGGATATCGAGGACGCGATCGCTGAACCCGCCGGATCCGCCGAGCGGCAGCGTCACCATCAGGGCGCCCGACTGCATGCCCCGCGCGTCGCCGCCGGCGGCCTGCGCCGCGTCGAGCGCCGCCATCAGCCGTTCGGCGAGCGGTCCGGTGGACGACTCGAAGCTCTTCGCCATCGCATCCACTACCTGCGGCCCGGCGAGGATGTTGCCCTGCGCGCAGTAGTTCGTGCCGCAGCGGTGCCCCTTCCAGTCGCTCGTCCCCTGCCCCGACCATCCAGCGCTGCGTCCCTGCGCGTCCAGGATGACGACCTGCCGCCGGTCGCGCCCCTCATCGGCGCGCAGCATGAAGTCGAGCGCGTCCTGCGGGGTCATGCCGGCCGCGAGGAGTTCGAAGCCGATCGTCGCGTACATCGGATTGGCGGACGCCTGGTGCGCGATCGCCGCCACGCCGCCCTTAACGGCCACGGCGCGGTTGCCGGCGCCGAACGCCTTGGACTGCACCCCCATGCCGATCTCGCCGGTCGCCGGGTCGCGGGCGATGATCGAGTAGGTGCCGAGCATGTCCGGGTCGTACTCCTGCCCGGCGGCCGGCTCCGCCGCCGTAAGGCCAAGCGCGATCACCATCCCCATCCACACGCAATGCTTCATGGCGTCTCCCCACGCGTGGCACACGGCGGAGCACGAAGGGGTCGCCCCTTCGTGCTCTGCCGTACACGTTCGTCGTGCTGCGCTTAGAACCGGTACCTCAGGCTCAGCCGGAAGATGCGTGCCGAGGGAATCGGGTTGGCCGCGGCCGCATCGATGCCGCCGGTCGAAAGCGGCTTCATGAAGTTCGGCCCGTTCGTCGTGACGCGCCGGAGCACCACGCTGCTGTTGGTCAGGTTGAAGAGATCGAACATCCCCTCGAGCGAGTGGTTCCCGGCGAATCGGAACACCTTCGACAGGCGCATGTCCGCCAGCTTGACCCAGTCGTACCGGCCGGCTTGGCCCTCGACCGTGACGTTGACAACCTGGTTGAGCGCGTTGCGCACCTGTGCCACACGGTTGAAGTACGCGCCCTCCTGACCCGTGAAGGTGCCGGCGACCAGCAGACCCCACGGCATCTGGTACGTGCCGCTCAGGCGCACGCCCTGGTGGGTCTCGGGCTCTTCCCAGTTGTAGCGCGCCTCGTTCGGGTCGCGCGGCGCCGGATTGCGCACCGTCCGCCGGTCGATCGAGTATGAGCCGAGCAGCGACCAGCCGTTCGAGTAGCTCTTGCTCCCCGTCACCTCGAAGGCGTTGTAGCGATCGTCGGCTTCGGGGCCGGTATTGGTGAAGAAGCTCTGCACCTGTCCGAATGTCGGCCAGCTCCGCGGCACCGACCACACCTCGATGACGCCGTCGTCGGCGGTGCCGACGATGTTGTCGCGGCCGGGGTCGATACCGGTCACGCGGTCCGTGTATGCCTCGAACGGGAGCGCGCGATTGAGCTCGTACCACCCGCGATTGTCGCGCTTGTGCACGGCGTTGACGCGGATCACGAAATCGCGCGAGATGCCGAAGTCCACGCCCGCGGTCCACTCGTCGAGGTACTCGCCCTTCACGTCCGGGTCGATCCGGCGATCGCGGCTGCCACCGCTGACCGACGCCAGGTTGGACAGCACCGGCGTATAGGGGATGCTGCCGTCCCAGTTGGAGTACGTCCGGATGACGTTAGCGGCCGGGTTGACGTTGTTGGCGACGGGACCCACTGCGGCGGTCGTGCCCGAACCGGCCGCCGCGTACCGACCGTAGCTGGCCTTGACCGCGATGCGCCCCTCGCCCGTCACGTCGTAGATGAGCGAGACGCGCGGCGAGAGGGCATTGTACACCGGAAAGTCGTTGTTCTCGGGGTACAGGAACTGAGTGGCGAACGGCCCAGTGCCGGGGTTGCCCTGCTCGGGCAGAAACGACGAGTAGCGGTCGAACCGTACGCCCACGTTCAACGTCAGCTTGCGGCTGAGCGTGACCATGTCGTTGAGGTACGCCGAGTTGTAGTTCACGCCGCTGCTCACGGTGCTCGGGTAGTCGAACACCTGCACCGAATCGGGGCGCAGAAACAGATCCGTGTCCCCCGGCAGGCTTCGATAGCGGTAGATCTGCTGGTTCGGGTAGCCGAACGTTTCCACGAAGTTCGTGCTGCGGTAGCCGAGGAACCCGGCCTTGATCTCGTGGTTCATCCCCCTGAGGTTCGTGAACCAGCTCCACGTGCCGTTGTAGCCCCAGCGCTCCGGCTCGCGGTTCAGCTCGAGAAACGCGCCGCTCGTCTGCGTGGTGGTCAGATCCGTCCGGCGCACGTCGCCGGTCCAGGCCTTGTCGGGCCACCAGTAGCCCGAGCGGTTGACGCCCATGTCGAGCGTCATGCTCTGGTTGAGCACGCCCGTCCACTTCACCGACGGGCCGATGGCCGTCCAGGCCAGCTGGTTCTGCGTGGCCTCGAGCGGCACGAAGCGGCTGGCGGTGCGGTACGGCTGCCACTTGCGGTTGAGCTGCTGCACGACCTCGAACTTGTTGTTCCGACTGGCCTGCCAGGTCAGCTTCAGCGTCGGGTTGTCGAGCCGCGTGAAGAACTCGACCTGCTCCCCCGACCGCTCGGAGACGAAGCCGGGAATCAGCAACCCCGAGTAGTTGTAGCCGTACGCGGCGTAGAACCACAACCGGTCGCGCATGATCGGGCCGCCGAGATCCAGGCTGACGTCGTTGTAGCGCGTGAATTTGTTGTCGCCGGGGTCGAACCCCTGATCGCGCAGGTCCTGCGTCACGTTGTTGCTCTGGAACGCGCCGTCCTGCCAGGCGCCCAGATACATGCCACTGAACCGGTTACCACCCGACTTGATGACGAAGCTCAGCGTCACGCCCGGGCTCTGCTGATCGGCGCCCTTCGCGGCCGCCGCCACTTGGACCTGATCGTAGGTGTTGTAGTCCCCGAAGAACTGGTCCCAGACGACGCCGTCGAACTTGATCAGCTCGCCGCCGGTACGGCCATAGCTGCGCGCGCCGGTCGTCGTGGAGCCGCCCACCGTGTTGCCGCCGACGTCGAACTGCGTGGGCGACAAGCCAGGCACGAGCCGCGCCAGCCCGCGCACGCCACGTCCGTACGGCAGGTCGTCCATCTGCTTCTGATCCCAGTTGACGCCCACCGTGGTGGCCTGGAGGTCGATGGTCGGCGTCTCGCTCGTCACCGTGATGGACTCCGACACGGTGTCGAGGCCCAGGGTGCCGTTGATCGTCATCGTCGCGCCGATGGTCACGCGCACGCCCTCGATGTTGAGCGTCTGGAATCCCTGCAGGGAGAACGACACGCGATACTCGCCCGACGGCAATTGCGTGAAACGGTAGGCGCCCTGCTCGTCGGTGACGGTGGTGCGGGGGCCGCCGATCATCGCCGGGCTGGTGATGGACACGTCCACCCCGGGCAGCAGCCCGCCGCTCGAGTCGAGCGCGCGGCCGGTCAGGGTGCCCGCCGTCTGAGCGATCGCCAGGCCGGCGAGCGGCGCGAGCAGCAGCATGAGGGACAGGATCAGGGGTCGTGCAAGGCCGACGGTCATGGGAACCTCCCGAGGTACTGCAATCCGAAGTGACGTGCACAGACGCATGCGTAGTGCTGCTTGTACGTCCCGGTCACACCCATGTCAATTTATTTTGCACGCAATTTAATTCATAATTTTTATCGATGTATAAGCCGCCCTTGCGCATA
>CAZNOC010000200.1:0-7658 GCA_964574545.1 uncultured Bifidobacteriaceae bacterium | reverse complement strand
TCGCCGACCTCCTTGAAGCCGGCCGTGATCATCACGACGCCGCGCACGCCCTTGCGGCCGCAGCTGTCGAGCGCCTCGAGGACGAAGCGTTTGGGCACGGCGATCACCGCCAGGTCCACCGGGTCGGGAATGGCTTCCACAGTGGGGTAGCACTTCAGGCTGTGCACCACCGTCGCGGCGGGATTCACCGGGAAGACGAGGCCGTTGAACTGGAAGCTGAGGAGGTTGTGGAGGATGGAGCCGCCGACCGACCTGACGTCCCGCGACGCACCGACGACGGCGACGGAGCGGGGCCGGAAGATAGGGTCCAGCGACATGGCGGATCTTGGACGGTGGACGGTGAACGGTGGATAGCGAATAGCGAATAGCGAATGGCGAATAGCGAATAGCGAATAGCGAACTGCGAATCGCGAATCGCGACGCTAGTTCATCGAGCACGACCCCGGGCCGTCCGGGTGGCCACAGGAACCGCAGGGGCCCATCGCGGGTGCGGCCGAACGGCGGGGCGCATCGCCCGCCACGGCGAACACCGACAACTGCTTCTCGAGGTGGGTGCCCTGGCACTTCGGGCACTCGAGCGTCGTCTGCTCGCGCACCAGCAGTTCGAAGTGGGTGTGGCAGTCGGTGCATTCGTATTCGTAAAGCGGCATGGGACCATAATACAGGACCAAGGAGGGCAGGACCCGGGCCCTTCGAGTTCCCTGAGCGAGCCCCATGATCACAGCCGCCGTCATGCCCGCGCCCCATGAGCCCGTCGAGCTTCGGGAGTTCCCCGAGCCCGACATTGCGCCAGGGGGCATGTTGCTTCGGACCATGTTCTCGGAGGTGTGCGGCACCGACGTGCACCTCTGGCACGGACGGTTGAGCGGCGTGCCGTATCCCATCATCCCCGGCCACGTGTCCGTGGGCCGGCTCGAGAAGGCGCATGGCGTGATCGTGGGCGCCGACGGCCGCACCCTGCGCGAAGGCGATCGCGTCGTGTTCTACGACGTGCATCGCACCTGCGGACGATGCTACGCGTGCAGCGTCAGCGGAACGCCTACGAAGTGCGTGTCCCGCCGGGTGTACGGCATCACGGACTCGGCCGCTGACGGGCTGTTCGGGGGATGGAGTGAGGCGATCTACCTCGAGCCGGGCGTGGTGGCGGCCGTGTTGCCGGACACCGTGACGGAAGAGGACTACATCGGCGCCGGGTGCGGCCTGATCACGGCGGTGCATGCCCTCGACCGCGCGCAGGTCAAGCTGGCCGATCGAGTCCTTGTGCAGGGCACCGGCGCCGTGGGACTGAGCCTCATCGCGCTGGCGCGCCTGTCCGGTGCGGCGACGGTCATCGCGATCGGCGCACCGGCCGATCGTCTCGACCTCGCGCGCGAGATGGGCGCCGACGTCACCCTCGATGTCGCCACCACGACGCCGGAGGAGCGCCTGGCGCGCGTCATGGAGGCCACGGGTGGGCGGGGCGTGGATGTCGGCATCGAAGGCGCCGGCTCCCCGCGGGCGGTCGAGGAGGGGCTCACACTGGTCCGTGACGGCGGCAGGTACGTGATCGCCGGACACTACACGGACGCCGGGCCGAGCGCGGTGAACGCGCATCACCACATCAACCGGAAACACCTGGAGATTCGCGGGTGCTGGGGCAGCGAGGCCGGCCACTTCCTGCGCGCCCTCGCCCTCCTGGAGCGTCACGCGTCGCGTGTGCCGTGGCGCAGGATCGGCGCGCGTGTCTACGGCCTGGACCAGTTGAACGATGCCCTGGCCGACGCCGAGGCCATGCGGCTGCCGAAGGCGCTCGTGGACCCCAGGCGGCCTCGCGGCTCCATCGCTCCGTAGGCGATCCCCACCGCTGCAGACCGGCCGCCGACCGCGCGCCGAAGGTCCGCGCCCCCTGTATACTGGGAGGATGCCCTTATCCCAGAAGACCGCGCGGGGGACCGCCAACCCGCTGCGGCGCAACGTCGCGATAGTCGCCCACGTCGATCACGGCAAGACCACGCTCGTGGACGCCATGTTCCAGCAGTCCGGTATCTTCCGCGCCAACGAGCGGGTGACCGAGCGGGCCATGGACAGCAACGATCTGGAGCGCGAGCGCGGCATCACGATTCTCGCGAAGAACACCGCCGTCCACTACAAGGATCTCCTGATCAACATCGTCGATACCCCTGGCCACGCCGATTTCGGCGGCGAGGTCGAGCGCGTGCTGTCGATGGTCGACGGGGTGGTGCTGCTCGTGGACGCCGCCGAGGGGCCGCTGCCGCAGACGCGCTACGTGCTGAGCAAGGCCTTCGAGCGTGGGCTGCCCGCGGTTGTCGTCATCAACAAGATCGACCGTGCGGACGCGCGTCCAATGGATGTCCTGAACGAGGTGTACGACCTGTTCATCGATCTGGACGCCACCGAGGAGCAGATCGAGTTTCCGGTCCTGTATACGGTCGCCCGCGACGGCACGGCCACGACGGATCTGAAGGTGCCTGGGCAGGATCTGCGGCCCCTCTTCGATGCGATCGTCGACAGCGTCCCCCCGCCGCGCGGCGACGTGTCGGCGCCGCTCCAGATGCTCGTGGCGAGCCTCGACGCCAGCGAGTACCTGGGCCGCATCGCCATCGGGCGCATCTTCAACGGCCAGGTCAGAGTCGGCGACCCGATCGTGGTGCTGAAACTGGACGGAAGCGCGCTCGAAACGCGCGTCACCAAGCTCTATGCCTTCGAGGGGCTCAAGCGCGTCGAGATCACCGACGCGGGCGCCGGCGACATCGTGTGCCTGGCCGGCATCGAGGACATCACCATCGGCGAGACGATTGCCGACCCCGAGCACCGAATCGCCATTCCGCCCATCGCCATCGACGAGCCCACCGTGTCGATGATCTTCGGCGTGAACACGTCGCCCTTCGCGGGCCGCGACGGCCAGTACTTGACGTCGCGCCACCTGCGCGACCGGCTGGAGAGGGAGCTGCTCGGCAATGTGTCGCTGCGCGTCGAGGATACCGACTCGCCCGAGCAGGTGAAGGTCCTGGGACGCGGCGAACTGCAGCTGGCCATCCTGATCGAGATGATGCGGCGCGAGGGGTTCGAACTGCAGGTCTCACGCCCGGAGATCGTGACCAAAGAGATGGACGGCGTGCGGATGGAGCCGGTCGAAGACCTCGTCGTGGACGTGGCCGAGGACTACCAGGGCATGGTGATCGCCCAGTGCGGGACACGCCGGGGCACGATGACGAAGATGGTGAACCACGGCAGCGGCCGGGTCCGCCTCGAGTTCCGGATCCCGGCACGGGGGCTGATCGGCTTCCGGTCGCAGTTCCTGACCGACACCCGCGGAACGGGCATCATGAACCATCTCTTCGCGGGGTGGGAGCCGTGGCACGGCCCGATCGCCACGCGCGCCACCGGGGCGCTCGTCGCGGATCGTACCGGCGTGGCGACCGCCTTCGCCATGGCGAACCTGCAGGAGCGCGGCGTGATGTTCGTCGATCCCGGCGTGGAGGTCTACGAAGGCATGATCGTCGGCGAGAACTCCCGCAACAACGACATGGACGTGAACATCTGCAAGGAGAAGAAGCAGACGAACATGCGCGCGTCGAGCGCCGACGAGGCCATTCGGATCGTGCCCCCGCAACAGATGGGACTCGAACAGGCCGCCGAGTTCGTCAACGACGACGAACTCGTCGAGGTGACGCCGAAGCACATCCGGCTTCGGAAGCGGATCCTCGCGGCGAACATGCGTCCGCGCCGGGCCGTCGACTAGCGTGGTTCCCTCCCGGGAACCTCGCCGCTGTAAGATACATCCGCGCTCATGGTAAGCGATGCCCTTCTGCGCGACCACTTGCGACGACTCCTGTCGTGGGAGGATGCGCACGTCGACTTCGACATGGTGGTCGATCGCTGGCCGGCGGAACTCCAGAGCGTGCGCCCGCCCGGGTGCGCGCATTCCGGATGGGAGATCGTCGAGCACATCAGGATTGCCCAGTACGACATCCTCGATTTCTGCGTGAACCCCGGGTACCAGGAACGGGCGTGGCCGGACGACTACTGGCCGCCGTCCCCCGTGCCGCCGTCCCCCGAGGCGTGGCAGGAGAGCGTTCGGAAGTACCAGGAGGACCGGGAGGCGCTGCGGGCGCTGGTGGCCGATCCCGCCATCGACCTCGGTGCGCGCATCCCCCACGGGTCCGGCCAGACCTACCTCCGGGAACTGTTGCTGGTCGCCGATCACACGGCGTATCACGTCGGCCAACTGGTGCTGGTCCGTCAGCTCCTCAAGCAGTGGCCCCCCAGCCGCCCCCTCCGAACGCTCGTCGCGTCTTCCAAGACGACGGCGCCCTAGCCTCGTCCGTCCGGCGTTACGGTTGCACGGATGTACGCTTATAAGGCGACACAGCAGTACGTGTTTAGGCCTAGGCGTATTTACGGCAGCCCGGCCTACGGGAAGATGCCCAACTCCGCGTAGCTCCGCGCCACCTTGTGAATCGCGGTCAGAAACGCGGCGATGCGCAGGTCTGGGCAGCCCGCCGTCTTCACCCGGGTGTTGCGGATGTCGTGGTACGCCAGCACCATCGTCTCTTCGAGTCCCGAGTTGATCAGGTCACCCTCGCTGGGACCGTTTGCGAACTGGTTGCGCTCCTCGTCCGAGAACGCCCGCCCGGTCGCCAGTTCGATCGCGCGCAACATCGAGCGCTCGTTGGTTTCTTCGTGCCGCTTCGACATGCGCCCGAACCGCACGTGTGACAGGTTCTTCAACCACTCGAAATACGACACCGTCACGCCCCCGGCGTTGGCGTAGATGTCGGGAATGACCAGGGTGCCCTTCTCCCGGAAGATCGGGTCGGCTTGTGGCGTGGTGGGGCCGTTGGCGCCCTCGAGCAGGATCTTTGCCTTGACGCGCGGCGCGTTCTCGGCCGTGAACACGCCCTCGAGCGCCGCGGGAATCAGGACGTCACACTCGAGCTCGAGCGCGGCCTCCGTGTCGAGATTGGTGGCGCCCGGGAAGTTCAGGATGGATCCGGTGTCGCGGCGGTGCAGCCAGACCGCGTCTTCATCGAGGCCCCGCGGGTTCAGAATCGCCCCCTCGCGCTCCGCGACCGCGATCAGGATCGCGCCGCCCTCCCGGCAGAACTTCGCGGCATGGTAGCCGACGTTTCCCAGCCCCTGCACGACGATCCGCTTGCCGTCGAGTCCGGTGGGGAGCCCCAGCGCCTTCATGTCGTCATTCTGCTGGCACGCCTCGCGCAGGGCGAAGAACAGGCCGCGGCCGGTCGCCTCCTTGCGGCCGCTGACGCCGCCCTGCGTGACGGGCTTCCCGGTGACGCAGGCGAGCGCCTCGAGCTGACCCGGGTTGAGCGCCGAGTAGGTGTCGGCGATCCACGCCATCTCGCGTTCGCCCGTCCCGTAGTCGGGGGCCGGCACATCGATGCCCGGGCCGATGAAGTTCTTCTTGTGCAGCTCATGGGTGTAGCGCCGGGTGATCCGCTCGAGTTCCTCGACCGTGTACTGGTTCGCGTCGATCTTGATGCCGCCTTTGCCCCCGCCGTACGGAACGTCCACGATCGCGCACTTGTAGGTCATGAGGGCGGCAAGCGCCATCACTTCTGATTCGCTGACGTCGGGCGCGTAGCGGATGCCCCCCTTCACGGGCGTCTTGTGGTGGCTGTGCTCCACCCGCCAGCCGTGAATGACCTCGATGCGCCCATCGGCCCGACGGAGGGGGAAGTCGAACCGGTAGATGCTGTTACAGCAGCGGATCTGCGCGAGCAGGCCCGACGGATAGTCCGTGAGCGCCGCGGCCTCGTCGAAGTACCGGTTGACCTGGTCGAAGAAATCGTCGTGGTGGACCGTCATCTGTCGCCTCCGCCATCAACATAGGCGACCGGCGACTGCCGGGCAAGCCATTCACAGCGATGACAACTCTGTCGTTTCGATTTCAGAAGTCGTACACGGTCGTGTGCTTCTTACACCCTGCGCGAGCGCCGGCGATTACTCACAGCTCGCTCCGGGTGCACTCGATTACCTTCAAGTCGGCTTGAAAGCCAACACACACCTGTGTGCATCTCTTCATCGAGGGCTGAGCGAGTCGGCATGGACCTTGCGATCACGCCAGTGTCGGATCCAGTCCGACGAGTGCCCGCTGGAGGAACCGTGCTGCTGAACGTCCTGCCCATGTGGTCCCGTGACCTCGCCATCGACCTTGGGACCGCCAACACGGTCATCTACGCGCCTGGCCGGGGCGTTGTCCTCGATGAGCCGTCCGTGGTTGCAGTGGACCGCCAGAGCGACAAGACCGTGGCCGTCGGACGTGAGGCGTATGCCATGCTCGGGCGTGCTCCGGACCGGATCGCCGTGCTCAGGCCGATGCGCGATGGCGCGATTGCCGACTTCGACGCGGCCGAACGGATGCTCGCGTGCTTCATCCGGCAGGCCCAGGGCGCCGCGTCCCTCCGCCGGGCGCGAGTGGTGATCGGGGTTCCATCGGGCATCACGCAGGTCGAGCGCCGCGCCGTCGTGGATTCCGCCCGGCGCGCGAAGGTGAGCGAGGCCCACCTGGTAGAAGAAGCCATGGCGGCGGCCATCGGTGCCGGCTTGCCGGTCACGGAGGCAGCCGGCAGCATGGTGGTGGACATCGGCGGTGGCACGACCGACATCGCGGTCATCTCGCTCGGCGGCATGGTCTACGACGCCTCCGTGCGCGTGGCCGGCCACCACCTGGACGACGCCATCACGCGGCACATGAAGCGGCGCCACGGGCTGCTCATCGGGGAACGGACAGCGGAGGCGGTCAAGGTCACGATCGGATCGGCCTGGACGCTTGGAGTGCCGGAAACGATGGACGTGCGCGGGCGGTGCCTGCGCGAAGGCCGGCCACGGACGGTGCGGGTCACCGACGCCGAAGTGCGCGAGGCGCTCGCCGATCCCGTCAAGGTCATCGTTGCCGCTATCCGAACCGCGCTCGAGCAACTGCCTCCAGAGATCGCGGCCGACGTCTACGACCGAGGGCTGGTCGTCACCGGGGGCGGGGCGCTTCTGCGTGGCATCGACGAGCGGCTGCGCGAGGAGACCGGGGTGCCCGTCCTGGTGGCCGACGACCCGCTGAGCTCGGTGGTCCTCGGCGCCGGAATGATGCTGGCCGACCTTGGCCTGCTGCGCCGCGTGGCGATGGCGGCGTAGGCGACCCCGCAGCCCTGAGGTACACTGAAGGGCATGTCCGAGTCCGTGGAGACGATGCGCCCGTCCCGTATGTGGCGGCTGATGGAACCCAGTGTCCGCGCGAGCGCGGCGGCGGCGTTCTGGAGCGACGATCAGGCCGGGCTCGAGCAGGCCGAAGCCGTGACGCTCATTGCCCGGCAGATCAAGTTCCGGCCCAAGAGCGTCCTGTCGATGCCCAACGATCGCAAGGCCCGCCACCTCGCCGGGCTGCCGCAGGTGTCCGAACTGCTGGCCGCCCGCCTGCTCGTGGCGTACCATCTCGAGCATCAGCGTCCGATGATGGGGGCGTTCCTCGACGCGGTGGGCCTCGCCCACGACAACGGCCTGATCACGGTCGAAGAACCCTCGGCGCCGGAGCCGGCCGTCCTCGACGCCGCTGTCGCGACGCTCGCCGCCGCCTATCCGAAGGCCGACGTCGCGCGCTACTTCTGGACGCTGCTGTGGCAGGATCCCGAAACGTGGGGCGG
>CAZNOC010000199.1:4861-7665 GCA_964574545.1 uncultured Bifidobacteriaceae bacterium | reverse complement strand
GCGGCGGCCCCTCCTGCCCCCCCTGGCCGCGTGGCCCGCGCGCGCCCGGACCGCCAGGTCCGCCAGGTCCGCCAGGCCCGCCCTGGATCATCATGCGCGGCCGCACCTCCATGTAGGAGATGGCGATCGGGAGGGACGTCTCCTGGCTGATGAACAACCGCACCGGTCGCCCGGCCGCGTCCTGCTTCTCGAGCACGTCCGCCTTACCCTCGCCAACGTCCGCGACGCCGGCGTGCGTCATGCCGTCGGCCGATGCGAGCAGCGCCAGGGTCATGCGCTCGTACATCGCCGTGAGACGCCGCTGCTGCATCTGCCGCAACATCTCGGGATCGGGCTCGCGATCGCCGCCACCCGGGCCCGCCATGCGGATCATGATCTGGCCGCCGCCCATGCCGCCGCGGTTCGCGCTGTCCTCCCACACATGGTCGCCGTTCATTCCGGCCAGCCGTGTCACTCCTGCCCCGCCCGGCAGTTCCAGATCCTCTTCGTGCCGGATCTTGCCAGGCACGCCCAGCGTCAGGGTGATGGTGCCCTCCATCTCGCGGGGACCCATCGTTCGCCGGAACGGCCCTTCGGCACTGAGCGCCGTCAGCCCCGCGAGCCGCTCGTCGCCGCCGAGCGCTGCTCGTGCCTTCGCGACGATCTCGCTCACTTGCTCAGCGGCCTGGAGCGGTGTCGGCACGAGCCGATCGATCCCGAACATCGGCACCGCGACCGCGGTCGCAAGCGCCAGCATCACAGCACGCATGTCTCTCTCCTTCGTCCTGGCTTCGGGCGACCCGCCCTGCCGACCCTGCCCGACATCCACTATTACGTGGTTGCGGAGGCAGCGGACGTTAAGGCTCCGCAAAGAGGTTGTAAAGGATGTTAAATGCGCGCCGACGCCCGGTTTCCGGCCTGTTTCTGCGTGCTACACTCCGCGTTGTGAGGCGCACTTCCCCGGCGTTCGGCGTCACGGGATGGCTTGCACTGGCCGTTCTGGTGCTCGTGCCGATGCTCGCGGTGCTGCAGTACCGGTGGCTCGGCCAGTTGAGCGAGGGCGAGCACGAACGCATGCAGCGGACGCTCACGATCGCGGCGCAGCAGCTGGCGCTCGAAGTGGACAGCGAGCTGGGCAAGGCCTTCTCGGCTTTGCAGGTGGACGCCGCCACCCTGGAGCGGGACGCGTGGGACGTCGTCGCCCAGCGGTACGACACTTGGGCCGCGTCGGCAATCACGCCGGACCTCGTCGAGCACCTCTACCTGGCCGTGGAGACGCCGGTGTCCGGCGCTGGCAACGACGGCCTGCCTCCGCTCGCGCTCCGGGTGTGGAACCCGGCGTCGCTGTCGTTCGAGCCCACCGAGTGGACGCCGGCCCTCTCGCCGCTGCTCCCGCGCCTGCGGGCGTATGGCCTTCGGGCCGCCGGACGTGACCCGTCTGCGAACGGGCGCGAGCGGATGATCCCGCCGCACCCCTTGGGCGACGAGCGCGCCCTGGTGTCCCCGATCATGCGCGTGTCCTTTCCCGAACCGGGTGCCCGGCGCCGGATCGGCGTGCCCGACATGGCGCTGCTCGGGTTTTCGATCGTCACGCTCGACCTCGACGTGCTGCGCAGCCAGGTGCTGCCCGCGGTCGTGCGCCGGCATCTCTTTGATGCCGACGGCAGCACCGAGTACCGGATCGCCGTCGTGCACCGCGACGACGAGACGCAGGTCATGTTCGAGTCGGACGAGGGCGCCGCGGAGGCCGTGCGGGCGCGCCACGACGCGAGCGTGGATTTCCTGTCGGCACGGCCAGCCGGCCTGATGATCGGCCGCACGCGTCAGGGGCCGGAGCCGGGCGGCCCGTCCACTCGGGAGAGCTCGTTCACGATCGCGGCCGACCGCGTCGTGGTCAACATGGTCGAGGCGACAGCCGAGGGCGAACGCGCGACAACCGTGCAGACCCGGCTCCTGACGGGTCGCGAAGGCTACTGGCGGCTGCTCGTCGCGCACGAGTCCGGGTCGCTGGATGCGGCCGTGGCGAACGCCCGTCTGCGCAACCTCCTTCTCAGTTCCGGAATCCTGTTGCTGCTCACCGTCGCCATCGGCCTCATCGTCGGGTCGGCGCGACGGGCCCATGCGCTGGCGCGGCAGCAGATGGAGTTCGTCGCCGCCGTGTCGCACGAACTGCGCACGCCGGTGGCCGTCATCAACTCGGCGGCCGGAAACCTCGCGGACGGCGTGGTCGGGGATCCGGCTAGGGTGAAGACCTACGGCGCGACGATCCAGGCCGAAGCGCGCCGGCTGGGTGAAACGGTGGAGCGGGTGCTGCAGCTTGCGGGCCTCGAGGCCGGACAGGGCGCCGCCGCGGGTGTCGTCTCTGCCGAGGCGCTTGTGCGCGAGGCCGTGGACGCGAGCCAGTCGGACATCGCGCGGCATGGCGCGACCGTCGAGATCGACGTGGCTCCGCACCTGCCCTCCATCGCCGGTGACGCGCCGGCATTGCGCTCTGCGGTGCAGAACCTGGTGGGGAACGCCTTGAAGTACGGGGGGCCGTCGCCGCACGTCCGCGTGTCTGTGGCCGGTGGTGGCCGGAACCGGCTGACGGCGACACCGGCCGAGATCGCGATTACCGTCGAGGACCACGGCCTCGGCATCGCGACCGAGGACCGGGCGCACGTGTTCGAACCGTTCTACCGGGGACGAGAGGCCGTCTCGAGACAGATTCAGGGCAGCGGACTCGGGTTGAGCCTCGTCGCCCGTATCGTCGAGGCGCACAGTGGTCGCGTGTCCCTCGACAGCGAGCCCGGACGCGGCAGCCGCTTCACGCTGCACCTGCCCGC
>CAZNOC010000199.1:0-4761 GCA_964574545.1 uncultured Bifidobacteriaceae bacterium | reverse complement strand
CATGAGCCGTCCACGCCTGCTGCTCGTCGAGGACGAGCCCGGGCTCCAGCTCGCTCTGACCGATCGCCTTTCGTCCGAGGGGTATCACGTCGAGGTGGCGGGAGACGGGGACCTGGCGGTCGCGCGCGCCACCACGGACGCCTTCGATGTCATCGTGCTGGACGTCATGCTGCCCGGCCGGGACGGATTCGACGTGCTGCGCGCCGTCCGCCAGCACGGTGTCACGACGCCGGTGTTGATGCTCACGGCACGCGGCCAGGTGGTGGACAAGGTGGTCGGGCTCAAGATGGGGGCCGACGACTACCTGACCAAGCCGTTCGAGGCGATGGAGCTCGTGGCCCGCCTCGAAGCCGTGCGCCGGCGCGCACCGGTCGCCGGGGGCTCGAGCATCACCCGCTTCGAGTTCGCCGACGTGACCGTGGACACGCGCAAGGCGGAAGTGACACGTGGCGGCAGGCCCGTGGACCTGTCGGCCAAGGAGTTCCACCTGCTGCGGTACTTCATCGAGCACCGTGGCGCCACCGTGTCCCGCGAGGAGTTGCTGCACGAGGTCTGGGGCTACCAGAACACGCCGTCCACGAGAACGGTGGACGTGCACGTCGCATGGCTTCGACAGAAGCTCGAGGCCAATCCGAAGGTGCCTCAGTACATCGTCACCGTCCACGGCCTGGGGTACAAGTTCGCGGGATGACATCGGTCTGTGTCTTCTGCGGCTCGAGCGCCGGCGAACTTCCGGCCTACACCCATGCGGCCCGCGCGATGGGCACTGCGATCGGCGACCGCGGATACGAGCTCGTCTACGGCGGCGGCAACGTCGGTCTGATGGGCGTCGTTGCGGACGCCGTCCTGGCTCGAGGCGGGAAGGTGACCGGCGTCATCCCCGAAGCGCTGATGGCGCGCGAGATTGGCCACACGGGGCTCACCGACCTGCGCGTCGTCTCGTCGATGCACGAACGCAAGGCCATGATGGCGTCCCTCGCGGACGTCTTCATCGCGATGCCCGGGGGCTTCGGCACGTTCGAGGAGTTCTTCGAGGTGGTGACGTGGACGCAGCTCGGCCTCCACGCCAAGCCGGCCGGCTTGCTCAACGTCGAAGGCTTCTACGACCCGCTCATCAGCTTTCTCGATCGCGCGGCCGAGGCCGGCTTCATCAAGCTGCCCCACCGCGCCATGGTGCTTGATGACGGGGATCCCACGCGTCTGCTCGACAGACTCCTCGCCACCGAGCCGCCCACTGTGATCAAGTGGATCACGCCCCGTGAGGCCTGACGTTTACGCACAAACACGACGGCCGGCCTTCGTGCTTGTGCGTGATCAGAGTCGCATGAGTACGCCTCGCGCTGACTGGCCCGTCGCGCGCGCGATCGCAGCCGCATAGAGCGCCGTCTGGCGCCGGTAGATCGCTTCGCTCGCCCCCAGCTCGCCATCGGTCTTGAAGTCCACCACCACCCACCCATCGCCGGTCTCGTACGCGAGGTCGACCTGGCCATCAACAAGACCGCCATCGACCACGATCGACACCGGCGACTCGCGGCGGACGTGCCGGCCTGCGGCAGCCGCCGTCCGCGCGGCGTCGAGGAGCGGATGGCGCAGGGCGCGGTCGACGGCCGTCGCCGCGGCCGCACGTTCTTCGTCCGTCGCGCCGAGCATGCGCGCATGGAACCTGGCGAGCTCCCCGACCTCGCCCGGCGACGCCTGGAGTGGAACGCTGGCCATCAGCACGTGCACGAGCGTGCCGAAGCGGCGTCCGGCGGGACGCACGTCGCGGGTGCCAGCGTCCACGACTTCGACGGCCTCGGGATCCACACCGGCGATCGCGTGACCCTCCTCGTGCGCCCACTCGGTCGCCGTGATGACGCGCATGGACGTCTGCGCGCCGGACGCCAGAGATTGGCTCCGCCAGGCCATCCAGGTCTCGTACTTGGCGCGGTCGGCGGCGACATCCTCGGATGCCACGTCTTTGGAGATCAAGTCGTCTCGCCGCAACCCCCAGCCATCCTCGCCCTGGCCGAGCAACAGGGCGGGATCCCACCACACCACCTGGTAAGGATTGCCGGACGCGGGATCGACCATCGAGTACGCGCCCGGACGAACCGTCGTCCTGGCCGGGCCCTCCTGGTTCGGTCGTACGAGCACCGTGTCGCGGCCGGCGAACGCCGGACAGCCTGGGGCCACGTCTGGATCCTGGCGCTGGTCCACCGGCGGATAAATGGCAGCGTTGAGCGGGCCGATCCAGCCGCCCTCGAACGGAGCGTCGCCGACAGCCGGAACCACGAGCACGTCACGTGCGCGTGTGGCAGCCACGTAGGCCAGGCGGACGCCTTCCGCGGCGTCCCGCGCGGCTTCTTCGGCGTTGTGTTCCAGCAGATCGACGGGCGCCCACCCGCCCAGCTTGATCGCCGCGAGCTCGCGGCCGGCGTCGAGGTGACGCGACGCCTCTGGGCGGCTCAGTTTGCAGTCGATGTCGACGAGGATGACCACTGGAAACTCGAGCCCCTTGGCCTTGTGCACGGTCATCAGTCGCACGCCTTCGCTGCCCTCTTCGAGAATCGGCGCCTCCGGCGCCTCGGCGCGACCGGCCGACTCCTGCAGCGTCTCGACGAAACCGCGGAACGACAGCCCGCCCTCGGCTTCGTACCTGCGCGCGAGGTCACCCAGGTGCAGCACGTTGGCCAACGCCTGCTCGCCACCGCGCCATAGTACGAACGCGGCGTGCGCGCGTGTGGCCTCGAGCACCCGGCCAATCGTCTCTGCCACCGGCCGATGGTTGCGCGCCGCGTGCAGCGCGCGCAGCAGACCAAGCGCCTCCGTGACTGGCGCCAGGTGATCCGGGACCTCGTCGGGGATCGAGAAGGGGTGGAATCGCCGTGCCAGGTGGTGGTATTCGAGGAGCGCTTCCTCTCCGACCGCGAACAGCGGCCCGCGCAACGTCGCGAATACCGACAGCTCGTCTTCCGGCCACTCGATCGCCGCCAGCGCGGTCCGCACGACATCGACCTCTTCGCGTTCGTGAAAGGCCTTGCCGCCGACGAGCAGGTGCGGAATCCCCCTGGCCTCAAGCGCTTCCACATAGGGCCGCGTCACATCGTCTTTGAACGAGATGAACCGGCGGAAGAGCAGGCAGATGTCGCCCGGCTGCACGGGCCGTGGGTCGCGCGGTCCGTCGACGGGCACGACCTTCCAGCCGCTGTCGTGGACGAGCCAGCGGACGAACTCCGCGACGGTCGGCGGCAACGACTCCCCTATCGCCGTGGCCGTCACCGCGTATCGGCCGTAGGGGGCCGGGATCGGCAACGCGACCACGGACGGCTGGCCGGATATCGGGTCCCGGTGCTGCCCGAGCGGCACGTAGTCGGCCTGCAGCGATGTCTCGTCGCCGGTCATCAGCGGGCGAAACGCCGCGTTCACCACATGTTGGATGTCGGGAACGCTGCGGAACGAGATGCTCAGCTCCACGGGCTTCGCGTCGCCGCCGAGGAGCCGCTCGCACACGGCGCGATAGACGCCCACGTCGGCGCGCCGGAAGCGGTAGATCGACTGCTTCGGGTCGCCTACAAGGAAGAGCGCGCCGCGGCGCGTGGGGAGGCGTGCCGGGTCGCCAGTGAAACCGTCGGGTTCGTCCGCGGTCAGCAGCAGGAGCAGTTCCGCCTGCAGCGGGTCGGTGTCCTGGAACTCGTCGACGAGCACGAAGCGGAAGCGGCGCTGAAACTCCCGGCGCACCTCGCGGTTGTCGCGGACGAGATCCCGCGCGCGGATCAGCAGGTCGAGGAAGTCGAGCGCGCCGATGCGTGTCTTGCCGGCCTCGTACGCCTCCAGGCAGCCCTCGAACTCCTGGTGGAGCAACGCCGCCAGATCGGCGTCCGCCTTCTGCCTGAAATCCTTGAGCGCCCCGACGAGCGCCGCGCGCGCGTCCAGAATCCGCTGACGCGCCACGGCCTTCGAGTACTGCGCGCCGCTGCCCTTGCGATCCCTGCCGAGGTCGCGACTCCCGGCCAGCAGGGCGAGCATGGTTTCCCAGCCGTCATAATCCCGAATCCCCTGCGCCTCGGCTCGCGACACCTCGCCGGCCACGTCCCGCACCGGCGCCGTGTCGAGATAGAGCGTGTCGCGCCCGTTGATCGGCGACATCGTCATCTCCGCCAACTCGCGCACCTGGTGCAGAAGCGCGTCAACCGCTCGGTCGCGATCGAAGGCCGGCCGCGACCACGGGCAGCGATGGTCGCGCCAGTGCAGCAGCTCGGCCCCCGCGCGCCGCAGCCGAGCCACCGGCCCGCCCTCCTCCTCGTCCCTCCCGTAGTTGACGAGCTGCGGTCGTCGCAACGACCGCCGCACGCCCTCGTCCGGATCGGCGAGTTGCCGCTGGAGCCAGTCGTCGAACGCCTCGCCGTAGATCCGGTCGGCCTGCGATTCGGTGAGCACGGCGAACGCGGGATCCACGCGCGACTCCACCGGGCGCTCGCGCAGCAGCTCGGCGCAGAAGCCGTGGATGGTGCTGATGTGCGCTTCCTCGAACCGCCGCACGGCATCTTCGAGCCTGTCGGTCTCGCCGGGCGTCGCGCCCGCCGCCGCCCGCGCGCGCTCGATCTCCTCGCGCAGCCGCAGCTTCAGCTCGCCCGCCGCCTTCTCCGTGAATGTCACCGCCACGATCTCGGTGATGCTCCCGGCCGCGCCGGTCGCCAGCAACCGGACGATGCGCTGGACGAGCGCGGTCGTCTTGCCGGTACCGGCGGCGGCCTCGACGACGAGGGTGTCGTCGAGGTT
>CAZNOC010000198.1:0-7683 GCA_964574545.1 uncultured Bifidobacteriaceae bacterium | reverse complement strand
TCGCCGACCCGGCGCTGGCCGCGGCGATTCTCGGCGTCGACGCGGACGCGTTGCTCAGGGGCGCCGAGGCCGGCCCGCGAGTTCCCCGGAGCGGTCTGTTGCTGGGCCGATTGTTCGAGTCGCTCGTGACGCTGAGCCTGCGTGTCTACGCCCAGGCTGCTGAAGCACAGCTGCGACACCTGCGCTTGCATGGTGGCGGCCAGGAGGTGGATCTGAACATCGAGCGCAGCGACCGGCGCATCATCGAAATGGAGGTGAAGCTGGGTCGCACGGTCGAGGACGGCGACGTCAGACATCTGCACTGGCTGCGCCAGAAGATCGGCGAAGATCTGCTCGACGCCGTCGTGATCAACACCGGCCCGGAGGCCTACCGCCGCAGGGACGGCATCGCCGTTGTCCCAGCCGCATTTCTTGGCCCCTGACAACGACGACCAGCGCGGAAGACCAAGACATGCCTCCCGCCAGGGCTGCTGGCCCACGTACTCCTCGCTGGCGTGCCTTGTGACGACTTGCCACCGGATCCGGTGGCGAGACGGCGTTGCCTGGAAGCGCTAATCTCGATGTCATGGCGAGCCAACCAAAGGCAGCGCGTGGCGTCGGCATCCTGATCGTCGAGGATGATCGGGTGACCCGCGAGGGAATCTGCGAACGCGTGATGGAGGACGCACGGTTCGAGGTGCGGGGAGCCGTAGGCAGCCTCGCCGGCGCCAGGGACGCGCTCTCCAGCACCGCCGTGGACGTGGTGCTGGTGGATCTCGAGTTGGAGGACGGCCACGGTATCGAACTCATCCGGGAACTCGCTCGAGTCGATGCGGCGCCGCTGTGCATGGTGATCTCTGTGTTCGGCGACGAACACAGCGTCATCGAAGCAATCGAAGCGGGCGCCCGCGGTTACCTGCTGAATGACGACGACGCGCCGGCGGTCGGTGAGGCGCTGGAACAGCTGCTGGCCGGTGGATCGCCGATCTCTCCACCCATCGCACGCCACCTCATTGCGCGTTTCCAGGCTCGAAGTGGTCCGGTAGAAGAGAATGTGCGTCTGTCGGAGAGGGAACTCGAGGTACTCGAGCTGGCGGCGCGGGGCTACACCTACCACGAAACCGCATCGCTGCTCGGCGTTTCCCTGAACACGGTCAGCAGCTACACGCGCCGGGTCTACGGCAAGCTGGCGGTGAACTCGCGTAGTGAGGCTGTATTCGAGGCCCAGCGCCTGGGCCTCATGCGCCGACCTCGTGACGGGGGGTAGGTTCATCAAAGCCGTCGGACTCTGCGCAGCGTTCGTTGCGTTCCCGGCTGCCTGGCTGGCTTTCTTTTACGTCGTGGACCATGGCCCCGGGCTGCCCCCCGAGCTGGCGGTCGAGCACGCAGCGTACACGCTGTCGTTCAAGCCCGAGCCGCCCGTTGGCGCGGATTGGCAGCCCGTGGCGTTACCGAACGACGTGCCCGCACCGGCGTCACCGTTCGTGAGCGTCTGGTACCGGATACCTCTTCCCGAGCGCCCGGCGGATGGCGGCACCTGGGCTGTTTACCTGCAGAGCCCGCGCGCCAGCGTCGATGTGTTCCTCGGCGGCGTCTCGCTGCACAGCACAGGCCCGGTGACGCTGCCGCTGGTGTTCCGGCGGGCACCGCTGCTGGTGAGCTTCGACAGCGAGCTGCTGGTGCGCCTGGAGCCGCAGTATCTGTACATTCGCCTCACCCGCACGCCGCACACGGCCGGCAGTGGCCCCATCTATCTGGGTCCTGCGGCACCGCTCGCGGAAAGCTATCGCGCTGCGATGCGCCTGACCCGGGAGGTGCCGCTGCTGATCGCAGCGGTGACCGGAGCGATGGTTCTTCTGCTGCTCGCGCTCAGCCTGATGAATGCGGCCGAGACCGCGTATGCATGGTTAGCGGTCACGCTGACGGTGTGGGCCTCGCACACCCTATGCGATCTGGTCAGCGACCTCCCCATCGACCACTGGCTGTGGTTCGGCCTGATCTATCTGCAGAACGCCTGGGTACTGACGGTGGTAGTGGTGTTCAATCGCCTGTACGGGTTCCGCGCCAGACGGGTCGAGGCAGTCATGTGGTGGACATCGCTGCCGCTGGCGACCGGGCTGCTGATGGTCGCCATTGACGGGGACGGGCCTACCTTGTTCGGCTACGCCACCTACATCTGGGGGCCGTGGATTCTGTTCTGGGCGCTGTTCACGCTGGGTCAACATGCGTGGGCGATCCGGCGGGAAGCCAACTTCGAGTCGGTGGGCCTGATGCTGCACGGATGGACTGCGTTCGTCATCGGCGTACGTGATTTCCTTTTCGATATTGCGCCGCATGCCGTGCCGGGCACGTCACTGTATCTGCGCTTCTATGCCGCGTTCAGCATGTTGTTCCTGACTCTGCTGCTGGCCCGCCGGTTCGTCGGCTATCAGCGCCGCTCGGAGGCATTCAGCGATTCACTGCAGCACGAGGTGGCACAGGTATCCCAGGAGCTGGAGGATAACTACCGGCGCCTGTCACGCCTCGAGCATGAGCGCGCCGTGACCGAGGAGCGGGCGCGAATGACGCGCGACATGCACGACGGTCTGGGCGCACATCTGGTTCATGCGCTCACCCTCGCCGAGCGCGATCCGGGCGCCGCGCCGGTGCGGCAAGCGCTGGAAGCCGCACTGCAGGACTTGCGGCTGATCGTCGACGCCGGCGCACCCGGAGAAGACGAGCTCGTGATTCTGCTGGCGAGCTTTCGCCATCGCAGCGCCAAAGCCATCGCCCGCAGTGGCCTCACCGTACGCTGGCAGGTGGAGCCGCTGCCGGCGCGGCACGTCGGTCCGGAGAACGCGTTGCACCTGTTGCGTATTCTTCAGGAAGCGCTAACCAACATTCTCCGTCACGCTCGCGCCCGCGTCGTGTCCGTCGAGGCCCGCGAAATGCCTGAAGGCATCTGCATCCGCGTCTGCGACGACGGCGTCGGCTTCGATGTAGGGGCGCAGGGCGGGAAAGGCCTTCGGCATCTCCGCCAGCGTGCGGCGGCGCTGGGAGCGGCGCTGTGCATCGTCTCGCAACCTGGCCGAACGTGCGTCGAGCTGTTGCTGCCTTTGCCGGAGACGGGTGCTGCCAGCACCGACACCCGGTGACGCGTGTTGACACCTGATCAGGTGGCAGCGCTCCAGAGGCTGTGACTACACAATGCTGCCTGCAGCGAAGGAGCGGCGGGAGAGCATGATGAATCAGGCGGAACGGCTGGTACCGGGCCTCACACCGCGAGTCGCCGGGCAAGCAGCAGGTGCACTCTGCCTGGTGGCGACCCTGTTCGTTGCGGGATGTGCCCCGCCTGGTCGCGGCGGCGACGCAGGCGAGGGGGGCGGGGCGGTCGCGTCCCCGGCGCCGACCTTCGTCAAGAGCTTCGGTGGGCCGGGGTTCGATCGTGGGGGCTCGGTTGGCGTCGACGGTGACGGCCAGCTCACGGTGTCGGGGTCGTTCAACGACGACGCCGTCGGCGGCTCTATCGATCGGCCATGGCTGCTCGGGCTCGACCTGATCGGAGACACCCGCTGGGAAGTCTCTCCCGGGCCGACGATTGGCGTGAGATCCGCCAGCTACACGTTCGCGGCCGCGTTGGACGACGGCGGGGCCCTGTTCGGCGGAGAGAACGACAACGACGTCTTTCTGCAGCGCGTCGGCGCCGATGGTACGGAGCAGTGGACGGTGGCGCTCGATGGCGGGCCATGGCCCGATCTGTCGTTTGGCGCGGGACGGTCCCGCTCTGAGGAGACGCTGCGGCAGGTCGAAGGCAATGGCGTTTCGGGCTGGTATGTGGTGAGCAGATCCACTGCCGACCTGATTGACCCGGCCACCGGCTGGGACGTGCGCGGAGCCACCTCAATTGTCGTGTGGTTCGTCGAGCCGGATGGCGAGGTGCGGTGGCAGCGGCGACTGAGCGTCGCCATGCCGAGCAGCCTTGGTCCCACCATCCTGCGTGCACCGAAATTTGTCGCTGCCACGTTGCGCTGGGACGGCAGACTGGCCATGGTGGTGGAACACCTGGATGGCTTCGATGAAGACATGCGGCTGCTCGTGTTCGACAACGGCGGCGGCCTGCAGGAAGCCGCAGCGGATTTCGGTTCCATTTTGTCCCCTTCTATAGGCGAGACCATCCTCTTCCAGACTTCCGATCCCGTCGCTGGCGTCATCGACCCCGTGCGCGATGACGGCTATCTGTTGGCGAGCAGCGCTGTGGTGAAACTCGATCGAGACGGCAACGAGAGCTGGCGGCTCCCTGCGAACGGATCGGTGGCAGCTTTGGCGCAAACGTTCCCCGACGCGTCTCCGACCTGGCTATGGGCAGGCCTGCAGTCCAATTCGCGGTCACCAAACGCCAGCATGCTGCGGATCAGCATCGACGGCAGTGTGCAATTGCGCTGCGAATTCCCTCCCGGGGAGCGCCTGCTCTGGCTGAGAGCCGTCGACGGCGGCCGTCACCTCTCTGTCCTGCTGCAGCTCAGTGGCAGCGAGACCGCCGGCCTGCTGCGGGAGGTGGTGCTGGACGACGACTGCAGTGAACTCCGCCAGCGTGTGCTCCCGGCGCTGCCGGTGATGGCCGGTGCCGCCAACGATGTGCGCCGCGCCAGCAGCATCGATGCTGCGGGTAACGTGGTGGTGCCGTGGGTCAGCGTGGACGATGCGGCGCCCGGTCGGGTGTACCGCATAGACGACGGCGGAGAGGTGTCCGCACTCGAGGCGCCTACCGACGCTGGAAACCGCTGGCATGGGCCTATGCAGATGAGCGTGGGCCCTGATGGCGGCATCGTCCTGGTGCTCAACCGCCAGGAAGGTGGCGACATCACCACAGGCGACTTCCCCACGGAAGCACCACCGCACGTTTACCACCTGGATAGCTTCGGCCGCGTGGAGCGCGCTTGGGAACCGGAACTATCGGGACCGGATGGTTACAGTCCGGGTCCGGTGCGGGGCGGCGACGGCACCACGTGGATCGCTGTGCCCGGATACTGTGGGTCCAATCTCCTCACGGTCGAGAGCGATGGCAGCGTGCTGAACCACCGGTTGTCCCGGAGACTCGAGTTCTCTCGCCTCAGGCCGGCGGGCGAGGGCGTGGAAGGTGTCGCCACGGACTGTGTTGTTGATGGCCCGTTCGAGCGGGTGTTGCTGACGTTGCGGACGCAGGGTGCCACCGTGAGGAGCCTGCCTGAGGATCTACTCCAGCGCACAGGGCGTATAGGACGGCTGCGGCTCCTCGACGTCGAAGGCGGGCGCAGGCTGTTCCAATATTCGCCGGACATAGATTCGGCGACCAGGCTGGTGTTGCTCGATGGTGCGCAGGGCGGTTGGGAAGTGAGCCTGCCGCAGGAACTCGGCGAGCAGGAGGGGAGCGAGGTCCGGCTGGTGGATGCAGTGCTCGCCCCGGACGGGGGCGTGGCGGCGCTGCTGCAGATCCGGGCGTTCCGCTTCGACGCCATTGCAGATCCGGAGACTTCCTTCGGGGACCAGGACCTGGGGCTTCTCAAGCTCACCGCCGAGGGGCAGCTGCAATGGCTGCGGGTCTATGGTGCCGCTGGCGACGAACTCGGCAGCGATCTCGAACGGTTGCCGTCCGGCTACGCCATCGTCGCAACCTCGGACTCCTTCGACGCGGTGACGCCGGGTACTGACGAGATCTGGGTCGTCCGCACCGGACTCGACGGCCGCGTCGCCGCCGACGCCCGTGGCAACGAGTTCTGTCAGGCGTGCCTCGGCTCCGTGAGCGGTCAGGCGCTGCTGGATCTGCTGCCGGTGGAACGCCTGGAGGTGGGGCCTCTGGGTGAGGAGCAGCCGGTGACCATGGAGACCATACCACAACCCGTGTCGGAGCTGCCTCTGGCGGCCTCCGATCTCTCCAGCATCAACACCGCCCGGCAGTGCAGCGGCGACGCGACCGACGTGCAGGAGGCGCCCATTGACCCGCCACCGGAGGAGCCGCCACCGGAGGAGCCGCCGGAAGAACCGCCGCCGCCCGCCGAGACAGCCACGCTGCTGGTCATCGTCAGCACGGACGGTCTGGTGGCCACTCCGGGCATGCCCGCCGGCGGCACCGTCACGAGCAGTCCGGCTGGCATTCAGTGCGCCGATGCCGGCAGCGACTGCGCTGAGGGCTATCCGCTCGGGACGGCCGTCACGCTCACGGCGACACCGCGGGCTGGTCACGAGTTCCTGCGCTGGGATTCAGGCCGCTCAGGTGACGGCTGCGACGCGGATGCGGGCGCCACCACCGTCGTCATCGTCGACCGTACGTTCGAGTGTCAAGCGTCGTTCCGCTCCTCGACGGGGCCGACGCAGGCGGTGACGGTGCTGTTCGACGGCCAGCCGGGCCGCGTGGTCGACGTCGCCACCGGCACCCTCGACTGCACCGCCGCCTGCACGGTCGAGTTACCGGTGGCCGATTCGCCGATCCAACTTCGCGCGCTGGAGGAAACGTTCTCCTTCGGGACCTGGGCAAACTGCACGGCGGAGGTGCCCGACCCTGCCAACCCCGGGGGGCCACCGCTCTGCGCGGTGGATATCAGCACACCGCCGCCGTCTATCATCGTGGAGTTTCTCTGACAGCCGTGACCCGGGCGTTTCAGCAGCTGAGTCCTGCCGATCCTTCGGGTATCCAGCTGCCGTGGAAACCGTACGGTACCCGTACCGGCAGCAGCACCCGGGCCAGCGGTGGGCGCGACGGGTCGGCCGCGTCCAGCACCAGCAGCTCGCTGGCACCGCGGCCCTGGTCGTAGACGAAGGCCATGAGGTAGCCGTCGTCCTCGACGGTGGCACCCTCGCGGGGCACGAAGTAGGGCTCCCCGGCATGGCGGCCCGGCCCCAACTCGATGCGCTGGCTGGTGCCGGCCCGCAGGTCGTGCTTGAGGATGGCCGGAAACCCGTCGTCCACCACCGCCACGGTATAGCCGAACCGGTAGGGCTTGCCGTGCAGCGCCGGATGGCAGCGGGGGAATTCCTGGGCGCGGTCGTCCAGACGCTGCTCGCTGACCTTGCGCGTCCGCGGGTTGACCACCCAACGATCCAAGGTCGCCAGGCTGTCGCCGAATGGCCCGTGCACGTCCTGCTCGAACATGCGCCGATAGCGGCACACGTCGAGCACGACGTTGCCGTCGCCGTCTTCGTAGGCGTTCATCGGGTGGAACACGTAGCACGGCGCCACCTCGCACCAGATGATGTCCGCGGCGTCGCCCTGGCGCGGCAGCAGGCCGATGCGCGGCGCGTGCTCGGGGTTCCAGGCGAACGGGAAGCGCAGGCCGCGCTGCAGCAGGGCGAAACTGACCGTCACCGGCAGGTCGTAGATCACCACGTAGTGCTCGGTCAGGCTGGTGTCGTGAATCATGGGCATGTCCGGCACCGGCACGTCCACCGTCCGTTTCACCCGGCCGTCGCGGCCCACGTGCAGGTACTGCACGTGATCGCCGAAGTCGGGCCAGTGATAGGCGATGGCGTGCAGGTCGCCGGTATCCGGATCCGGCTTCGGATGCGCCGTGAATGCCTTGTGGGTCAGGGTGCCGAAGAAGTCGTTGACCCCGATCGTGTCGAGCTCGTCGCTGAGCTCCACGGGCGGCGCGCCGCCTTCCACCAGCGCCCAGGTACGCCCGGCCAGGCCGATGACGTGGGTATTATTGTTACCGATCACGCGGCGGTTGCGGTACCACTCGGCGCGGCCCT
>CAZNOC010000197.1:6157-7711 GCA_964574545.1 uncultured Bifidobacteriaceae bacterium | reverse complement strand
AGCGTCTTGAAGTCGTACTTCTTGTCGGCCGAGAAGCGGATGAGCGCCTTCACGTCCTTCGGGAAGCAGCTGCCACCGTAGCCGACACCGGGAAACAGGAACGACGGGCCGATGCGCCGGTCCGAGCCCACTGCCTGGCGCACGTGATCCACGTCGGCGCCGACGAGCTCGCAGACGTTGGCCACCTCGTTCATGAACGAGATGCGCGTGGCCAGCAGCGCGTTGGCCGCGTACTTCGCGAGTTCGGCGCTCGCACAGTCCATCACCATGATGGGGGCGCCGGTGCGCGTGAACGGCCGGTGCAGGGTGACCATCAGCTCGGCCGCGCGCGGATCCTCGGCGCCAATCACCACGCGGTCGGGCTTCATGAAGTCGTCCACCGCGGCGCCCTGCTTGAGGAACTCGGGGTTGCTGACGACGCTGAAGGGGTGCGTCGTCTCACGGCGCACCACCTCGCGGACGCGTTCGGCCGTGCCGACGGGCACGGTGCTCTTGTTCACGATGACCCGGTAGCCGTTCATGGCGCGCGCCACGTCGCGCGCCACCGCGAGCACATGCTGCAGGTCAGCCGAGCCGTCCTCGCCCTGGGGCGTCCCCACCGCGATGAAGACGATCGTGGACTGCTTGACGGCCCGCGACAGCTGCGTCGTGAACTGGAGCCGGCCCTCCGTCTTGTTGCGCCGAACGATCTCCTCGAGTCCGGGCTCGTAGATCGGGATGCGGCCCCGCCTCAGCAGCCGCACTTTCGCCTCGTCTTTGTCGACACAGACGACGTCGTTACCCGACTCAGCGAGGCACGCCCCGACCACCAGTCCGACGTACCCCGTGCCGACGACCGCAATCTTCATACGTTTCAGCCCCTTGACGATGGCCCCGACCGGCGGGGCGCTCAAACCCTTCACACTACCACCGACGACTGCGAGGAGCGTGCCCGCACGACGCGGACGACCCGGATCCGGGAGGCGCCGACCCGAACTTGTCCAGTGTCAAGATACTGTACCACAAGGACTTGCCGTTCTGTGGTAGCCTTCTCCTCCGTGCGCATCGTGGTGGACTACCGGCCGGCCTTGGTCGAGCGAACCGGCGTCGGTGAGCTCGTGCACGAGCTGGTCGGCGCCCTCGACGCCGCTGGCGGCCCGATGGCGGACGACGATGCGCTGACGCTGTTCACGAGTTCGTGGCGCGACCGGCCGGCGTCAGGCCTGGCAGCCGCGCTGGGCCGCGGGCGCGTCGTGGACCGTCGTCTTCCCGTGCGGCCACTCACCTGGGCCTGGCACCACCTCGAGTGGCCCCCGATCGAGTGGCTGGCAGGCCCCTGCGACGTCGCGATGTCGCCGACGCCGCTGCTCGTGCCGGCGCGCGACGCGGCGCAGGTCGTGACGATCAACGATCTGGACTTCCTCACCCATCCCGAGCGCACTCAGGCGGAAATGCGGCGCGACTACCCACGGCTGGTGCACGCGCACACCGCCCGGGCCGACGCGGTGCTGGTGATCTCGGCCCACACGGGCAGAGAGGCGACCCGGCTGCTCGGGCTTGCGCCGGCCCGCCTGC
>CAZNOC010000197.1:0-6057 GCA_964574545.1 uncultured Bifidobacteriaceae bacterium | reverse complement strand
TATGTCGGCGAGGCGGAGCGCCGCGGGCTGCTGGCGGCGGCGGCGGTCCTCGTGCTGCCCTCGCACGACGAGGGATTCGGGCTGCCCGTGCTCGAGGCCATGGCCTGCGAGGTGCCGGTCGTCGTGTCGAACCGGGGCGCGCTACCGGAAGTGGCGGGCGATGCGGGGGTCGTCGTTGATGCGGAGGACGTCGAGGCCATGGCGGCGGGCATCGCGCGGCTGCTCGACCCGGCCGAGGCGGCCGCGGCGCGAGCGCGGGGGCGCGCCCAGGCGGCCCGCTTCACCTGGTCCGCCGCTGCCAGGGCTGCGTACGACGCCATGCGGCACGCCGTCGCCACCCGGCGTTCGGGGCGGGGCTAAAGCGATGCGGATCGCGATCGACGCGCGGGAACTCGTCGGACGGCCGACCGGCGTCGGACGGTACCTGCTGGAACTCCTCACTGAGTGGGCCGTGGCGCCCGCGGCCCGGCGCCACACCTTCACGCTGTACATGCACGGGGCGCCGGCATGGCTGCCGGAAGCGTTTCGTTCCGACGTTCGCGTCCTGCCCGGCAGGGGTGGTACGCGGTGGGAGCAGCAGACGCTGGCGCGGGCGATTGCGGCGGATGGTCCCGGCGTCGTCTTCTCACCGGGCTACACGACGCCACTGACCGCCGCGGCCCCGGTCGTCGTGGCGGTCCATGACGTCTCGTTCTTCGCGCATCCCGAGTGGTTTCCCTGGCGCGAAGGCACGCGTCGCCGGTGGCTGACCGCCTGGTCTGCCCGGCGCGCGCGCCGTGTGATCACAATCTCTGACTTCTCGCGACGGGAGATCGTCGCCCGCATCGGCCTGCCTGTCGCCCGTGTGCAGATCATCTACCCAGGCATCCGCCCTCCGGTGACACCTCCGCCGGGCGGTCCGCGGGAGCCGCTCGTCCTCTACGTGGGATCGCTCTTCCAGCGCCGGCACGTGGACACGCTCATCACCGCCTTCGCGCAGGTGCACGCCTTCCTGCCACAGGCGCGACTGGAGATCGTCGGCGAGAACCGGACCCGCCCGCATGTGGACTTCGACGCGCTGGTTTCCCGACTCGGCATCGGCGCGGCGGTGGGAATCCGTTCGTACGTGGACGAGCCCACCCTCCGCGCGCTGTACGCGCGAGCGGCCGTGTTCGTCTTCCTTTCCGAGTACGAAGGGTTTGGCCTGACGCCGCTCGAGGCGCTGGCCGCCGGCGCGGCGCCGATCGTGCTCGACACGCCGGTGTCACGGGAGGTGCTCGGAGGTGCCGCGCGGTTCGTTCCCGCGGGAGCACTCGAAGAGCGGGCGGTCGTTGAGGCGGTCACGGAACTCCTGACCGACGAGAGGGCCCGGCGCACCTTGCAGGACGCCTCCGGCACGGTGCTGCAGCGCTACCGGTGGCCGGAGGCCGCAGCCGAGACGCTGCGCGCGCTGGAGGAGGCCGCTGGTGCCTGACTCGCCCGCCCCGAAGCCGGGCCTCGGCCCCCCGTCGCTCGCGGTGATCATCGTCAGCCACAATGTGCGTGACGATCTGGCGGCGTGCCTCGCGACCGTGGTGGGCCACACCTCGCCGTACCGCACGGAGGTGGTCGTCGTGGACAATCAGTCCACCGACGGCACGCCCGCCATGGTCCGTGACCGATGGCCGGACGTCCGGGTGATCGAGACCGGCGGCAACCTGGGCTTCGCCCGCGCCAACAACGCCGGGATCCGTGCGACCTCGAGCGAGTTCGTGGTCCTCCTGAACCCCGACACGCTCGTGCCGCCTGGCGCGATCCCTACGCTCGTACGTGCACTCGCCACGACCCCCGAGGCGGCGATCGCCGGGCCCCGGATCGTGGACGAGCGAGGCTTTCCGGAGCTGTCGTTCGGGCCGATGATGAGCCCATGGGGCGAGCTCCGCCAGAAGGTGACGCAGGTCCTGCTCCAACGCCGGGTGAGGTGGATGGTGCGGCGGGTGGACCTGTGGACGCGTCAGGGCGGCCCGCGCGCCTGGGTGTCGGGCGCCTGTCTCGCCGCGCGGCGGGCCGACCTCGAGGCGGTGGGCCTTCTTGACGAACGCTTCTTCCTCTACACGGAGGATGTGGACTTGTGTGCGTCGGTCCGAGCCCGCGGGCGCGTGGTCCTCTTTGCGCCGCAGGCCGAGATCGTCCACCTGCGCGGGCGGGCCGGCGCGGCCCAACCCGCCCGGACGCGCAGCTACCGTCGCCAGAGCCATCTCGCCTTCTACGAGAAACACCACCCACGGTGGGCGCCGCTGCTGCGTTGGTGGATCCGGCTCCGCGACCGCTGATCCCGATCCCTGATCCCCGGTCCCTGGTCCCCAGTCCCTGATCCCCGGTCCCCGATCCCCGATATGATCGCCCGATGCGCATCGCGATCGACGCGCGCAAGCTGCGCGACTTCGGCATCGGCACCTACATCCGCAATCTGACCGAGCAGCTGGCGCAGCTCGACCAGTCCACCGAGTACGTGCTCCTGCTGCCCCCTGCCGACGTCGAGTTCGCCGCCGATCTGGGAGAGAACTTTCGAGGCATCGCCGAAACGTCCCCGCCCTACTCGCTCGCCGAGCAGATCCGGATCCCGCTGGCGCTGGCGCGCGAGCGCATCCACCTGCTGCACGAACCGCACTACGTGCTGCCGCCGGCCACTCGGTGCCGGTCGGTCGTCACCATCCACGACTGCATCCACCTGATGTTTCCGCAGTACCTGCCCAGCCGGCTCGCGCCCTACTACGCCCGCGCGTCGATGTGGTCGGCCACCCGGCAGGCGGACCGCATCCTGACCGTCTCCGAGGCCTCGAAGGCGGACATCCTGCGGTTCTTCGATATCGCTCCCGAGCGCGTGGAGGTGATCTACAACGCGCTCGACGCCCGCTTCAGCGAACCGCCCGACGCGTGGCTCATGGATCAGGTGCGGCAGCGGTATCAGCTGGATCATCCCTATGTGCTCTATGTCGGGAACATCAAGCCGCACAAGAACCTCGAGCGGCTGATCGCCGCGTTTGCGCTCGCCCGGCGCGAAGGTCCCGACAACCTGCGGCTCATTGTGATCGGTGATGAACTGTCGCGGTACCCGGCGTTGCGGCAGGCCGTGCACCGGCACCGGCTCGACAAGCACGTCCGGTTCCTGGGCTTCCAGCCGGCACCCACCCTGATCGCCTTCTACCGGCTCGCGCGCGCGTTCGTGTTTCCGTCGCTGTACGAGGGCTTCGGGCTTCCGCCGCTCGAGGCGATGGCCTGCGGGACACCGGTCGTGACCTCCAACGTGTCGTCGCTGCCTGAAGTGACCGGCGGAGCCGCGGTGCTCGTCGATCCCTACGACGCCGAGTCGATCGCCGACGGCATCCGGCGCGTCGTCCACGACGAGGACCTGCGCGCCGACCTCATCGCCCGCGGCCTCGCGAGGGTCAACGACTTCTCGTGGCGGGACGCGGCCAGCAAGACGCATCAGATCTACACGGAGGTGCTTCAGGGGGGGTAGCGCCATGGCCTGGGTGCCCGACCCGCCTTCCTGCCACGCCCTCCCGCCGGGATCCCGACACCTTGATATGATCGCGCCGCATGCGCGTCGCCCTCATCCATGACTGGCTGACCGGTTTGCGCGGGGGCGAGAAGGTACTCGAGCACCTGTGCGCGCTGTTTCCCGAGGCCGAGCTGTTCACGCTCGTGCAGCGTCCTGGTGCAACGTCGCCGATCATCGAGCAGCGGCCGGTCCATCGCTCACCCATCCAGGCTCTGCCCCTGGCGCTCAGCCACTATCGGCACTACCTCCCGCTCTTCCCCGCGGCGGTCGAGTGCTTCGACCTCGACGGCTTCGACCTCGTCGTAAGCTGCAGCCACTGCGTGGCGAAGTCGGTGGTCGTGCCCCCCCGGGCACGTCACCTCTGCTACTGCCTCACCCCCATGCGCTATGCCTGGGACCAGTTCGACGCCTACTTCGGTCCCGACCGGGTGGGCGCCGTCGGCAGTGCCCTGCTGCGACCGGTCCTCTCCCACCTGGCCCGCTGGGACCGCGCCACATCAAAGCGCGCGCACCGCTATCTGGCTATTTCACAATATGTTGCGCGGAGGATCCGCCTGTACTATAATCGGGAGTCGACCGTCGTGTTTCCTCCTGTCGACACGGATTTCTACCAGCCGCCGGCCGGCGGCGCTCCACCGGGCAGCGGTGGCTACCTCGTAGTGTCAGCGCTCGTGCCCTACAAACGCATCGACCTCGCCATTGGGGCGGCCCGCCGCGCGGGGGTCTCCCTGACGATCGTCGGAGACGGACCGGAGCGCGAGCGCCTCGAGGCCCTCGCCGGGGGGACGCCGGGCATCACCTTCACGGGCCGCCTGCCGGACGAGGACCTGCGGACGCGGTACCAAACCGCCACGGCGCTCCTGTTCCCCGGCGAAGAGGACTTCGGCATCGTGCCGCTCGAGGCGCAGGCCTCGGGATGCCCTGTCGTGGCGCTGGCGAGAGGCGGCGCCCTCGAAACCGTCGTGGACGGCGAGACCGGCTTGTTCATGGACGGCGCCACGGAAACGTCGATGGCCGACGCGATGGCGCGCGCGGCCACCGTCAACTGGGATCGCGCCCGCATCCGGGCGCACGCGGAACGGTTCGGAAAGGACCGCTTCCAGAGGGAGATGACGGCGATCGTGGACGAGACGCTCCGCGCGCCGGCAGCCACGCGATGGTAAGGCGCTACAACCGCCTGCTCGTCGCGTTCCACGTCTGCGCCGACGCGGCGCTCGGCATGCTCGCGTTCGTGCTGGCGTACGTGGTCCGCTTCGAGTCGGGCCTCATCCCCACAACGAAGGGACAGCCGCCCTTCGAGCAATACCTCAACATCCTCCCGTTCATCGCAATCATCGTGCCCCTCGGATTCCACCTGCAGGGCCTGTATCGCATGCGTCGGGGCCGCTCCCGGATCGACGACTTCTTCAACGTGCTCGTCGGCAGCATCATCGCGGTCGTCTTCGGCATCGTCGGCACGCTCTACTTCCAGGCGTACTACGTTCCTGAAGAGCTGAAGGACGTCGGGGCCTACGAGGTCTCGCAGCTCGTCTGGGGCCTGTTCCTCGTCATGAACATCGGCTTCGGCTACCTCTCGCGGAAGGTCGTGCGCGAGGCCTTCGAGCGGCGCTGGGCGTCGGGGGTGGGGTTGCGGCGCATCCTCGTGGCGGGTTCCGGCGTGCTCGGGCGGATGGTGGCCGACAAGATCCTCGAACACCGTGAGCTCGGGTATCAGCTCGTCGGCTTCATCGATGACCACGGCCACGGGGACACGATCGGGTACCGCGGCCTGCCCATCCTCGGCTCACTCGACGAGGGGGCCGGCATCATCGTGCGCGAGCGCATCGATCACCTCTACATCGCGCTGCCGCTCGAGGAACACATCAAGCTGCTCGACCTCGTGGAGCAGGCCGGTCGCGAAGGGGTGGATGTCAAGGTCGTGCCCGACCTGCTGCAGTTCATCGCCCTGCGCGCGCGCCTGGAGGACCTGGACGGCATTCCGGTCATCAATCTGAACGACGTGCCACTCCAGGGGCTGAGCGCCTTCGTGAAGCGCGGGCTCGACGTGGTGGTCTCCGCAATCGCGCTGGCCGTGATGATCCTTCCGGGGCTCTTCATTGCGTGGCTCATCAAGCGCAGCTCACCGGGGCCCATCTTCTACACGCAGGAGCGCATGGGCCTCGACGGCAAGGCCTTCCTCGTCCACAAGTTCCGCACCATGCCCCTCGACGCCGAAGACGGCAGCGGCCCCGTCTGGGCGTCTGACGACGACCCGCGCGCAACGCCGATCGGACGCTGGCTGCGCAACCACGACCTCGACGAGTGGCCGCAATTCTGGAACGTCCTCAAGGGTGAGATGTCCATCGTCGGGCCGCGGCCGGAACGGCCCTACTTCGTGGAGCAATTCAAGCACCGCATCCCGCAATACATGCTGCGGCACAAGGTGAAGGTCGGCATCACCGGCTGGGCCCAGGTCAACGGCTGGCGCGGCAACACGTCCCTCGAGAAGCGCATCGAGTACGACCTCTACTACATCGAGAACTGGTCGGTCTCGC
>CAZNOC010000196.1:4951-7770 GCA_964574545.1 uncultured Bifidobacteriaceae bacterium | reverse complement strand
TTGAGCGTGTGTGATGCAGTGATGCAGCCATGGTACGATCGTGCATCATGCGTACCACGATCACTTTGGACGAGCGCCTGATCGCCCAGTTGAAGCGCCGCGCGACCGAGCAGGGCACGTCCGTGAGCAAGCTCGTCGAACAGGCTGTGCGGCTGTTCGTGCGTTCGCCGCGGACGCCAACGGTGCCGCGAGCGTTCGAGCTGGTCACGTTCGGGAAGGGGGGTCGCTTCTCTCGGCACAACATCGACAAGACGTCTGCGTTGCTCGAAGCCGACGACCTCGAACGCTTTGCCGCCGACAGGTAGCTGATGCGGCTGCCCGACGTGAACGTTCTCATCCACTCGCGTTCTACAAGTGTGAGGTCGGTTCCGAAGAAGAGAGTGGCTGGGTGTCAGGGACGATTTTCGACACTACCTCGTCCATGCGGCGTGAGGGTGTCGGTGGCCTCCATACGTGTTGAAAGCACTTGCCTCCGCGGATCTTTCGGCCTGGTGGTCGACAGCCGACACTCATGTGCGAGCTTCAGGCCACGAGAACCCGAGCCCGTCCTGGCGCCTTGGTGCGTGGCTTCACGACGATCTCCACATCGCTGCCGAGCAGGACGAGGAATCGCACGAGGCGATCGAGCGAGAAGCCGGCGAGCCGGCCACGCACCAGCGCGGATACCTTCGGCTGATCGATGTCCAGTAGCTCAGCCGCGGCGGCCTGCGTCAGGCGTCGCTTCGCAATCAGCCCGGCAATCTTGCGGGCGAGTTCCGCCTTCGCGAGCGCCTCAGCCGGCCGCGGGTGTCCGAGGTCCTCGAACACGTTGCCGCTGCCGACGATGTAATCCTTCTGCGCCATGGCTCTACTCCCTCTTCGCGCTCTTGGCGATCTTGACGGCCTGCTTCAGACGTTGCTTGATCAGGTCGATGTCCGCCTTCGGCGTGGCGATGCCGCTCTTCGACTTCTTCTGAAACGCGTGCAGCACAAATACACGGTCGACGAATCGAACGGTGTACACGGACCGAAACGTGTCGCCCCGGTGATCAGAAACCACCTCCAGGACACCCGAACCCAGCCCCTTCAGCGGCTTGGCCGATTCATGCTTCTGCCCGCGCTGCGCCAGATAGATGGCGTAGCCCATCTCGTCCTGCACGGCCGCCGGGAAGGTCTTCAGCTCTCGGAGCGAATCACCGAGCCACACGACCGGCTTGAGTGGCGGCGCCTGCATCCTGGTCATCATGCCATATTTGGCATGCGCCCGCACCACCGGGCGATCGGGCGACCCTGCCAGGAACACCTCGCCAGGCACACCATGGGCGCCTCCAACGTGAGGTCGCGCATCAGCGAGTCTCGCGGAGCCGTCGTGCGAGGGGACCGGCGGGCGGCGCCCGGCAGGGACGACAACATGACGGGCCGAGGCCGTCTGAGTCGCCCGTAGGGAGCGGCGGAACGATTTCGCCGCGAACTCGCGTTCTACAGGTGTGAGGGGATCGGTTCTACAGAAGAGATTGGCTGGGTGTCAGGGACGATTTCCGCAGCTGGCTGATCCGTGTGGCATAACAAATGGCGAGTCGCCGAATAGGCGGATCCCTAGTTCTCTGCGTTACCGGACCGCTGCAGCATGTCCCGCCTGCTCGAGTTCGTGCGCAACGATTTCTCGATCACTCATCGGCGCGTCAACGTCCTCCTGTACGGCGCGAAGGCGATGCTCAACATCGGGGAGAAGGCAGGCCTCGCAAGATCCGGCGCGGCCTGCGACCCTGCACACTCGACCGCATGCCGCTGATCGGTCGCGCGCGGCCACGCCGACGTGTGGCTTGCGTTTCGCGCGGACCGCTACTGACTACCGCTTGCGGCCAATCGCGAACACGCTGTTGGTCGTGCGGACGAACATCGCGCCTCCCGACAGGGCCGGCGTGGCCATGATCGCCTCTCCCATCTGGTTCGTCGCGACATGGCGGAACATCCTATCTGCGGCGACGACGACGATGGCGCCATCCTCGCTCGACAGGTAGAGCTTTGCGTCTGCCGCCACGGGCGATGCGCTGAACCCGCTGCCGGACTCCGGCACGCGCGCGCGATAGACTTCGGCGCCGGTCAGGACATCGTAGGCATCGAGCACACCGTTGTTCGCTAGCACGTAGAGAAGCCCTCGATACGCGAGCGGTGTCGCCGTGAACGGCCCACGACCTTTCAACTGCCAGGCCTGCACTCCGTCGCCGCCGTGTCGCACCGCTACGATCGGACGCGCCGACCCGATGCCGCCGCTGGTGACGATGGACAGCCCCGCTGCCCCGATTGGTGTGGGCGTCGTCATTCCCGACCCGGTGGCCACGCGCCAGCGTTCAGTCCCGGTGCGCGGGTCGTAGCCACGCGCGAAGGTACCTCCGTTCAGGACGAGCTCCGCGCCGTTCGCCGTGGTGACGACGGTGGGCGTACTCCAGGAAGGGATCTCGTCCCGCTCCGTCTTCCATACCTGCTCGCCGGTCTCCACCGACAACGCAAGAAGGAACGAGTCGTCGTGCGTGTCCACTTGGACGATCACCAGTCCGTCCCAGATCACCGGCGAGCTTGCGGGGCCCCACTCGATCGACGCGGCTCCCGCCGCCCCGACGCTGATGCGCCCGAGATCGACTTTTCACAACGGCGTTCCTTCCACGGTGTAGGCGTGGAGGCCCTGCGACCCGAACCAGGCGACGACAACCCGTCCATCCGTCGCGGGTGTCGCGCTCGCGTAAGTGGACTTCACATGACGTTTGTCGCGCGGTTGCCCTTCGTGGGCGGTCTTCTGCCAGGCGATGCGGCCGCTCACGGTGTCGAGCGCATACAGCACC
>CAZNOC010000196.1:0-4941 GCA_964574545.1 uncultured Bifidobacteriaceae bacterium | reverse complement strand
CACCCACTTATGCGAAGAGGTGTCGTCTGAAGGATCGCCGCCGTCGTAGTCGCCTGTCTTGAAGGTCGCGCCTCCGCGGCTGCTTATCGCGCTCGTCACGAAGAGCCGGTTACCCCAGACGATCGGACTTGAATGGGCGAGCCCGGGAATGTTGGTCCGCCACAGGACGTTCTCTCCGCTCTCGACATTCCAGCGGTCGGGCAGCTGCTGCCCATCTGCGCTGCCTGCCGCCTGCGGACCGCGGAACGACGGCCAGCCAGCGGACCCGTCGCCGGCCGGAGGCAGCCGCGCAGCCGCATTGAACATGGTTCGCGTCACCGTGCGGGGCGGGCCGGGATTCGGCTCTCCGGGAGGCGCCCAGCGAGTCTTGTCAAGGAACATCCCGCGTGGCCCACAGGCGTCGGCGACCGCAGAGAGGCGGAGTTGTCGGCCGCTCACCTCGAATCGATACTGGCCGGGGTTCTCGCAGCCGTCGAACGGAACGGACACGGCTTGCAGCAACTCGAGACCCGAGACGACCTTGAAGCCGGAGAGCTCGACGCGACCGGACGCCTGCTTCCACGTCCCGGCCACATGCACCTCTCCGAAGCCGTCGAGAACGCTCTGAAGCGTAAAGGTTCCGTCGGGACGGAACTCGAGCGACGACGCGCGAAACATCAGCCGGTCGGTGGGGATCACTGGATCCTGCGCGCGGATGTCAGCGGAAGGCGCGACGGAAGCAATGAGAATGGCAACCGCGAGCGCGGAACACCACAGGGGCTTGAGGTTCATGGTTGACACCCGCGAACGGTACACCAGGCGCGAGACCGAGACCAGTGCCTCGGAAGCGCATCCAACCGGTCATGAGAACCGCCGTGCGATGTCCCACCCTGGTCTTGCGCGGTGAACGCAGCCCGGCGCTGTCGCAACAGGTGGCCGAGCGGATGGTGGCGGTTAGAATGGTTGAGCTGGCTGGGAGGCAGGGATTCGAACCCCGATAACCACGTCCAGAGCGTGGTGTCCTACCGTTGAACGACCTCCCAGCACGGGGTCGCGAGCGAGGCAGGAAACGTCGATTATATCGACGCTGTCCGCACGCCGCAAGATCCTGTTGCCTCCCTGCGCCTCGGGAGGGTAAATTCGGCGGATCGACGACCGTTTCAGGCTCTGGAGGCTCCAATGGCCCTCGCACGTCCCCTCGTCCTCGCGTCCCTTGTGCTGGCCGGCCTCGGCCTCACCCTTCGAGCCCTTCCGCAGGCCTCCTCGGACATGGCGACGGCGGCCAACGCCTTCCTGAACGGCTTGTCCCCGGAACTGCGTCGCCAGGCAACGTTCGCCGTGGATGATGCGGAGAGGCTGAACTTCCACTTCATCCCGCGCGAAAGGAAAGGCGTGTCGCTGAAGGCGCTGGACGCGGCGGGCAAGGCGCGCGCGCACGCGCTCGTCAGGACCGGACTCAGCCAGCGCGGCTACCTGGCCGCCCAGACCATCATCGACCTCGAGAACGTACTCCGCGCCATGGAGATGCGCGACATTCGCGACCCGGAGCTGTACTTCGTCTCGGTCTTCGGTACTCCGGGCGGCGCCGCTCCGTGGGGGTGGCGCTTCGAAGGCCACCACCTGTCGCTCAACTTCACCGTCGCCGAAGGCAAGACCGTGGCATGGGCGCCCACATTCTTCGGCGCCAATCCGGCGACCGTCCGCGAAGGCCCGATGAAGGGGACGCGGCCGCTCGCGGACGTGGAGGACCTCGCTCGCGCGCTCGTCACCGCGCTCGATGCCGATCAGCGGAAGGTCGCGATCTTCACAGCAGAGGCACCGCGAGACATCGTCACCGGCGCGGAGCACCAGGTGAGCCCACTCGAACCAGTCGGCATCGCCGTCCGAGACCTGCGCCCGAATCAGCGGGAGATGCTCGTTCGCGTGATCGACGCGTATCTCGACCGCATGGCGCCGCCGCTCGCCTCGGCACGTCGTCAGGCGCTCCTGCCGTCCCTTGACGATGCGCGGTTCGGATGGGCCGGGGTCGTCGAGCCGGGCGGGCCCCATTACTACCGGATCCAGGGCGCGACGTTCCTGATCGAGTACGACAACGTCCAGAACAACAACAACCACATCCACTCGGTGTGGCGCGACTTCGATGGCGACTTTGGACGCGACCTGCTCCGCGAGCACCGGGCGGAATTTGCCCACTGATCACGTACGAACACGAAGCACACGAAGGCCACGAAGCACGTACGAATAACGTTTCTCTGATAGATCCGGTAATCGCCACCGGATCGTTGAAGAGCGTCCCTTCGTGCGTCCTTCGTTTCCTCGTGTCCTTCGTGTTTGTTCGTGTCCCACTCGGGACGAATGATGTGACCGGTCGTGCCGCTGCGACCGCGCCTGGCGCTATACTTCCGCGCATGACATCAAGCCGCTCGTTCAGCCTTGCCGCTGTCATCGTTCTTGCGGCCTTCACTCTGACGGCCGACCTCGCCGCGAACGAGTGGTCGCGGTTCCGCGGGCCGAATGGGTCGGGGATCACCGAGGCGAAGAATGTCCCCACGGAGTTCGGGCGCGACAGGAACATGCTCTGGCGCCTCCCGCTGCCACAGGGCCACTCGTCGCCGATCGTGCTCGGCGATCGTATCTACCTGACCGGCTACACCGGGAAGGCGCTGGTCACCTACGCCATCGACCGCACGACGGGCCGCGTGATCTGGGAGCGTGAAGCGCCAGGCGTGGACACCGTCGTCGTCGACAAGCGCAACAACCCGGCGTCACCCAGCCCCGCCGTCGAAGAAGACGGCATCTACGTGTTCTTTCCCGACTACGGGATGCTCGCCTACGACCGCGCTGGCAACGAACTCTGGAAGATGCCCCTCGGCCCGTTCAACAACATCTACGGCATGGGCGCCTCGCCGGTCATCGTGGGGGACACGGTGGTGCTCGTCTGCGACCAGAGCCTGAACTCCTACATCATGGCCGTGGACAAGCGCACCGGCACGGTCCGCTGGAAGGTGGATCGGCCCGAAGCGAAGAGCGGACACTCGACGCCGATTCTGTGGCGCAGCCCCGAAGGACGCGACGAGATCCTCGTGCCCGGCTCCTTCCTGCTGACCTCCTACGACGCGCGCACCGGCGAGAAGCTCTGGTGGGTGGCGGGGCTGTCGTTCGAGATGAAGTCCACGCCCATCATCGGTGGCGACACGATCTACGCCAACGGCTACGGCGCGCCCGTCAACGATCCCGGCAACAAGGTGACGGTCCCCTCCGCCGACGAGGTGTGGAAGACGTTCGACAAGGACGGGGACGGGCTCCTGTCGATGGAGGAATGGCCGAAGTTCACGGCCGCGTTCTGGTTCGACGCGACCGATCTCGACAGGAACGGCAAGCTCGACAAGGACGAATGGGCCTACTATCGCGCGGCGCTCGAATCCGAGAACGGGATGCTCGCGATCCGGCTCGGCGGGTCGGGCGACATGACCGATACCGCCGTCCGGTGGAAGTATCAGCGCAGCGTGCCGCAGCTGCCGTCGCCGCTGCTCTACGGCGGCGTGCTGTTCATGGTGAACGACAACGGGATCATCACGACGCTCGATCCGGACACCGGCGCGCTGCTCAAGCAGGGCCGGCTCGAAGGCGCGCTCGGCTCACACTACGCCTCGCCGGTCGCCGCCGATGGCAGCATCTTCTTCTCGAGCCAGGACGGCGCCGTCGTCGTCGTCGAGCCGGACGCGGAGATCAGGACGCGCGTCGTGAACGATCTGGGCGAGGAGATCTACGCCACCCCGGCGATCGTCGATGGCCGCATCTACGTGCGCACGACGCAGGCGCTCTACGCGTTCGGACAGTAGGCGTACTCACAAACACGAAGGTCACGAAGAAACGAAGGACGCACGAAGTTCATCCTTCAAGGCTCGGGCTCGAACCGGATCCGTTGGAGTATGACCTTCGTGCGTCTTCGTGACCTTCGTGACCTTCGTGTTTGTGCGTTACTCGCCGATGAGGTCCGCGGCCTTTTCGCCAATCATCACGCAGGCCGCGTGAGTGGCTGTGTTCACCAGCTGCGGCATGATCGACGCATCGGCTACCCGCAGGCCCTCGATGCCGCGCACGCGCAGGCGCTCATCGACCACCGCATCGTCATCCGTGCCCATGCGGCACGTGCCGGCGGGGTGGTAGATCGTGTCGGCCGCGCGGCCGAGGAACGAGGCGATCTCCGCGCGCGACCGTGCCTGGGCGCTCATCCCGATCTCCTCCGCGCGTAAGCTCCCGAAGGCGGGCCTGCTGCTGATCTCCCGCGCCAGCATCACGCCCGACACGAGCGCGTCTAGATCGGCGGGCTCGGTGAAGTAGCCGCCGCGGATCACCGCCGGATCCCAGGCATCACCCGAACGCAGCCGCACGTCGCCGCTGCTGGCCGGCCACATATGACAGATCGTGATGCCGACGTCCTCGTCCGTCTGATCGGCGCCACGCCCGACGTTGAACTGCAGGTCCGGGATGTCGTCGCTCGAGGCACGGCTCCTTCGGCCCGCGTCGGAGAACGTGAACAGGCTGGCCGTCACCGTCGAAGGCGGCAACGTCGTCCGACCGCGCCAGCGCAGGGTGATGCGCATGTGGTCCTGAAGGTGCGCGCCGACGCCAGGCAGATCGACCACGACCGGAACGCCCATCGCCCGCAGGTGGTCGGCCGGGCCGATGCCCGAGAGCATCAGCAGCTTCGGGGAATCGATGGCGCCGCTGCACACGATGACCTCGCGTGTCGCACGCACCTGCTGCAGGCGTCCGTCGCGCGCGAACTCGAGCCCGACGGCCCGCGATCCCTCGAGGAGGATGCGTGCCGCATGCGCGTAGGCGATCGCCGTGACGTTGGGTCGAGCCAGTATCGGCGACAGATACGCGTCAGCCGCGCTGCAACGCCGGCCCTCGCGGATGTTCTTCTGGAGGAAGCCGGCGCCGCCCCCCTGTTCG
>CAZNOC010000195.1:4089-7789 GCA_964574545.1 uncultured Bifidobacteriaceae bacterium | reverse complement strand
CTCGGAGCCGCACGCCCGAGCAAGCCTGGCAGGGTGAGGGGAGGGGCGGCATCCGTCGGGGTTCCCTGCGTCGCCTCTCCGGTCACGCCGTTTGCAGGACTGTCACGCGCAAGTTGCCGCCAGGCCACATCGTCGTGTCCGGGCCGTTACCCTGGTCAGGTACAACTCCGGGCGTCTCGTCTCTGAAGGAGTCGCCTGTGATACGAAGTCTGTTGTTGCCTCGGGGAATTCTGTCTGCGGTCGCCGCGTTCGTCCTGGTGCTGTTCCCCGTGATGGCTGCGGCGCAGTCAGAAAGCGGTTCGTTGACCGTCTCCGTGTCCGATGCAGCCGGGGGCTCGGTGCCGGGCGCCATGGTGACCCTGCGCAACACCGCCACCGGCGGCCTGCGGGAACTGTCGTCAGGGCAGGATGGACGTGCGCTGTTCATCGCGGTGTCGCCTGGCGAGTACGAGCTGACGGTGGCGCTCAGCGGATTCAAGCAGTTCCGCGACAGTGCGGTCCGCCTGCAGGTGGGACAAGCGCTGTCGGTGCCAGTCGGCCTGGAAGTCGGCGAGCTGAACGAGGTGGTGGAGGTGAGGGCGAACGTGCCGTTGCTCGACATCGCGTCCGCCACACAAGGCACGGTCATCACGGGTGAAAAGGTCACCGCGCTGCCGCTCAACGGCCGCCAGTTTATCCAGCTGGCCTTGTTGGTGCCGGGTGCCAATCCGGGAGGCCGCGCCGTGCAGCAGAACGCCACGGGCCGTCTCAACCACACGGGCGGTTTGAGCATCGGCGGCGGCCGCACCAACAACACCCTGTTCCTGCTCGACGGCGCGGTCAACACCGATCCCGACTACAACTCCCTCAACTACTCGCCGAGCATCGACGGCATCGCAGAGTTTCGTGTGCAGACGTCGCAGTTTCCTGCGGAGTACGGACGTGCGGGTGCACAGGTGAACGTGGTGACCAAGTCAGGGACGGATCGGTTCCGCGGCTCGGCATTCGAGTTCACCCGGAACAAGCGCTTTGATGCGCGACCGTTCAATCTGGTCGGCGAGTTGCCGCAGTTTCAGCGCGACAACTTCGGTGGATCGCTGGGCGGGCCAGTGGTTCGCGGGCGGGTGTACTTCTTCTCGGTCTACGAGCGGCTGCGCCGCCGGGAGGCGGCGGCCGGGCTGACCACGGTCAATGTGCCGACGGCACTGGAACGTCAGGGCAACTTCAGTCAGTCTGCCGGCGGGGGCATCTTCGACCCTGCGACGGGCACGACGAACCGCACGCAGTTTCCCAACAACACCATCCCCGCGAACCGGCTCAATCCGCTGGCCCTGGCCGCCGTCAACGCGTTGCCGTTGCCCAATACCGGCACCCGCGGCTTCGTCAACAGCGAGGAGATCACCCGCCAGGATGTCCACAACCTCTCGCTGCGTGGTGATGTCAACCTGGGTCCGGGCAACACCGTATTCGCACGGTGGTCGATGGCCGACGAGAGTGCACTCATTCCGGAGTCGATTCCCGGCCGCCTGAACATCAGCGATGGCCGGCCCCTCAACGTGGCCGGCGGGTGGACCAAGGTGTTCGGCGCATCGGTGGTGAACGAGCTGCGCGGCGGATTCAGTCAGCTGACGCTGCAGTCCGGCTTGCCCGAACCGCAGTTCAGTGGCGTCTCCGACCCCCTTCCGCGCTTCATCGTCGGCGGCTACCCCATCATGGGGGGCGCCGGCGCGTTCACCGGCACGACCGGCGGTGGCATCGTGAACGTCAAGAACCGCGTGTATCAGGTCTACAACAACCTGTCGTACCAGCGCGGCTCGCACGCGTTCAAGGCCGGGTTCGAATACACCTGGACCGAGTACAACCGCACCGAGGTGCCGAGCACGCTGGGCGTCTTTACCTTCGTGGGCGGCTACACGAGCCGAACGGCTAGCAACGACGGCACCGGCAATACGCTGGCCAGCATGCTGCTCGGCTTGCCGCAGATCGCGACGCGGGCGATTGGCCCGAGCACCATGAACGGGCGGCAGCCGGCCTTCTCGGTTTACCTGCAGGACGACTGGCGGGTGAACAACCGACTCACGCTCAACCTGGGCGTGCGGTACGAACTCTCACCGCCCATGTACGATGCCAACGGCCAGATGTCGAGCATTGACTACAGCGACATCCCGACGCCGGCGGAGATCTTCGCCGAAGGCCGCCTGGCGTTCTACATGCCGACCGTGTTTGTCTGCGGGCAGAACGGCACGCCCAAGGGATGTGCCTACACCGACAAGAACAACGTGGCACCGCGGGTGGGCTTCTCGTGGCTGGCTACGGACCGAACGGTCGTTCGCGGCGGTGCCGGCCTCTACTTCTCTCCGCAGGATGCCAATCCGCTGTTCCGCCTGGCGGCAGGCCTGCCCCACAACATCGCCCAGACGCTCACCTTCAATGCGTTCGTGCCCGCCAATCCCCCGGGCTTCAACGTGTTTGGTCCGGCGCAGCTCGGGCCGGTGCAGATCCAGCAAGCCGGCATCGATCTCCACCAGGAAACGAGCCAGTCCACGCAGTGGACCCTCGGCGTGCAGCGTCAGTTGAGCCGCGACCTCGTGGCCGAGGTGAGCTACGTTGGGACCCGCGGCAAGTACCTGGAGCAGAACGTGCAGCCGAACAACGCGCTGGCGGGACTCGGTGCTGTGAATCCCCGGCGCCCGTTCGGGGGCCTCACGTACGCGCCAAACACCACGTTTCCGCCGCACATCACGGTGATCGGGAACACGGTGCCGGTGGGCCAGGTCAATCTCTACGCACACTCAGCCCGATCGACCTACGATGCGCTGTCGCTGCGCCTCGAACGGCGCTTCGAGGGCGGCTTCTCGATGCTGAGTGCGTACACCTTTTCAAATGCGCGCAGCAACGCGCCGCAGTTCCGCAACGCCGGCGGCGCCGGCGGCTCGGAGAACTCCCCGCCGCAGAATTCCCACGACCTCGAAGCGGAGTGGGGGCCGGCCTACTACAACGCACGGCACCGCTGGGTCACCAACGTCACGGCAGCCCTGCCGTTCGGATTCCTGGTCTCTGGTATCTGGAGCATGCAGAGCGGCTTCCCGTTCACGGTGAACGTCCAGGGTGACACCGCCGGCGTCGGCGGCGGCAGCGGTGGCATCTTCATTCGTCCCAACGTCGTGCCAGGCGTGGATCCGTACCTGCCGAAGAGCGAATGGAAGAACGGCCGATACCTCAACCCCGCTGCGTTTTCCATCCCGGCAGCCGGCACGTTTGGCACCGTCGGGCGCAACAGCATGGTCGGACCGGGGTTCATTGGGCTCGACATGGCGCTGTCGCGGACGTTCGGTCTTGGAGGCGAGCGACGGCTGGAGCTGCGCGCCGAAGCCTTCAACCTCTTGAATCGGCGCAACTACACGCTGGTCAACCGCCTGGTGAACACCGCGAGCTTCGGGCTGATTACCCAGCAGGCCAACCCCAGACAGATGCAGTTCGGGGCACGGCTCACGTTCTGATTGACACGCCGACCGATTGACACGGAAGCCTCTGTCGTCCTCACCGCAGGGTGCGGGGCGACAGAGGCACCGTGCGTGACGCGCCCCACGTCGGCGAACCGGGATGTGATGCGGCGTTCCAGAAGTACTCCCGAACCGTCAACGTGCCAGTCGCGCGATCGATGGTGGCGACGTGGAACGAGAGCCGCGACTCGTCACTGACCGACTCCACCCCGCGCACC
>CAZNOC010000195.1:0-4079 GCA_964574545.1 uncultured Bifidobacteriaceae bacterium | reverse complement strand
AACTGCACGCGCGCGGATGGCCCGGTCCAGTCGTAGAACTCGTTGAAGTTGCGGTGGCCGTGAAAGTACGCCACCACATTCGGATGCTCGGCCAGAAATTCTTCGAACGCCGCAAGCTCCCGTGACGCCGGTTCTTCGATGGTGGTGCCGGAGGCAAACACGTCCGACAGCAGGTTCTCGAAGCGATCGTGCGCATTGATGTCGCCGGCACCATTCGGATTGCGGAAGTGCCAGGCATCCACGGCCGGAGGATCGTGGGCGAACAGGAACACCGGCGTGTGGCGGTCAAGGCGCGCCAGCTCACGTGTCATCCAGTCACGTGCGGCCCCGTCCGGCCAGACGTGCAGGAACATCAGCTGCACCCCGCCGGCCTGACGCCAGAAGAGTACGCGGTCGTCGGCGTAGGTGTATGTCGCGGTCGTCCGTGGTGTGTCCGGCCTGACCATCAGATTGAACATGCCCACCATGGCGCCCGGGTCTGTTGGCGGTGACAGTTCCGAAAAATGACCAACGGCGTTAGCCGCATCGTGATTGCCCGGGACCACGTAGACGGGCGCGACGGTGACTCCGGTCAGGTAGTCGGTGCTGAACTCCTGCCAGGACGAGGTCGCGGGTTGCACGACGCCGGTCTCGTTCCGCGCCTGCCGCGTCGCGATGTCTCCGCCCACGGCGACGAAGGCAATCTCCGTGAGAGGGGCGGGTCCGGCTGTCTGCGCGTCGGGGCCTGGCAGCGCCGTACCCGGTAAGGCGTTGATCGCCTGCACGAGCGCCCGGTTCACCGTGACGGACGTGGCCGCTGGATCGCCACGAAACGGGCGCGTCAACCCATAATGTGGGTCCGCCGTGAAGACGAAATGGACGGGTGACGCCTGCGATACAGGTGCACAGGCGCTCGGGACCGCGAGGCTGAGAACGGCCGCGACGACGGCAAACACACATGCGTACACGAGACTGGGGATCAGGCCTCGGTTCTTGACCATAGGGGTACGTGTGAGCCTACCCCGCGAATGTAACGTCACCGTCACACAGTTTGCCCGGAACTCATCTACGGGCAGCGCTTGCAGTTTCACGGGGGGGAACGAGCTATAGGAGATTGCTGACACACCGGCGACGTCGTACGACGCTGCCCGAGGCTTCCGCGGCTTGCTTCTCGTCTGATCCGATCACCGACCCGGGTTCATGGCTTTCCAGGCGCCGCCGCGAGCCCGGCGGCGGCCAGGGCTCGTTCGGCCTGCGCACGCTCGCGGCGACCGGCATGCGCCGGGGCATCGTCGAGGGTCGCCAGTGCCTCCTCCTGCAGCAGGAGCGCCCGCGACGGGCGACCCGCGAGCCGCTCGACGATGCCGGCAATATGGAGGCCGTGGAAGGCGGTCGTCTCCCCAGCGGAGCGCAGGGCCGGCAGCAGGGCCTCGAGCTCCGCGGCCGCCTCCGCGTGACGGCCGGCATACGCTTGGGCAAGCAGCAGGTCCGCCTGCAGTTCGAGACTCAGTCGGTCGCCATCTCCGCGCGCCACCCGCATGCGCGCCAGGGCGTCCTGCAGCGTCCCTTCGGCGGCCGGCAGCCTGAGCGCGAGCTGTGCGCGCCCGAGGCGCAGCGCGCCGACCGCGGTGTTGTAGCCCGGGCCCGTCTCGTGCGCGGCCAGGATGGACTGGGTGCGCTGCGCGGCGTCGAGCGCCATCTCCAGCCGTCCCGCTTCGAGCGCGAAGCGCGAGGCATCGCTCGAGAACACCGCAACCTGCAGGGCCTGCGGGCCTAGCAGCTGCTCGGCGTCAGCCACCACCGAAGCCGCACGGTCTGCGGCCTCGGCGTGCCGGCCACTGTTGCCCAGGGCGCGAGCGTGGAGGGCCCTGGCCTCGATCATCCGAATGTGCGCCCCGTCCGGGTAGAACGCGTGCGCGAGCGCAAGTACGCCTTCGGCGGCCTCCAGCGCCGCTGCGGTGTCGGTTGAGAACCCAAGAGCAACGGCGAGTGTGAGCGCGCTCGACAGGCGCCGAGGGTCGTCGGTCGCCAGCAGTTCCGTGGCCAGCGCCGAGCCACGGCGAGCCGATGCGATGGCCTCGTCGTAGCGGCCAACCTGAATCGCCCAGTTCGCGTGCTGCGTCAGTGCGCTGACGCGCAGAATCGCCGGCGCCCCAGGAGCGGCTTCGAGGTCCGCGACCAGCGGCGTCAGCATCTTCTCCATCTCCTGCACCCGGCCGCGCAGCAGGTAGAGGACAACGAGCTCGTACCGGGCGTCGAGCACGACCGGGTGGCGCGCCCCAAGCCGTTCCGTGCCGGCGTCTACAGCCTGCACCAGCAGGGATTCGGCCTGCTCGTTGGCCCCGTGCTGCAGCAGCGCCCCCCCTACAAGGGCCTGCAGCTCGATTCGCAGGGCCGGCGATCCAGCGAAGCCTTCACCGAGCTGGCCGGCCGCCTGCTGGAGCAGCGCCACCACACTCGGTGCGGCGTCCGACTGGGCATAGGGGTTGGACTGTCGCAGCAGTCCGGTGACGAAATCGCGGACCGCCTCGGCCTGCTGCTGCTCGGCGCGCGCGACCGTTGCCTGCCAGCCGGCCAGGGCGGCGCCGCCGGCGAGCGCAAGTGCGATCGCGACAGTCGCGGCCACGGGGATGCGGTGGCGGCGCACGAAGCGCGACGTGCGATACCAGCGGCTCGGCGGCCGCGCCTGCACGACCTCGCCGGTCAGGTGACGCTCGATGTCCGCGTCGAGCGCCGCCGCGGAGGGGTACCTGCGATCGGGATCCAGGGCCATCGCCTTGTCGACGATCCAGTCAAGGTCACCGAGGAGCTGCTTCACGAGGGCCCGGTCGGACACCCGTCGGCTCGGCCAGGCGGGTCCCATCGCCGCGTGCGCCTGTTCGATCGCGTCGGGCGACACGTGCGCGAGCGCATAGGGTCGCTTCCCGGCCAGCAGTTCGAACAGCACCACCCCGAGGGAATAGATGTCGGAGGCCGTGGTGATCGGCGCACCCGCGATCTGTTCGGGCGAGGCGTAGTCTGGCGTCAGCGGCCTTCCCGCCAACTCCGTCAGCGGCGTCTCGTCCCGGGTCGCGGGCTCCAGCAGCTTGGCGATACCGAAGTCGAGCAGCCGCACCTGTCCATCCGGCGTGACCAGCACGTTGGACGGCTTCAGGTCGCGGTGCACCACGAGACGCGAGTGCGCATGAGCGACCGCACGCACCACCTGCTGGAACAACCGGAGCCGGGCCTCCACGCCGAGGCGCGCGTCGCTGCAGTACCGATCGAGCGGACGTCCATCGACGTACTCGAGGACGAGGAACGGCTGGCCGTCAGGCGTCACGCCCGCGTCGTACAAGCGGGCGATGTTCGGGTGATCGAGGGACGCGAGGATCTCCCGCTCCCGTGCCATCCACTCGGCCAGGCCCGCACGCCGCCAGGCGCCGCGCGGCAGCTTGAGGGCCACCGGCCGCTTCAGCAGCCCGTCGGTACGCTCGGCAAGCCACACCGAGCCCATGCCTCCGTCCCCGAGATCCTGGACGAGGCGATACGGCCCGAACGTCTCGCCGGGGCCGGCGGAGCGGCCGGCAGCACCGATCGGACCGGCGGTGTCGGGAGCGGTCAGCTTGGGCAACGTGTGCAGGAAGTGGGTCGCGTCGATCGAGGCGTGCGCGCGCAGCAGACGCTCCAGCGAGGGCTTCAGCGGCGCACACTCGGGCCCGAGGCCGTCGAGCCACGCCTGGCGACCCTCAGGGGGTCGATCGAGCGCTTCATCGATGAGCCGGCTGAGCGTCGCCAGCGTAGCGGCATCCATCACGCGACCTCGCCCGGGGGAGGCACCCGCTATCATATGACACGCCAGCACGACCTGCGGCACAAGTGCCCGAGGGCGCTTCGTGCCTGGTCCGCACCGCCCTGGGTGCAGGCGCCGAGGTGAGGCATGTCCGATCGACAGGATCTAACCGCGCTGATTCAGCGCGCCGGGAACGGTGATCCTGACGCGGCCGAGGAGTTGTTTGCCCAGACCTACGCCGACCTCCGGCGTCTCGCGCGGGCGCGGTTGCGGGCGGGCGGCCGGAACACGGTGCTCGACACCGGTGCGCTCGTGCACGAGTCCTACC
>CAZNOC010000194.1:0-7803 GCA_964574545.1 uncultured Bifidobacteriaceae bacterium | reverse complement strand
CGCCGGCGCGGCCGCGTTCGTCTCGAACTTCATCCTGTGGGGTGAAGCGGGGTACACGGACTGGGAGTCCGTTGCCGCGGAGGCGCGTGCCCGCGGCGCGGCCCGGGTGATCCTGGTCGGACCGACGCCGCACTGGACGCCGTCGCTCCCAGAGGTCGTCGTGCGGCACCACTGGGGGCAGGACGTGAGCCGTGTGCGCCAGGGCCTCGTCGAACACGTCTTCGACACGGACCGGGCTCTTGCGGCCTTGCTGGCGGGCTCCGCGTCAGTGCGCTACGTCTCGCTGGTCGAGGCCCTCTGCGACGGCGCCGGGTGCCTCGCGGTCGTGCCGGACTCGGACCAGCAGCTCCTCTCGTTCGATCGGGGCCACCTGTCTCCGTCCGGGTCCATCTTCGTCGTCGAACGCGTCCTTGGACCGCTGCTTCGAGACCCGTGACGGCGCCGTCGCTTGCGGTTGCTCTATGATCACGGGGATGCGTCCGGGACTTGTACGGTGGCTGCGGTGCCAAGCCTGTGGCGGCGGGTTCTCGACGGCGGACGATGGCGGGCTGATGTGCGAGGGCTGCGGGCGCACCGTGCCGGTCCGCGCCGGCGTGCCTCGCTTCACCGCCGATGACACGCCGACGGCGGTTGCGTTCGGCTACATGTGGGGCCGGCAGGCCGAAGTGGCAGCCCCGCAGGACCGTCCGGTGCGCTACCACCTGCACGCCATGCTGGACGCCGTGGGCGCGCCTCCGTTGCGCGGGCTGATCTTCGACGCCGGGTGTGGCGAAGGCATCGACCTGGCGACGGTTGCCCTTGACCCCGAGTGTGAGGTCGTGGGGGTGGAGCTCAGTTCCGGCGGCGTGGCAACGAGCCTGGCGCGGACGCGCGGCCTCGACCGCGCCCACGTCGTGCAGGCCGACTTGCTCCAGTTGCCGTTGGCGCCGGAGATCTTCGACGGCGCCTATTCGTACGGCGTCGTCCATCACACGCCGGATCCACCGCGCGCGGTCGAGCAGATCGCGCGCACGTTGAAGCCGGGGGCGCCGCTCCTGCTGTACGTGTACGAGGACTTCTCCGACCGGGCGTGGTACTGGCGCGTCGCGCTCGCCGTGGCCAACAGCGCCCGGCACGTCACCACACGGCTGCCGCCGCCGGTGCTGATGGCTCTCTGCCGCGCCCTGTCTCCCGTCGTCTACGTCCTGCTCACGCTCCCGTCGCGGCACTTCCGATGGGCCGCGCGCTTCCCGTACCGCCACGGCACCGGCCCGTTCAGCATGTCGGGCGACCTGTACGATCGGCTCTCCGCGCCGATCGAGGAACGCTACTCGAAGGCCGGAGCTGCGGCGCTGGCCGAATCAGCAGGGCTCCGCGTCGTGTCCGTGGCTAACTCCAGAGGGTGGACCGTCCACGCCGAGAAACCCGCCTGATGCGCAAACCCGCTCATCCGTACCTCGCCGCCGGACTGGCCGTCCTCGTCGCGATGCTGGCCTTGGAGGCCGGCTTGCGCGTGGCGACCGAGGGACCGGTCTCCGCCGCACCGGTCAACGACGTGCTCTTCCTCGCCCCCGACCGGGTCGCGGGCTGGAAGCTCGCGCCGGGCCTCGAGTTCCATTGGCGCGGCCGCAATCCGTACTGCGTCGAGTTCGGAGCGGACGTCCGCACCAACCGCTTTGGATTCCGCGATCGCGAATGGACCGTAGACCGGCCGGAAGGCACCACGCGCGTCGCCCTGCTTGGCGATTCGATGATCGAGGCGCTGCAGGTGCCCGAGGACGCCATGGTGTCCAGGCGCCTCGAAGCCGGCCTCAACGCCGCGCTCCCGCATCGTCGCGTCGAGGCGATGAACTTCGGGATTTCCAACCACAGCGTCGGTCAGTACCTGATGGTGTACGAGCAGGACGTCCGGCCGTTCCGCCCCGATGTCGTGGTGGTGCTCGCGTCGTACATGAACTTCAACCGGACGACGCAGCCGGACCTGTCGTCGCGCCTCCAGGATTTTTACACCCTCCGCATCCGGCCGACGTACGGCGTGGCCCCGGACGGCCGTCTGACGTACGTCGAGGCGCGCGACTACGAGCAGTACGTGGCCAGCGTCAACCGCGTCCTCGCCACCGAGTACGCGGAGAGCCGGACGGTGTCGGTTCTGCCCCATGGCGCTTCGAGCTATGTCGTGGGCTGGACCGCGAACCGGATCTCGCGGAACGGCCGACCGCGCCCCCGACAGGCCGATGACGGCACGCCGTTCGACGACGTCGCGATCAACTACCGTATCCTGGAAGCGTTGGCGCAGCAGGTTGATGCCGATGGAGGCCACCTCGTCTTCGTGGACGTCTTCGATTACTTCGAGCGCTACGGGTCGCCGCGGGGCAGCGGCGTGCTGGCGGGGCGCAATCGCGACTTCCTCACCTCGATCGGCGCGCGCTATGTGGACCTGTCGCCGGCGCTCTGGGCATCGCCGGAGAACCCGCAGTTCGAGTGCGATATGCACTTCAGCCCGGCCGGTCATCAGGTCATCGCGGACGCGCTCGTCAAGGTGATCGCGGAGGACCTGGCGGGCGACGCGGCGAAGGAGCCGGGCGGCCGGTGATACGCTTCTGGTGGCGATGAGATCGTTCAAGGTGCTGGCGCTGGCGCTCGGCGCGGTCGCGGCCGTGGTGCTGCTCGAGGGCATGCTGCGCGTCCTCGGACTCGGCTACGGCAGCTCACCGATGGAGCCCGACCCGTTTCTGCATCACGTGCACCCGCGGAACTTCACATTCGTGCAGCAGCATCCCTCAGGAGAGCTGGGCGGCTTCACCATCCACTACAACAACGAGGGTCGGGTGGTCCGCGGTGACGGCACGACGCCGGAGGCTCCGGCCGCGGGGCTCCCGTGCCGCGTGGCGTTGATGGGCGATTCGTTCACCGAGGGCGGCCAGGTGCCGTTCGACCTGTCCTTTGCAGGCCTGCTCGAAGAGGCGGGCCTCGGGACGTGCGAGGTGCGCAACTACGGCGTCCGCTCCTACAGTCCCGCGATCTACCTCGTGCAGTGGACGCGCGAGGTCCGCGCGTGGAATCCCACGCACGTCTTCGTGTTGATCTTCGGCAACGACGTCCGCGAGGACGTGATCTACCTCGACAGCGCCGTGCTTGACGATCAGGGCTGGCCGACCGCGATCGCGGGGCCTTCCGGTGGGCAGATCGTGTCGTTCCTGCGCCGGCTGTACGTCGCACGGCTTGGACGAGCCGCATTCATGCGCGTCAGCTGGGCCTGGGAGAATCGCGGCCGCGAGCAGTGGCACATGGCCGGCATCGTGGAGGAGAACCCCGACTGGGCGCCGCCGACGCCGGACCTCCTGAAGGAACTGGATCGTCGAGTCCGAGCCGATGGCGCGGAGATGATCCTGATGGCCGTGCCGTCGAGATACCGGCTGATGGGCGATGGACGCGTCCAAATCGAGGAAGACTTCCACGAGCGGATCCGGCAGTGGTCGAACAGCGAGGGCCTCCGGTTTCTCGATCTTCACGAGGCGTTCGCGCGCGCGTCGGCGCAAGGCGTGCCGCTCTTCTTCCTCCAGGACATCCACTTCAACGAGGAAGGGCACGCCTTGACGGCGGCGGTGATCGGCCGTGGCTTCCGCGACCAGTTTCCGCGCGCCGACGCGATCGCCGGCGCGGCGGTCAGCGCCGCGTTCGGTTCGACACCCCCACCAGGTCAGTAACGCAAGGCGAGGATCGCCAGACGGCCGTCAGTACCACACGCGGTAGAAGACGGCCTTCTGCAGCTCGACGAGGCCCTCGCGCAAGGTGATGCGGTCGGTCCACCAGGTCTCGGGATCGAACGCGCTGGCCGACGCCGGCGTGAACCTCGCCGTCACATCCGCGCCCGCGAAGACCTCGAGGAAGGCACGGCGGGCGCGCGCCGTATGGAACGAGGTGGTCACGACGATCAGGCTCGACGCCCCGGACCCGAGCGCCCAGCGGCGCGCGGCTTCGGCTTCGTCCCGCGTGGATCGCACCAAACCGGGCAGCACGTCGATGCGCTCGGCCGGCACCCCCAGTTCGACCAGCACGCGCCGCCGAAGCTCGAGGGGCGTCTCGAGGCCAACGCCACGTGTCCGCAGTTCCGCGAACACGGGCGCTTCGGGCTCTCGTGTCATCAGCACGCGCGGCGCCAGCCCCCGCGCGTAAAGGTCCGCGGCCTCGAGTTCCCGGTCGAACACGCCTCCGGACAGGACGAGGATGGCGTCACCGGGCGCCAGCGGGTCCGCGTGCACCAGGTGGTGCCCGACGGCCCTCAGCAGCGGCGCGCGCGCCATGTACGCCGCCACTCCGAGCAGCGCCATCAGCATCGTCAGGATCAGCAGACGGCGTCGGCCACGCGTCACTCGTTCCCTCCCACCCCTCGCACGTTCACCCTTGTATAGTAGGTGAACCGTCGATGCCACCACCGACCCGAACGGGCCTGCTGCCGTTTGCCGCCGCCGGCGGCGTGCTGTTCGGCGTGCTCTACACGGCCTCGCCGCTCACCTTCTGGGTCCTCCTGTGCCTGCCTCTCCTCGTTCACCTGGCGGGCTGGCAGCTGCCGGACCGGGAACGCCGCGTCGTGCTTTGTCTCGTCGCCGTTGCCCTCGGCCTGCGTGCGCTCGTGCTGCTGGTCCTGTACGTGGCCGGCATTCCGTGGCACAACGACCTCGCGGTCGGCGCGCTCACCGGCGACGAATCCTACAACCTGTCCCGTGCGCTCAGAACGCGAGACGTGTGGCTGGGCCTGGCGACAACGCGCTACGACTACTTCGTGGTGTACGACGAGTACGGGCGCAGCAGTTACCTGCAGCTGCTGGCGGCGCTGCAGCTCGTCTTCGGCCCCACGCCGTACAGCGGGCGGCTGCTGAACGCGGTGCTCTTCGTCGCCGGCGGCCTGCTGCTCTTCCGGCTGGCCCGGAGGGCCTACGGCTTCGTCCCGGCCATCGCGGCGCTGGCCGTCCTGCTCGTGATGCCGTCGCTCTTCCACACCTCCATCTCGCTCCTGAAGGAATCGGCGTACTTCTTCCTGACGGCGCTGCTGCTCACCGCGGTGCTGGAGATCGTCCGATCGCGAAGCCTCTGGCACGCGACGGCGTGGTTGCTCGCGGCGGCCGGCAGCCTGTGGCTGCTCGACGATCTGCGGCGGGGCGCGACGGTGCTCGCCCTGGCGGGTATCGGCACCGGGCTCGTGTTCCGCGCTGCCGCCATGCGCCGGTCCACCGCGGTCGCGGCTGCCGTGGTCGCCGGTGCGGGCGTGGTGGCGCTCGTCATCGTGCCTGCGCTCCATCAGCCTGTGCTGCGCGGGATCGACATGGCCGCACGCCAGCACACGGGCCACGTCTTCACGGTGGGCCACGCCTACAAGCTGCTGGACGACGGGTTCTACATGCGGCCGGGCACGCCGTCCGCGTCGTCCATCTCGTTGACGCCCGATCAGGCGGCGCGGTACGTCCTGCGCGGCGTCACGAGCTTCGTGCTGACACCGCTGCCCTGGGAGCTGACCTCCCTCCGTCAGGCGGTGTACCTCCCCGAGCACCTGGTGTGGTACCTCATCGTGGCCCTCCTGCCGGTCGGGCTGGTCGCCGGGTGGCGGCGCGACCCGCTGACGACCAGCGTCCTGGCAGGCTATGCTGTCGTGACCGCGGCGGTGGTGGCGCTCACCACCGGCAACGTGGGCACGCTCGTGCGTCTCCGTGGCCTCGTGACGCCGTACGTGCTGTGGATGGCCGTGCTTGGGGTGTGCGTGTCCATCGAGGGCCTGCTCCGCCGACGCGGGGGAGCGCCACCCTTGCCTGAACCGCCGGTCGCGGCAACGCGGGCACACGAAGGATCATGATCGATCAACGGGGACGTCTCTTCGGCCGGATCAACCTCGTGGATGCGCTGGTCGTGGCGTTTCTCGCTGGCGTTGTGCCCGTCGCCTACGCGACCTATCTGCTGTTTCAGCCGGCCCGACCGAACATCGAGTCGGTCGAGCGTGTGGAGATCTCGAGCGCCGAGCGAAGGACCGCCCCCGGCAACGTGCTGAGCGCCAAGATGAAGGTGCGGGGGTCGGGCTTCAACCCGCTGCTCCGCGCGACGATCGGCGACACCCCGGCGCTCAGCTTCGTCTTCGAGAGCCCGAACTCCGCCGACGTGCTCGTCGGGGAGATCGGGCCGGGCACTTACGACCTGGTGCTCTTCGACGGCGTGCAGGAAGTGGCGCGCGCGGCGAACGCCGTAGAGCTGCACCCGCTGAACGTCCCCTCGATCCGGGTCGTCGGCAGCTTTCTCTGGCTGTCGCCGGCCGCCGCCGACGAGCTCGAGGAGGGCGCGATCCTGTCTCAGGGCGGACGGATCGTCGCCCTTGGTGATGCCGATCAGAGCCGCACACGGGTGGCGCTCGGCTCGAGCCGTGTGGACCTGCCCGTGCCAGACCGCGTCGAGCGCGGCGCCGTCCTCGATCTGACGTGCGATCCCGGCCTGCCTGAGGAGCCGTGCGCGATTGGCGGTCGGTTTCTCACCGGCGACCCGCCCATCACGGTGACGTTCCCGGGCCCGCTCGTCTTCGAGATTCGCGAGGTGCTGCCCTCGACGCCCGCACGCCTGATGCGCCTTCGCGTCCGACTGCAGGGAGGCCGTGAGGTCGACCTCGTGCGCACGGGCGACCGCGAGGCGTTTCTCGACGGACGCGCGGCCGTGATCGAAGAGATCCTCTCGCCGCCCTCCGGTGCGGACGCGCGGACGATGACGGTGGGCCTGGTGGCGGGACTCGACGAATCACGGGAGGGCTGGAGGTATCGCGGCCAGCTCGTGCGGCCGGGCGCGCCGATCACCTTCGACGCCGGCCGCTACGTGGTCGAGGGTCAGGTGGAGTCGATGGCGCCGCTGACCAGCGAGGGCGGTCAATGACCGGTGAATTCGACGCCGTCCGCTCGCTCTTCGCCGGCAGCCGGATCGTCGGGAGCACGCGAGCGGCGGCGCGCGCCGCGACCTCGGCGTGGGCGTCGTCATGGACCGTGGCTCGCGGCCGGGCGCTCGGCCGCATCGGCGCGGGCCTTTCTCCCACGGATCGCGTCCGCGCCGGCGCCACCGCACTGAGCGCCGCGGCCGGCACGCACGTCCTGCTGTTGACGGCCGTTCCGGCCTACGCCGCACCCTCGGTGCCATGGTGGCTTCCGGTAGGCGTGGCGGCCGGTGCAATCCTGGTGGCGATCCTGGCTCCGTGGGTCGTGGCGTCGTGGCCGGATTCGCGGCTGGCGCGAGGCCGGCGATAACGACCGCGCACGCTTAGAAGAGCGCGCCGTACACGAGCATCGCGTCCTGAAGCCAGACCAGCCACGTGGCCACCCACTTGGCGACGGGGACGTTCGACCGAGGACGCACCGCGCGAACGTTGTCGTTCAGATCTCGATCGAGCAGCAGGACGCCTTCGGGATCGAGCCTGGCCTCGTGCGCGGGTGACGGGCTCTCGAACTCGAATACCTGTCGATCGGCGCGCCCGTCCCATCGCGCCCGAACCTCCTGCCCATCGTCGAAACCGACACGCAACTCGAGCGCGTCCCCCGCCTCGTAGGGGCCCTCGGGTCCGCCCGCCGTACCCGAGAAGACGCCGGTGCCGGCGCGGACCACCTCGACGCTCGTGGAGAAACACGGGCGATCGGGACAGGGCACGCTCTCGAGCCTCCGGACCGTGTAGTCGAATCCCACCGCCGGGTCCAGGGCCCGATCGAAGAACCACTCCAGGTCTCGGCCGGCAGCGGCCCCGAGCGACGCCAGCAGGGCATCCCCAGTCTGAACCACGGGATCCTGCAGGCTTGCCTTGATCGCGCC
>CAZNOC010000193.1:0-7835 GCA_964574545.1 uncultured Bifidobacteriaceae bacterium | reverse complement strand
TCAACCTCACGATGCTCGGGGCCCTCGCGGCCGAGGCGATGACCGACGCGATCCTGCGGGCCGTCTCGCACGCCGAGACGCTGCACGGGGTGCCGTCCGCGCGGGAGCTGGGCACCGTGCCGGTGCGCTTCCAGTGACGGTGCGGCCTGGCCGGGTGTCCCGGCGCGACTTCGTCGCGCGGTCGCTGCTTGCGGGCGCGGGGCTGGCGGGCGCGGTGCCGGGGCTTCGCGCGGGACAGGCGCCCGCCATCGTGGCCGCGCCGGGGGCGCGTCCGATCATGCCGCAGGGGGTGGCGTCCGGTGATCCCGGGGACGGCCGCGCCGTCATCTGGAGCCGATGCGATCGCGCCGCGCGGATGGTGGTCGAGTACGACACCACGGATCGCTTCACGAACGTCCGGCGGGTGCGCGGCCCCGCCGCCCTCGCGTCGAGCGACTTCACCGCGCGCACCGTGCTTCGCGACCTGCCTCCCGGCCAGCGCCTCTTCTACCGCGTGCGCTTTCAGGACCTCGCCGACCTTTCGCAGTGGAGCGAACCGGTGGCCGGCAGCTTCAGCACGCGTCCGGCGCTCGGCTCGAACGATGTCACGCTGGCGTGGTCGGCCGACACGGCCGGCCAGGGTTGGGGGCTCAACCCCGATTTCGGCGGCTACCGGCTATACGAGACCATGCGTCAGGTCGAGCCCGATCTGTTCGTCCACTGCGGCGACACGATCTACGCGGACCAGCCGCTGGCTGCCGAGGTCCCGCTTGACGACGGGACGATCTGGCGCAACCTGGTGACGCCCGCCAAGACCAAGGTGGCGGAGACGCTCGACGAGTTCCGCGGCAACTACCAGTACAACCTGCTCGACGACCACATGCGCCGCTTCAACGCGGAGGTCGGACAGACCGCCATCTGGGACGACCACGAAGTGCGCGACAACTGGTACGACACGCGCGATCTGTCACGGGACACCCGCTACGCCGTAAAGGGCATGGCGCTGCTGGCCGCGCGCGCCCGGCAGGCGTTCTTCGAATACCATCCGCTGCCGATCGACCCGGACGATCCCGAGCGCATCGACCGGCGTGTCGGCTGTGGCCCCCTGATCGACGTGTTCGCGATCGACCTGCGCAGCTACCGCGGACCGAACTCGACCAATCTCCAGCCGGAACTGACCGGCGAGTCGCGCGTCTTCGGCGCGTCGCAGATCGATCGGCTGAAGTCGCGGCTGGCGGCCAGCCAGTCCGTATGGAAGGTCATCGCCAGCGACATGCCCATCGGGCTTGTCGTCTCGGATGGCCCGGAGCACTTCGAGGCCATCGCGAACCGCGATGACGGCCCGCCGCGCGGCCGCGAACTGGAGGTGGCGGACCTGCTGCGGTTCATCCGGGATCGCCGCATTCGCAATGTCGTGTGGATCACCGGCGACGTGCACTATGCGGCGGCGCATCACTACGACCCGGCCCGTGCCCAGGTCGCGGACTTCGATCCGTTCTGGGAGTTCGTCGCCGGTCCGCTCCATGCCGGTACCTTCGGACCGAACACGCTCGACGCCACGTTCGGCCCCGAGGTACGGTTCAATGCCGTTCCCGCCGGCATGGCACCCAACCGGCCGCCGAGCGACGGGCTCCAGTTCTTCGGCACACTGCGCGTGTCGGCCCGGACTCGCGCATTGTCCGTCGGCCTGCACGACCTGTCGGGGCGGACCGTGTACCGCACCGAACTCGAGGCCACCGCGTGACTCCGGTGCTCAAGGCCAAGGCGCCGTCCGACCGCCGCTACGGGTTCCTCACGGTGGGCCAGACCGCGCGCATCCTGGGACTGAGCCCGTCGACGCTCCGGCTCTGGGAGAGCGTTGGCCTGGTGACCCCCATGCGAAGCGGCGGCCACTACCGGCTGTATAGCGCCGAGCACCTGGCGCTGCTGAAGCGCATCAAATCGCTGCGCGACGTGCGGCGGCTGAACGTGCCGGGCATCAAGGAGGCGCTCGGGAGGACCTCTGGCCGGGCGACCGCGCCGGCTGCACGCACCCGCGCCACCCGGGCGCTCGGCCTCAAGCTGCGGCGGCTGCGCAGGCGCGCAGGGCTCAGCCTGGCGGTCGCCTCCGCGCAAGCCGGGATCTCTGCCGGGTTCCTGAGCGCGATCGAACGCGAGCGGGCGAATGCGTCCGTCGCCACCCTCCAGCGGCTGGCCGCCGCGTACGGGACGACCGTGCTCGACCTGTTCGGCCAGCCGAAGCGGCCCACGCGGCTCGTCCGCCCGAAGGAACGCCGCCGTTTGCAGACGGCGTCCGGCGTGCGGATGGAGATGCTGTCGCAGGGCACGGTGTCGCTGCAATCCATGCTGTTCCGCGTGTCGCCAGGCAGCGGGAGCGACGGCGCCTACTCGCACAGCGGAGAAGAGTTTCTCTTCATGCTGGAGGGATCGCTCGAGATGTGGCTGGACGAAGTCGAATGCCACACGCTCGAGGCCGGCGACAGCTTCTGGTTCGAGAGCACGCTTGGCCACCGGTGGCACAACCCCGGCGATCGGGAGGCCGTGCTGATCTGGGTCAACACCCCGCCCACCTTCTGAGGCCCGCGTGAACCTGCCCTTGATTCTGCTCGTCGTCTACTCGATTCTGCTCGTGGCGATCGGGCTGTGGGTGGCGCGACGGGTGCAGGGCGCCGGGGACTTCTTCGTCGCCGGGCGGAAGCTGAGCGCGCCCCTCATCTTCTCGACGGTGCTTGCCGCAAACATCGGCGCGGGGACCACGGTGAACACCGCGGCCCTGGCCTTCCGCGACGGCGTCAGCGCGTGGTGGTGGGTTGGCTCGGCGGGCATCGGGTCGCTCGTCCTGGCCTTTGTGGTCGGCCCCCGCATGTGGGCCCTGGCGTCGCGGCACGGCTTCTATACGGTCGGCGACTTCCTCGAGTGGCGCTACGGTCGTGCCACGCGAGGTCTGGTGGCGTCGCTGCTGTGGGTCGGCACGCTGGCGATCCTTGCGGGACAGCTGATCGCCGGTGCGGCGGTGCTCGAGGTGGTGGCAGGGATCCCGAAGTGGGGCGGCGCGCTCATCGGCGGCCTGGTGATGACGTCGTACTTCGTGGCGGGGGGCCTGCTCAGCTCGGCCTGGGTGAACCTCGTGCAGCTCGTCGTGCTGATCGTCGGCTTCGCGCTGGCGATCCCGTTCGTGGTGTCAGGGGTTGGCGGGCTGCCGGCCATCACGGCGACGGCCGCGGCGAATCCGGGGTTCGGCGACATCCTCTACTCCAGAGGCCCGGGGTCTGGGTGGGCCCTCCTGTTCCTGCTCGCTCCGGCGTTCATGATCTCTCCGGGTCTCGTGCAGAAGGCCTACGGGGCGGTCGATGCGCGCGCCGTGCGCGTCGGGATCGGCGTGCAGGCGCTTGTGCTGATGGCGTTCGCGATCATGCCCGTCGTCATCGGCATGGCCGCCCGTACGGCGCATCCCGATCTGTCGGTGCCGGATCAGGTCCTGCCGTTCATGCTGATCACGTACCTGCCGCCCATGCTCGGCGCGCTGGCGCTGGCGGCCGTGTTCTCGGCAGAGGTCAGCACGTGCGATGCGATCCTCTTCATGCTGGCCACCTCGCTGTCCAAGGACCTCTACAAGCGATTCGTGCGTCCGGACGCGACCGACCGGCAGGTGTTGAGGGTGGCGCGCGTGGCGGCGGCGGTGGGGGGCACGCTGGGCGTCCTGCTGGCGATCGTGCTGCCGACCGTCGTGGCCGCCCTGTCGATCTTCTACTCGCTGATGGCCGTCGCGCTCTTCGTCCCCCTCGTGGGCGGCCTCTTCACGCCGCGGGCGCTCAGCCGGGAGGCGCTGGCCTCGATTGTGACGGGCGTGCTCGTCAGGCTCGGCCTCGAGATCTTCAACGCAGGCCAGGGCGTCGGCCTGCTCGATCCCACGCTGATGGGCGTGCTTGCCGCCGCCGTCGCGTATGCCACCACCATGGGCCTCAGGCCCCTCTTTCGTGAGCCATCATGACTGACATCTTTCGACTCGACGGCAGGACCATCGTCACCATCGGCGCAGGATCGGGTATTGGCCGCGCGGTGGCCGTCGGTGCGGCACGGCAGGGCGCACGGTCGGTGTGCCTTGACGTCAACGCTGACGCGGCGGCGGCGACGGCCGAGCAGATCCGCAGCGACGGCGGGAACGCCGAGTCGGCGCGGTGCGACATCACCGATGCCGCCCAGACCGAGCGCAGTCTCTCGGACGTCCTGGCGTCCACGGGGCGTCTGGACGGCGTCGTCTGCACGCCGAGCATCAACGTGCGGAAGACCCTGCTGACCTACCAGGAGGAGGAGTTCGATCGCGTCGTACGTGTCAATCTGAAGGGCAGCTTCAACGTCGTCCGCGCGGCGGGCCGGCTCCTGGTGGAACGCGGCGCCGGGAGCATCGTCATCTTCTCGTCGATCCGGTCGCTGGTGGTGGAGCCCGGCCAGGCGATCTACTCGATGACCAAGGCGGGCATCGTGCAGCTCGTGCGGGGTGCGGCGTGCGAGTTCGGCACGGCCGGCGTTCGGGTGAACGCCGTTGGTCCCGGGGTCATCGAGACGCCGCTGACCGCGCCGATCAAGGCGCAGCCGGAGTGGTACAAGGCCTACGGCGAGAAGAACGCGTTCCGGCGCTGGGGCCGGGCGGACGAGATGGTGGGTCCCACGTTGTTCCTCCTCTCCGACGCCGCCAGCTACGTGACGGGGACAATCATCTATGCGGACGGCGGCTGGCTGGCGCAGGACGGCCGGTTCACGCCGCCGGGGATGTAGAGGGGGACAGACCCCGTCGCTTCCGGAGGGGACAGACCCCTCGTCAGAATCTGCCACGGACGAAGGGGCAAGACCCTGAAGCTGGGCGAATAGACCCTCAAGGGGGCAGACCCCTTGTCAGAACCTGCCACAGGGGACGGATCGCGTCTCTCCCCCCCGGGAGATTAGCTCCCTGAGGGCCCCGGAGGGGACAGACCCCTCGTCGAAGACTGCCACAAGCGTGGGGGTCTGTCCCCTTGGCGAGAGCAGCCATGTCACAGATGCGGATTGCGGTCGTTCCTGGGGACGGGATCGGGAGGGAGGTCATTCCGGCGGGGTTGGCCGTCGTGGAAACGGCCGCCCGCAAGGCCGGCGTGACGATCGAGACCACCGAGTTCCCGTGGAGCTGCGCCTACTACCGCGACACCGGACGGATGATGGACCCCGACGCGCTCGATCGGATGGCCCGATTCGACGCCATCTACCTCGGCGCCATCGGGGATCCGTCCGTCCCCGACCACGTCTCCGTCTGGGAGATGATCCTGCCCTTGCGGCAGTCGTTCGAGCAGTACGTCAATCTGAGGCCGATGCGCCTGCTGCCCGGGGTGAACGGTCCGCTCGCCGGCCGAGGACCGTCCGATGTGGACATGATCTGCGTGCGCGAGAACTCCGAAGGCGAGTACGCCGGCGTCGGCGGCCGCACCCACGCCGGCACGCCTGACGAGCGTGCGGAGCAGACCGCTGTCTTCACCCGCCGCGGCATCGAACGCGTCGTCCGCTACGCCTTTGATCTGGCGGCCGCGCGCCCCCGCAGGTTGCTGGCCAGCGCGACGAAGTCGAACGCGCTGCAGCACTCGATGGTGTTCTGGGACGAGGTGGTCGCGGACGTGCACCGCGACTACGCCGGCGTCACCCTGCACAAGTACCACGTCGATGCGCTGGCCGCACGCATGGTCACCCATCCCCAGTCGCTCGACGTGATCGTCGCGTCGAATCTCTTCGGCGACATCCTCACCGATCTGGGCGCCGCCGTGTCCGGGAGCCTCGGCGTAGCGCCAGGCGCCAACATCAACCCCGAGCGAGTCCATCCCTCGATGTTCGAGCCCATCCACGGGTCGGCACCCGACATCGCCGGGCAGGGTATCGCCAACCCCATTGGCGCCATCTGGGCCGCCGCGCTGATGTTCGACCATCTCGGCCACCGCGACGTCCACGACGCGATCGTCGGCGCGATTGAGGGCGTCCTCTCCGAACGACAGGTGGCGACGCCGGATCTCGGAGGCTCAGCGACCACGCGCGACGTGGCGCGCGCCATTCGCGACCACCTCTGATAACCGGCACTGACCAGCTGGAACCGCTCGTCCCACCGCCGGAGACAAAACGCGCAACGCCGTCCTGGAACTTCGGTATCATCGGCGTGCTATGACCTATGCACCGAAGAGCCGGTTGATGCTGACGTTGGCCCTCCTTGTGGCCGGCGGGATGACGTTCACGTACACCTCGAGCGGGACGACGGCGAACGACGATGTCCACATGATCGAGGTGGAGGGCGAGGGCGCGAAGTACTGGCCTCGCTGGCGCGGACCCTCCGGGCAGGGCGTGGTGCCCACGGGCAACTACGTTGACCGCTGGTCGCCGTCCACCAACGTCAAGTGGAAGGCGCCTGTCCCGGGCGCCGGCAACTCGTCGCCCATCATCTGGGGCGACCACATCTTCCTGACCACGGCGCACGACGGCGGGCGCCGGCTGTCGATGCTCGCGTTCAAGCGGTCGAACGGCGAGCGGCTGTGGGAGACCTTCATTCCCATCGACGCCGTCGAGCACGTCCACCAGAAGAACGGCCACGCCTCGGCCACCCCGGCGACGGACGGCTCGCTCGTGTACGCGTCATTCGGCCGGCACGGTCTCGTCGCGGTCGACTTCTCCGGCAAGATCGCCTGGCACCAGAAGTTCAGCGAGATCGCCAACTACCACGGCCCGGCCGGATCGCCCGTGCTCTACAAGGATCGGGTGTTCCTTTACCAGGATCAGAAGCCCACGCCCGACCAGACGGCGTTTGTGGCCGCCTTCGACAAGAAGACGGGACGCCAGATCTGGAGGACGCCCCGCACGGAGACCGTCGGCTGGGGCACGCCGGTGGTGATTCGCGCCGGCGACCGCGACGAACTTGTCGTGAGCAGCCAGCGCCGTGTGGCGGCCTACAACCCTGAGAACGGGCAGGAGCTGTGGTCGGTGGGCGGGCTCACCTTCGAGGTGATTCCGACGCCCGTCGTCGGCGAGGGCCTTGTGTTCTGCTCGTCCGGGCGCGCGGGTCCGACGCTGGCCATCCGTCCGGGTGGCCGCGGCGATGTCACGGACACGCATGTGGCCTGGAACTCGCCCAAGGGATCCCCGTTCGTGCCGTCGGGCGTGCTGCACGACGGGCTGCTCTACCTCGTCAACGACATGCAGAGCATCGCCACGGTCTACGAGGCGAGGAGCGGCGAGCTGATGTACCAGGGCCGGATGGGCGTCGCGCAGCGCGAGGGCTTCTCGGCGTCTCCGGTGGTCGTCAACGGGAAGGTCTACTTCACGAACGACGAAGGCGAGACGTTCGTGCTGCAGGCGGGCCGCGAGTTCAACCTGCTGCACACGAACACGCTCGGCGCCAGGACGCTGGCGTCACCAGCCCTGGTGGACGGGATCTGGTACTGGCGCACGGTCGAAGGGCTGGTGGCGATCGGCGAATAGCGAATAGCGAATAGCGAATGGCGAATAGCGAATGGCGAATAGCGAATGGCGAATGGCGAATAACGACTAGCGAATCGCGAGGCGCCAGGCGGTCACCACCCCCAGTCACCCTCCCATTTGACCCCCGCCCGTCCCGGCGTTACACTGCCGGGCTAGCGGGTCGCCCGGTGCTGCGACGCTTCATCATGGTTCGACGTCCCTGCGCGCCGTCACGTTGTTGTTGCGGCTCCCTTTCGAGGGGGCCGGACGGGCGTGCGCGCGTGCCACGCGTCACGTAGATCTTCACCGATCGCCCACTCCGGCCCTCCTTCTGGCGAGGGCCGTTTTCGTTTCTGACGGTGCTCGTCGCGGTGTCCCGGCTCATGTCCCCG
>CAZNOC010000192.1:5804-7949 GCA_964574545.1 uncultured Bifidobacteriaceae bacterium | reverse complement strand
CGGGGACGGCCAGGTGCGCCAGGCTGCGCAAGGTGTCCCCGTAGTCGAGCGACGCCGCCAGAACCGTACTGGCCGCGTCGAGGAACTGCTGCGCCCGCTCGGCCCGACGCCGCTCGGTGATGTCGAGAAAGGCGCCGATGGCGCCCCGCACCTGTCCGGCTTCGTCGAAGAGCGGCGCCGCAAACTCGTACAGGCTGACCCGGGAGCCGTCTGTCCGTTCCACGTCGAGCTCGACGTTCCTGATCTCGACGCCAAGCCGCGCCGCGCGCTGCAAGGGGAGGTCCTCTGTCGGCACGCGTTCTCCGTCCCGCGTGACGATGATCGCGGGACGCTGGCCAGGCGGGGCGCTGAGCGACGCGTTGTCCACCGGCGCGATCTTCAGCAACTCCGCGAAGGCGGGATTCACGCTGATGTTCTGGCACTCCGGGTCTGTCGCGATGCCGATGCCGATCGGAGCGACCTCGAACAGCGTTTCGAAATCCCGCGCGCGCAGACGCACGTCCCGGGCGAGCCGGTCCACGTCTTCCCGGGCCCGCTCGAGCTCCCGCGCCTTCTGCTCCACATCGTCGGCCATGTGCAGCACCTTGCGGCGAGCGACGGCGAGGTTCTCGCTGAGCACGCTGATGCCGATGCCGAGCAGCAGGAAGATGACGAGGGGAACGACGTCCTGGGTGGACTCGGGCCAGATACCGAACGGGTCGCGGAAGATGTACTCGCCTGCGAGCCCCCCGAGCAGCGTCGCCACGAGACCGGGCCCCAGTCCCCCAATGGCGGCAGACACGAGGATGGCCGGCGTGAAGAGCAGGAACGCCAGCGAGGTCATGTCCGCGATGCTGCGCAGCGGCACACCCGCCGCGAACGCCATCACGATGGTCGCAACGGCCAGCCCGTAGCGCCTCGCGTGATCCATCACCCCTCCGGGATGAGCGCGGCCGACGCACCCACCCAGTCGAGGTTGCGGTTGTGCGCCACGCCCATCATGCGCCCGCGTCCCATCCGCACGAGCGGCAGCGTCGCGCGCAGGCGGTCGGTCCAGACGTACATGATGCGCACCTCGGCCTGCGTGGGGCCGTCCGGCGTCTCTATCACGGGAGCGAAGTCGAGTCGCTCCTGAAGAATGAACTGGTGACGCTCCGCCTGGGGGATCGCCGCGATGTCTTCGTCAGTTGGCGCAAACACGATGCCGCCGCCGGCAAACGAGAAGAGCGGCTTCAGCAGATAGCGCTCGCGGTCGTCCGGCAGCCGATCGAGGTCCGACAGGTACCACGTCCGCGGCACGGCGGGGTGCTCGAGCCAGGGGATGTTGAACTTGCTGATCCGGAAGAACCACGACGGGTGGCCGGCCCACTCCACGTCGAGGTCCTCCCGATAGTCGAACGGCAGCGCGATGCCCGTGCGCTCCAGTTCGTCTGGAATCACACGGTTGTACACCCGCCGGATCTGGTGGAGCTGCCCCTCCCGGCGATAGAAGAGCCGCCGGCCGTCCTTCTCGACATCGCTCGTGTCAACCGTCCGAACGCCCCAGAGACGCTCCGTCGCCGTGAAGTCCGGCCGCGTCTTCTGCTCCTCCGGGCGGATTTCCATCAGCACCACCTCTGAGGGGTCGTGACGTCCGACGATGGCATCGCGCACCAGTGCGCGATAGCCGTCGTCGTCGAGTCCCTCGAGGTGCAGCCCGAACTCCCGGCCGAGCCCGTACGCATCCCGGTACGTCTGCCCCAGCATCCACTGGAAGCCGTACAGCGAGGGAAACGCCTGCAGCTCAACCAGGCGAGGCTCGACGCGGTCGCCCGTACGGACGATGCCGAAGTCGACCTGGATGAACGTCGGCGCGACCTCCTGGGTGTGACCGCGGAAGCGCTCCGGGACGACGGCTTCGGCCGCCCGCATCGCCTCCGGGCTCTCGAAGAGCTGCGTGACGAGGGCGCGTCCGATCCCCGCCATTTCGTCCAGCAGGGCGCGCGTGAAGAAGCACGGCGTTTCGGATACCTTGAACCCGAGGTCTGCCCCGGTCCGCTCGACGAGCGTCTGCCGGAACCGGTCGTAGTGCTCGGGCCGCCACGCCGCGTTGAACGCCCGCCGTTGGTCAGTCAGCACGGGCAACCCTGATCACGTACAAACACGAAGGACGCGAAGGCCACGAAG
>CAZNOC010000192.1:1683-5704 GCA_964574545.1 uncultured Bifidobacteriaceae bacterium | reverse complement strand
GTTGCCGTGTCAGGCGTCGAAGAGGAAGCGGCCGTTCTGCATGATCTGCTGTTCGTCCACCCAGATGTCGAAGTGCGTGCCGACGACGTCGATGTGCGTGGAGGAGTACCAGTCGGCGCCCGTGTGCGCGCCGTAGGGGTTGCCGAAGGCGATGTGGATCCCCGGGAACTTCTCGTCCTGGAGGATATGGCCGATCACCTCCTTGAGTTCCACGTTGGTGCCGATGGCGAACTCGCCGACCCGATCCGAGTTCTCGTCGGTGTGGGTGTACCGCCAGAACGCCTCTTCGAGGGCCTTGTGCTCGCTGAAGGCTTCGGTCAGCCGGTTGCCGCGGACACGGACGGTGAGCGGCGTGTCCTTGAGGTTGCCGAACTGCTCGCACAGGTAGTCGCCGACGACGCCGTCGATCACGAACGTGCCGTTGACCTCGCCCGGGGTGGTGAAGACCTCGCCTCCCGGCAGGTTGCCCCACTTGTCGGGGCTGATGAGGCCGCTGGTCTTCAACCACTTGTACGCCGGGTTGAGTGTCGCGACGAAGTCGCTGCCGGCCGGGGTCGTGGCGCGCACGCGGGAGGCGACGCGGACCAGGTCGATCACCTTCTGGCTGATGCGATCCACGCGGTGGTAGTCGGCCCGCATCCCCTCCAGCATGATCCGGTGGTTGATATTCACCATGTGCGCGTGCCGCATGCGCCGGCGGTTGACGATGTCGGTCATCTGCATGCGTGACTTGAGCTCGTTGGCCTGCACGTGCACCGCGAAGATGCTGACCTGGCTCTGCTCCATGTCGGCAGCCACTTCTGCCGGCAGGTCTACCAGCGGCCGCGTGGCGATCTCCTCGAGCACGAACGCGTTGTACGGTGCGCCGACCTCCGCCACCTCGTGGGCCAGGCTCGCGGCGATCTCCTCGCAGTCGCGATCCGTGATGATCGTCACGCGTTCGTGCGGCTGGATGGCCAGGCACACCCGCACGGCATTGCGCGCCCCCGGAGTCAGTTCCGAATCAAACGTCGTCTGCATCAGCCCTCGATGTGGCCGGGCATTCGCCCGCGGCCCTGCGTCCGTCACGCGCCTGCGACGCGTCTACAGCCCCTGCTGCGTCTCGCCGACCATGAACTCGACAACCTTGCGGAGATCGCCGGTCTCGTGGAAAACCTTCAGCTGGCGGTCAGCGCCGGTGCCGTTGTCGAGAATCCACCGGATGTATTCGATCTCCTCGCGCGAGTCGAGTTCGTCCACCACGTCGTCCACGAAGGCCAGGTACTCGCGGATGAGCTCGCGCTCGGCGACCTCGCGCTCACGGCCGAAGTCGATGAGATGGCCGTCGATCCCGTACCGTGACGCCCGCCACTTGTTCTCCATGATGAGCGCGCGGCCGTACTGCCGCCAGCCCTGGTTCCGCGCATGCAGGCGGTACAGCTTGACGACGGTGGCCTGGATGAGCGCCGCGATCGCCAGGGTCTCGCTGACGCGCATGGGCAGGTCGCAGATGCGCACCTCGAGCGTCGAGAAGAACGGATGCGGCCGGATGTCCCACCAGATCTTCTTCGCGTTGTCGATGCACCGCGTCCGGACGAGCAGGTTGACGAAGTTTTCGTAGTCGGCCCAGCTCGAGAACGTGTCGGGGATGTTCGTGCGGGGAAACTTGTCGAACACCTTGCAGCGGTACGACTTGAGCCCGGTGTTCATGCCGAGCCAGAAGGGCGAGTTCGTGGACAGGGCGAGCAGATGGGGCAGGAAGTACCGCATCTGGTTCATCAGGTGGATCGTCGTCTCGCGGTCTTCGACGCCGATGTGCACGTGCAGACCGAAGATCAGATTCGCGCGCGCCACGAGCTGCATGTCCTCAACGACCTGCAGGTAGCGCTCGTCGGGTGAGATTTCCTGGACGCGCCAGTCAGCGAAGGGGTGCGTGGCGCCCGCGACAAGCAGGAGGCCGTTCTCCGCGGCCAGGTCGACCATCTGGCGGCGGAGATCCACCATGTCGGCCCGCGCCTCCTTGATCGTGCGGCAGACGCCGGTGCCGACCTCGACCACCGCCTGGTGCATCTCGGACTTCACCTTCTCCTTCATCTGCCGCTGGCCTTTGGCCATGATCTCGGTGTGGATGTGCGAGCGGAGGTCGAACGAGTCGGGGTCGATCGTCTGGTACTCCTCCTCGATGCCGATGGAGAACGTCGGGTTCATCGGGGGCCTCGGAGGAACGTGCTCCAGCGGTAGTCGACGGCGCCGGACGTCTCGCGCGCCTTGCGAATCGCGAAGGCAGCGACCTTGTCGACGATCCATTCGAAGTTCGCCTGCCCCACCGAGTGCGGGTCGGCGTCGGGCGCGGGGTTCATGAAGTCGATGGCGTACGGCACCCCGTCTTCGACCGCGAACTCCACCGTGTTGAGGTCGTACCCGAGCGCGCGGCAGAGCGTGAGCGCATCCTGTTCGACGCGGGCGATGAGCGCCGGGTCGTAGGCCGGAGGATCCGTGAGATACCGCTCGTGGAACGGCAGCCGCGGGTCGTACGGCATGATCCGCACCTCTTCCTGGCCGACCACGTAACACCGGAAATACTCCTGGAAGCGCACGGCCGCCTGCAGCGTCATGCAGAGATCGCGTGTCTGGTCGTATGCGCGGAAGAAGTCCTCGCGCGATCGCACCTCGTAGACGTCGCGCCAGCCGCCGCCGTCGAACGGCTTGAGGAAGGCGGGGAAGCCGACGTAGGCGAACATCTCGTCCCAGTTGAGAGGGTAGGCGAGGTTGCGCATCGACCGGTCGGTGGTGCCCGCCGGGTGCTCCTTGTGCGGAAGCACGACCGTGCGGGGCACGGCGACGCCGATCCTCTCGGCGAGCGCGTAGTTGAAGAACTTGTCGTCGGCGCTCGACCAGAAGGGGTTGTTGACGACGTAGGCGCCGTCAAGGGCCGCCGTCTTGAGCCAGGCGCGATAGAACGGGATGTCGTGCGAGATACGGTCGACGATGACGTTATAGGCGGACGCACGGTCCATCCGGACGCCGCCGAGCTGTACGAACTCCGCCGTCACATCGTCCAGTCCGAGCCCCGTGATGTGGTCCACGAGTGCCTTCGGGAACACGTTCTCCATGCCGAAGAGGACGCCAATCTTCTTCATCGCGAAAGCCTCAGGCGCCGGGCGGCCCCGGCCGGTTCGGCCAGAGGCGTGACGCCACGGGAATCATACTTCGGCGTGAGGACGGGGGCGGTGGACGGGGGGCGGTGAACGGTGGACGGTGGACGGTGGACGGTGCAGCGGCGGAGCGCAAACGGGCTAGGGAAGGTACGCGGCTGCCATCGGCCGCCAGTCGGGCCAGTCGTGTTTCGAGCCGTCGCCCCAGATGTGCAGGGTGTGGGGGACGCCCTTTGAGTGCAGGACACCCGAGAACTCCTCGTTGGCGCCCCGGCAGATGTCCCATTCCCCTGTCGCGAGCACGAACTTGTTGCGCCGAAGGGGATCGAGATAGCCCGGGTCGTCGAGCGCCGGCAGGAACTGCAGCGGGCTCAGGAGATAGCCGTCGGTGTCCGCGTATCCGTCCAGAAACGACGAGATGTCGTACCGCCCGCCCATCGTGATGCACGAGGTGAACACCTGGGGATGCCGCAGCGCGAGGGTCATCGCGTGATAGGCCCCGAAGCTGCAGCCGGTGACGCCGATGCCGTGGTGATGGGGGTTGAGGTGCCTGACGAGCGGCACGACGTCCTGCAGCAGGTACTGTTCGTACTGCAGATGCCGGTCGATGCGCTGGCGCGGATGGACGTGCCGGTTGTACCAGCTTTCGCTGTCCACGGAGCTGACGCAGAACAACTGCAGGGCGCCGTGGTCCAGTTTGTCGGCCACGGCTGTCACCATGCCACGATCCTCGTACTCGAAGAAGGCGCCCATCGAGCTTGGAAAGACCAGGATCGGCGCGCCCCCGTGCCCGAAGACCAGCGTCTCCATGTCACGGTGCAGGCTCTGAGAGTACCAACGGTGATACGTACGCGTCATGCGAGAGGGATTCTATACTAGGGGATCGG
>CAZNOC010000192.1:0-1583 GCA_964574545.1 uncultured Bifidobacteriaceae bacterium | reverse complement strand
CCCGCTTCCAGTCGGACTTCCTGCCCGACGACCGCGACCTCGTCGTGTACCTGCCGCCTGGGTACGAGGCTGGGGGCGAGCGGCGGTATCCCGTGTTGTACATGCACGACGGGCAGAACCTGTTCGACCCGGCGACGGCGTATCAGCGGGGCCACCACTGGAAGGTCGGCGAGACCGCCGATCGGCTGATCGCCGCCGGCGAACTCGATCCGCTCCTCATCGTCGGCATCAGCAACACCGGTGGGCGTCGGATTCACGAGTACACCCCCACACCGGACCGCAAGCTCGGCGGCGGCGAGGCAGACCACTACGGACGCCTGATCGTCGAGGAACTGAAGCCCTTCATCGACGCGACGTATCGCACCTGGCCGGATCGTCGGCACACGGGGATTGCCGGGTCGTCGCTCGGGGCGCTCGTGTCGCTGCATCTCGGACTGACCTACCCATCGGTGTTCAGCCGGGTGGCGCTGCTGTCGCCGTCGGTCTGGTGGGATAGGAGGGTGATCCTGAGATCCGTCCGCCAGGCGATGCCGAAGCCGGACCTTCGCATCTGGCTCGACATGGGCACGGCCGAAGGCAAGCGGGGGCTGACGGATGCCCGCGCGCTGCGCACGGCCCTGGTAAGGATGGGCTGGAAGGAAGGCGACGACCTCCACTACTCAGAACACGAGGGCGCGACGCACAGCGAAGCCGCCTGGGCCGACCGGGTGGGGCCGATGCTGCGGTATCTCTATGGGTAGTGGGTAGTGGGTGGTGGGTAGTGGGTGGTGGGCGTGGCGGGCAGGCGATCGGAGGCCGAAGTCGGGGGAGCGAGGCAGGGTCAGGGGAGAGGCGGACGAGACATCCCGTGACACCCCGCGGGTCTCCGCCCCTTGTACAATTGCGGCGATTCGTGCCCATGCCCAGGCTGTTCCCCCGACTGGCGGTGTTCCTCGTGGCCCTGGCGGCTCTGGCGGCGCCCGCCTGGGCGCAGTCAGCCGACGGCCCGGCGCCGGACGAGCCGGCGCCCATCGACGTCAACGCCATCAATCCCGAGACGTTCCGCGCGATGGCCATGCGCATCCCCGACGGGCAGTCGGTGCGCATCGACGGGCGGCTGGACGAAGCCCTCTGGCAGCAGGCACCCCTCAACGGCGGCTTCTACCAGCGGGAGCCCCGCTTCGCGCTGCCGGTCTCCGAACGCACCGAGTTCAGAATCCTGTACGACGATCGCGCGATCTATTTCGGCTTCTGGTGTTACGACTCGAACCCGGCGGGCATCATCGCGAGCGAACTCAAGCGCGATGCGAACCTTGGCAAGGGCGACCAGATCAAGATCGCCATCGATACCTTCAACGACAAGCGCAACTCCTATGCCTTCTTCACCAACCCGCTCGGCGCCTACAAGGACGCCAACGCCTCCGAAAACGGACGTGTCCTGAACTACGACTGGAACGGCGTCTGGGAGGTGGCGACGGAGATCAACGACCGCGGCTGGTTCGCCGAGTTCCGAATTCCGTTCAGCCAGCTCCGGTTCCGTACGATCGACGGCGAGTCCCGCTGGGGGCTCAACATCTCCCGGGTCATCAGGCGCAAGAACGAGG
>CAZNOC010000191.1:0-8115 GCA_964574545.1 uncultured Bifidobacteriaceae bacterium | reverse complement strand
TGAGCGGGACCTTGGAGGCGAGGTCGTGCTTCAGCTCGGAGCTGACGTGCTGATACGCGCTTTCCGCGTAGCCCGCCATGCGTTCGAGATGTGGTTCGATTTCGGGGTAGTAGTAAATCTCGAAGTGGTCGGTCTGGTAGATCTGCCACTCGAAGCGGTCGTAGCGGATCTGGTTCTTGCCGTAATACGGCACGAAGCCGGTCTGGCCGGCAGCCGTCGCTGGAACGGCCATGGCCGCGAGGAGCGCGAGCGCGATGAGCGCATGAGCTCCACCTGGTCGACGGCGATGCATAGACGGTACTCCTCCAAGCGGCTGGGCGGCAGGCCCGGTCACCTCCCTCCTGTCACACCCGCGCGTCGTTCGTTACGCGCCACGATCCGACAGTCTGCAGTAACGAAGTGCGCCGTCCGCGAGACGGTGCACCTGGCGGCACGTTGGGAGCTGCCGGGGCCCCTCGCATGCTGTTGTCATTTGTCACGCGACATCTCCTCGACTGCTTCGACATCCGTCGACGCGAGTGGCCGTTCACGCTCGCGATGCTCGCCTACTTCTTCCTGATCATCGCGAGCTTCTGGATCCTAAAACCGATCAAGAAGAGCGTGTTCGTCGAGTTCTACGCGGAAAGCGGCGTGTGGCTGGCCGGATGGCATCTGGCGGCGGCGCAGGCTGAACTGGTGGCCAAGGTGGCCAATATGTTCGTGGCCGTGGGGGCGGTGGTGCTCTTCAGCTGGCTGGCCAGGCGCTATCAGCGGCAGCAGCTCACGTATGTCTTCTCCGGCCTCTTCATGGTGGCCTTTCTCGTCTACATGCCCGCGGTCGTCGCTCCGGGCGACCTGACGGTGTGGACCTTCTATCTGTTCGGCGACTTATACAGCACGCTGATGGTGGCGACGTTCTTCGCCTTCCTGAACGACAGCGTCACGTCGTGGACCGCCAAGCGGCTCTACGGCGTCGTCGGCTTCGGTGGAGTGCTCGGGGGAGTGGCGGGCAGTACGCTGGTCGCGGCGCGGCTTGCGGAACAGACGACGGTCGAGTGGCTCTGGGTGGTCGTCGGCGCGGGTGCGTTGACGGCGCTGGCGGCGTTCCTCGCCGCGCGATGGTCCCACGCGCTGCCGCAGAACCCAGCGCCGGTTTTGGATTCGCCGTCCGTCGACGTGCGCCCGCCTCTTTCAAGCCATCCGGCCGTGACCGGGGCTCTGTTGACCGTGCGCTCGAGCTACCTGCTGGCCATCGCCGCGATCGTGGGGCTGTACGAGCTGGCGTCCACGGTGCTCGACTTCATGTTCACATCCACGGTCGTGCACTACCTCGAGGGGCCGGCGATCGGGCAGCACATCGCCCTGGTGTTCTCGGTGACGAACTGGGTCGCCATGTTCGTGCAGTTGCTGGCAACCAGCATGATCCTGCGCAAGCTCGGCATGGTGACCGCCCTGATGGTGCTGCCGGCCGCGATGCTCGGCGGCGCGACGATGTTCGCGGTGGCACCGGTGCTCTGGATGGGCAGCCTCCTCAACACCGCAGACAACGGCTTCAGCTACTCGCTGAACCAGTCGGCGCGCGAAGCGCTCTACGTGCCGACCACGTCTGAGGAAAAATACCAGGCGAAGGCGTTCATCGACATGTTCGTGCAGCGGTTCGCGAAGGCGCTCGCGGTGGGGCTCAGCCTGGCCATCTCGCTGGTCTTCAACAACTTCGAGGACCTGCGCTGGCTGGCCGGGCTTGTCGTGGTGATCACCGCCGTGTGGTTCGCGGCGGCGCGTCATGCGGGCCGCCACTTTCAGGCCGCCGAGGCCCGAATGCCAGACGCGCCGGCCGTGCAGGACCGCTGCGGGGCTGCGGCGTAGCCGGTCCGGTCAGCGACGCCACCGAAGGAGGGTCTCGAACAGGCGCTTGACCCCCGGCGTAAGCCTGGTCCGGCTGTACGCGTCACCGGCCTTCTTGAAGACCTCGGCCTGCGTCGGATACGGGTGGATGGTCGCGGCCAGGGTGCCGAGACCTGCGCCGGCCTTCATCGCCAGCGTGATCTCCGAAATCATCTCGCCCGCATGCCGTGCGACGAGCGTCGCGCCGACGATCGTGTCCTTGCCCTTCCGCGTGTGCACCTTGAGGAAACCCTCAGTCTCGCCGTCGAGCATCGCCCGATCGCCCTTCGCGTGCTCGATCGTGTAGGTGTCGATGGGCACGCCCTTCGCGTGGGCGTCCTTCGGGTACAAGCCCACGTGCGCCACTTCCGGGTCGGTGTAAGTGCACCACGGGATGGTGAGGGCGCTGGCGCGCTTACGCCCGAAGAAGAGCGCATTCTGGATGACGACCCGAGCGAGGGCGTCGGCCGCGTGCGTGAACTTGTAGCGCGAGGCGATGTCACCGGCGGCGTAGATGCTCGGCGTGGACGTCTGGAGGAAGTCGTTCACGGTCACGCCGGTGCGGTCGTAGGCGACGCCGGCGGCCTCGAGCCCGAGCCCGGTGACGTTGGGTGCCCGGCCCACCCCGACGAGAATCTCGTCCACCTCGATGTCGTGGGAGACGCCGTCCACCTGCAGCGACAGGCGCTTGCCCGCCTTGCTTCGGCTGATCTGGATGTCTTTGGACCCACACAGCACGCGGATGCCGTCGGCGACGAGCGCCTGCTGCACGATGGCGGCGGCATCGGCGTCCTCGTTCCCGAGAATCCGGGGCATCAGCTCCAGCAGTGTCACGTCGCTCCCGAAGCGCGCGAAGGCCTGGGCCAGCTCGCAGCCGATCGGGCCGGCGCCAATCACGGCCAGCCGCCGCGGCAGGCTGGTCAGGCTGAAGACCGTCTCGTTGGTGAGATACCCCGCCTCCTCGAGCCCGGGAATGGGTGGGGCGCTGGCTCGTGCGCCCGTCGCAATGCAGGCGCGGGCGAACGTCAACGTCTGTCCGTCCACCTCGACCGTGGTGGCGCTGGTGAAGCGACCCTCGCCGAGGAACACGTCGATGCCCAGCCCGCGAAAGCGCGCAGCCGAGTCGTGCGGGCTGATCCTTCCGCGCAGCTCCCGCATGCGTGCCATCACCGCCTCGAAGTCGACCGTGGTGCCGGGCGGCACCTGCACGCCGAATCGCCCGGCGTCCCGCACGTCCCCAACGGCCCGTGCGGCACGGATGAGCGCCTTGGACGGTACGCATCCGACATTCAGGCAGTCGCCTCCGAGCAGGTCGCGTTCAACGAGCGCCACTTTCGCGCCGAGGCCCGCGGCGCCCGCTGCGGTCACGAGCCCCGCCGTGCCCCCGCCAATGACGACGAGATTGTAGCGGCCGTCCGGCGTCGGGTTGATCCAATCCGATGGATGTGTGTGTTCGAGCCACTGGCGATTCACCGCGTCAAGCGGCTGGGCCTGGGGCAACCGTGCGGCGTGCCAGTCGCTGATGACGTCGTGTGAAGCACTCATCGGGTCTCGATCTCCCCTCGGTTCTGACGGCTGTTCAGGCGCCAATCGTAGGCCAGCCACTGCACGCTCGGCGGCGGCACCTCGTCCATGGCGCGGCGGACGCCTGGTGCGAAGCGCGCGGCGTACGCGACGACAGACTCGGCCTGCTGCGTGAAGTCGCTCCCGTACCAGTCGTAGAGCGCCGTCAGGCGAACCGTCCGGGCGTCGGCATCCACTTGCACCCAACGCGGGTGCGTATGCACGTAGTCGGTCTGATCGGCCAGCTGCGCCTCGAGGCGGTCTGCCGTGTAGGCTTCCGCCCGCAGGGGCGGGCAGCCAATCGCGGCGCACACCAGCGCGAAGTGAATGCGCGGCTCGGCGAACTTCGGGCGGACTTCCTCGTGCTCGATCTGGTTCAGGCTCCAGGTGTACGGGCCCACCCGCCACCGCACGGCATCCCAGCGTTCGGGCGCCGGGATATCACGGATCGACGCGACCGGATAGTGGTCGAGCATCAGCCGCAAGGTGAACGCGTTATAGGCGTTGATGAGCAGCGCGAGCTTCTCGTCGCGGCCGAGCGCATCGAAGGGCGCGTCGGCCAACTGCGCCAGATACGCATCGAGGTGCGACGGGTCCCCGTGCAGTGCCTCGTAGTCGACGAACCCGTCCGCATCGACGTGGGCGCGAACGACCGCATCGAAGGTCGAGTGATCGAACGATGGCCCGTCAGGGTTCGGCTCATACGCTTCCGCCGCGGCGACCGTTGGCGGAAGCCCGAGCAGCCCCTCGACCGATCCCCGCACACGGTCCTGATTCAACGTGCTCCACACGGCCAGGGTCAGGACGGCCAGAGCCGTGGCTGCCAGTGCGAGCGTGCGCCCTGTCGATGCAGATGCGGCCGCACGCCCGCTCGCTGGTACGCCGGCGGACTCAGTGCGCCGGGCCTCGCCGCTCTCGATGGTCGTTCGTTCCTGAATCGCGCGGCGCGCCAGCCGCGCGACGTAGACCGTGACCGCGACCGTCGCCGCGAGCCCCACTCCGCGGAGTGCCCACTCAGCGGGGCTGGTGGCGCCGCCCGCCGCCGCCGTCCTTCCGATCGATCCCAGGTAGACATACATGAACGTGCCGGGAAGCATCGCCACCCAACTCGCCGCCACTGTCGGCCAGAAGCCGACGGCTGTCACTCCGTAGAGGTAGTTCTGCAGGTTGAACGGCACCGCCGGTGACAGCCTGAGTAGCGCGACGATCTTCCACCCTTCGCGGCCGATGGCCTCGTCCACAGCCGCCAGCTTCGGCGACTGCGCGACCATCGCGCGCACGCGGTCGCGCGCCGCGTAGCGCGCGATGAGAAATGCCAGCGCCACGGCCGTGGTGGAGGCCAGAGACACGATCACGGTGCCGAGCGCCAAGCCGTAAATGGCGCCGGCGGCCAGCGTCAGCAGCGACCCAGGCACGAAGAGCAACGCCGCGGCCACGTACAGCGCGCCGAGCGCAAGCGGCCCCCACATGCCCAGCCCGTCTATCCACCCCTGCGCCAGTCCGATCAACCGCTCGAGGGGCAGGGCCCGCATCAGGAGCAGAACCGCCCCCGCGAGGACTATCAGCGACAACAGACGGATGACTCTCGTCGTGCGAACCGACATGCTCGACTCCACTCTCCTGAGCCACGTATGGTGTAGACCACCGGGACGCTGGCGGCAGGAAGCCGTGAGGCGAGGTGGCGCTCGCGTCCCGTGATGAATAGTCCGCGGAGGCCGGTCGGTATTACAGCCGTCCTCAACGGCCTCGGTAGCGTCCAGTTGGCGCGATCAGACCATGTAGGCGATGTCGGAGGCGTGAGTCGGATAGGCAAACAGCATCTGCTTGATGTCGCTGGCCGTCGCGCCGGTCTTCATGGCCATCGCAAACAGGTTGATCGTCTCCTCGGCGTGCGGGCCGAGCAGATGCGCCCCGAGGATACGGCCGGTCTCGGCGTCGCTGATGACCTTGTAGGCGGAGGTCGTTTCGCCGAGGCGCTTCGAGGAGTACCAGCCCGAGGAATCCGCGTGCGTCACGCGCACGGGGCGGCCGCCGGCGCGCGCCTCCTCTTCCGACAGGCCGACCGAGGAGAGGGGCGGGCCTGTGAACACGGTACTCGGCACGACCGAGTAGTCGGCCGTGTGGTGCAGGCCGTCAAGGAGGTTGGCGCCGACCAGGCGCGCCTCGTACCCGGCCACGGGAGTCAGGGCCGGTCCGCGGGTGTCGGCCGCGTCGCCGGCGGCGAATACGGCCGGATTCGACACGCTCTGCAAGTGGGCGTTGACCCGCACTCCGCGGCGCGGGTCCCACTCGATCCCCGCGGTGTCGAGCGCGAGGTCGTCGATCTCCGGAACGCGTCCCGCGCCGTGGACCACCAGATCCGCATCCACGTGCCGCGCAGCCCCCTTGTGCCGGGCCCGCACGACGAAGCCGTCGCCCGCCCGCTCGACAGCTTCGACCGCCGTGTCCACTTGGACATCGATTCCCAGCTCTCGGCTGTGCGCCACGAGGCGATCGACGAGATCGGGATCGAAGAGCGCCAGCGGGCGCGGTCCGCGGTGCAGAATCGTGACCTCGGCGCCCGCCCGGGCCGCCACATGCGCGAACTCAAAGGAAATGAACCCGCCGCCCACGAACACGATGCGCTGCGGCAACGTCTCGAGGTTCAGAAAGGCATCGCTCAACGTCACGTCGCCGGCGCCTGGTATCTCGAGATCGGCCGGTCTGGCGCCGGCCGCGATGTGCGCGAATCGGCCGGTCCACGTCTCGTCGCCCACGGCGACCGACGTGGGACCGGTGAACCGCGCCCGTCCGTGGCGCAACGTGATGCCGGCGTCAACCAGGCTTCGCTCCCGGTGCGCCGACATGGGCTCGATGAGAGATCGTTTGAACGCCATCAAGGCCGGCCAGTCCATCCGCACATCGCCGGCCGTGCCGTGCCCCTCGAGGCGGCGCACCGCGGCTACGGCATCGGCCGCCCCGACCAGAATCTTCTTCGGATCGCACCCCCGGAGCGCGCATGTCCCTCCCACCGGCCTGGACTCGACCACGAGCACGGACCAGCCGGCGCGCCGGCACCGCATCGCCACCCCCGCACCGGCCGATCCGGTCCCGATGACGATCAGATCGACCGATCGCGTGCTCATCGGGTAGTGTCCTGATCCGGGTCGCCGTCGATGGTCGGACGGCAAGTCTTCTCGAAGTCCGGTTCCACGGTTAGGCCCGTCGCCAGGACGAGGCGGTTGACGTAGTTGAAGTAGCCGACGGTCAGGATGGCGTCTAGAATCGCGCGGTCTGTGAGACCGAGGGCCCTGAGGGCCGTGACATCCGCCTCCGACGCCGCACCAGGCTGGCGGGTCATCCGTACGGCCCAGTCGAGCAGGACTGGCGGCACATCCGAGGGCTCGAGCCCATCGAGCGCGGCCTGGTGATGCGCTACGCAGTACGCGCACTCGTTGGCGCGGGACACCGCCACCGCAATGGCTTCGCGCCACTGGCGGGACAGCGGTCCCGGTTGAAACACGATCGCCTTGTACAAATCGAGATGCGCGGCCATCGCGCGTGGATTGAGCGACTGCACCTTGTGGATGTCAGCCACGCCGCCCCGGGCCTTGGCGATCTGCGTGTACAACTCGCCGAGCAGCCCTCCGGCCCGCTCGGGCTCGACGATGTCGATGAATGCCAACGGATCTCCTCCCTGAGTTGTACCGGCATCGGTCCGGCGGACTTGCGCACACTATCACCGTCCATCCGACGGGACCAGGACGGTCTTCAGGCCGGCCGGCGCGCCCACCCGATCGCCACGGCCGCCAGCAGCAGGGTCACCGTCATCACGGCGTTGGCCCCTTCGCCCTTGGCCAGCACCAGGTGTGTAAAGGTGGCGCCGGCCATGACCGTTGAGATGAGGGCTGCACCGAGTACGGCAGTGGCCGGAATCACCAGAAGGACGGCCGCCGTCACCTCCACGGTGCCGATAGCCAGGCGAAACCAGTCGGGATACCCCCACCGCGCGAAGCTCTCGACGTGCATGTCGGCGCCCATCAACTTCGTGGCGCCGGCCATCAGAAACATCGCCGCCAACAGCCATGACGCCCCCGGCACCCAGATGCGCCCCTTCGCTCGTCGCCGACTCATTTCTCAGCCTCCGGTCCTTGCCGTGCTCACACCACGAGTGCCCCGTCGCGCCCGGCCTTCGGGCGCTTGGGTCCTGGACGTCTCGCGAGCGTCGATGCCGCGTCGTTCGCCCCTGCCAACTGAGTGCGCAGTGCACGAAAGGCACGAAAGCGGCGGCTCTTCAGGGCGCTCCGGTTGAGCGACAAGCGGGATGCCGTCTCGGCACTGCTGTGCCCCGCAAGGGCGCTGTCGATCACGGCGCGGTACGGCGCTCCGAGGCTGTCGAGCGCCGCGGCCAGGGCATGTCGCCGTTGTTGGTCGATGAGCAGGCATTCAGGGCCTCGCTCCGGCGGAGATCCGAACTCCGCGGCCACTGCGAGCGGTTGCTCACGCCGAGCACGCCGCGCGCGCCGCCGGTGCACGGTGAGCGCCGCATTCGAGACGACCGTGTGCAGCCATGTCGACAAGCGTGCGCGCTGCTCGAACGACCGGATATTCCGGAAGACGGCCATGAACGCCAACTGCAGCGCATCGTGCGCATCGTCCTCGTCCTGCAGGATGTACCGGGCACGCGACAGCATGGACGGGCCGTGCTGC
>CAZNOC010000190.1:0-8180 GCA_964574545.1 uncultured Bifidobacteriaceae bacterium | reverse complement strand
CTATCTTCTGATCTTGGCGAGCCGGCGCGGAGCGCTTCGGACACATCACCAGATAGATCGCGGCGCGAAGCACTCCCGAAGATCGTAAGATCGCACATCCGATCACCAGATCACCACATCACAAGATCATCAGATAATCTATCTTCATGCCTCTCTTTGGTGTCTCCACCCACCTCTTTCATGGCCAGCGTCTCGACCGGGAGCACCTTGTCGAGATCGCGGCCCACGGCTTCGAGGCCATGGAGGTGTTTGCCACGCGCACCCACTTCGACTATCACGACCCGGCGGCCGTGGTGGCGCTGGCCGAGTGGCTGGACGACACACGGCTGACGCTGCACTCGATGCATGCGCCGGTCACCACCGGGTTCGTCAACGGCGTGTGGGGCGAAACCCTGTCGACGGCCATCGCCGATGAGGCGCGCCGCGAGCAGGTGATGGCCGAGGCGAGGCGCGCCCTCGACGTGGCGCGTGTGCTTCCGTATCGGCACCTGGTGGTGCACCTGGGTGTGCCGCTCGATCAGGGACCGGCCGCCAACGACAACCAGATGAGCGCCGTGCGGCGAAGCATTGGGACGTTGCAGGAGATGGCCGAAGCCGTCGGCGTGAAGGTGGCCCTCGAGGTCATTCCGAACCCGCTCTCGACGCCCGACGCGCTGGTGACGCTCATCGAAGAGGTGCTCGAGACGCGCGGCGTCGGTATCTGCCTCGACGTCGGCCACGCCTTCCTGATGGGCGATGTCGTCGACGCCATCGAGACGTGCTCGGGCCACATCACGACGACCCATCTGCACGACAACCGGGGGAAGCGCGACGAGCACCTCGTGCCGTGGGCCGGCGGAATCGACTGGGACGCGGCCATGCTGGCCCTGCAGAAGGTGGGCTACGACGGCGCCTGGATCTTCGAGGTGGGCGCCACGGCACCAACGAAGACCGTGCTCGAACAGACGGCGCGCGCCCAGGCGCGGCTCGAAACGCTCCTGGGCCTCAATGACGAGATGCTGGACTCATGAACCCACCCCACATTCACCTCGGACAGATTGGCGATCACGCCGGCGAGACGGTCACCCTGAAGTGCTGGCTCCACCAGCGGCGGTCGAGCGGCAAGATCCACTTCCTCGTCGTGCGTGACGGCACCGGCTTCGTGCAGGTCGTGATGGGCAAGACCGACGTCGGCGAAGACGTCTTCCACCGCGCCGACCACCTGGGCCAGGAGAGCGCGGTGATCGTCACGGGGACCGTGCGCGCGGATCAGCGCGCGCCCGGCGGATACGAGGTCGTGGCCACGGGCCTCGAGGTCGTCGGGCCTTCGCAGGACTACCCGGTCACGCCAAAAGAACACGGCGTCGACTTCCTGCTCGACCGCCGGCACCTGTGGATTCGCACCGAGCGGCAGACCGCCGTCCTGCGCGTGCGGCACGAGGTGATCAACGCCGTCCGCGACTTCTTCAACGAACAGGGCTTCATCCTCGCCGACACGCCGATCTTCACCCCCGCTGCCTGTGAGGGGACGACCACTCTGTTTCCGGTGCAGTACTTCGAGGACACGACCGCGTATCTGACCCAGAGCGGGCAGCTCTACAACGAGGCCAACGCGATGGCGCTCGGCCGGGTGTACTGCTTCGGCCCGACGTTCCGCGCCGAGAAGAGCAAGACGCGGCGCCACCTGACGGAGTTCTGGATGGTGGAACCGGAGATGGCGTACGCGGACCTGAACGACGTGATCACCCTGGCCGAAGGGCTCGTCACGTCGGTCGTCGCCCGCGTGCTCGACCGGCGCGCGGCCGAACTGAAGGTGCTGGAGCGCGATACGAGCAAGCTCGAGGCCGTCAAGGCGCCGTTCGCACGGCTGCACTACGACGAGGCCGCGAAGATCCTGCTCGACAAGGGCCTCCCCTTCCAGGTGGGCGGGGACCTCGGGGGCACGGACGAAACGGTGTTGTCGGAGCAGTTCGACGGGCCGGTCTGCGTCACGCACTATCCGGCGGCCATCAAGGCGTTCTACATGAAACCGGACCCGCAGGAACCCGACAAGGCACTCTGCGTGGATGTCCTGGCGCCGGAGGGCTACGGCGAGATCATCGGCGGCGGCCAGCGTCTCGACGACCTCGACCTCCTGCTCCAGCGCATCAAGGAGCACGATCTGCCGCAGGAGGCCTTCGAGTGGTACCTCGACCTGCGCCGCTACGGTTCGGTCCCGCACGGCGGGTTCGGCATGGGCATCGAGCGCGTGGTCGCGTGGCTGTGCGGCCTCGAGCACGTCCGCGAGACCATCCCGTATCCGCGGATGCTGTACCGCCTGTATCCCTGATTACGTACGAACACGAAGCCCACGAAGAGACGAAGGACGCACGAAGATCCTTTTTCAGGGGACAATACTGGGCTGGGGTCGTTGAATCTGACCCTTCGTGCCTGGCTTCGTGATCGTCGTGTCCTTCGTGTTTGTACGTGTAATTCCCTGATGAAGATTGGTTTTGTCTCGCTGGGGTGCCCGAAGAATCTCGTCGATGCCGAGGTGATGCTCGGCCTGGCCGAGCAGGCGGGGCACGAGATTACGTCCGAGGCGGGCGACGCGGATGTGCTCGTCGTCAACACCTGCGCGTTCATCGACCGGGCCAAGCAGGAGTCGGTGGACACCATCCTCGAGATGGCCGAACTCAAGAAGCAGGTCCCCGGCCGCAGGCTGGTGGTGACCGGCTGCCTGGCGGAACGCTACCGTGACGAGTTGAAGCGGGAGGTCCCGGAGATTGACGAGGTCCTCGGCACCGGCGATGTCCCGCGCATCGTCGAGGCCCTGTCAGGCCGTCCGGCGGCCGCGACCGGCGCTACCCCGCTGGCGTTCTACCGCCGCGACCCCTCCCAGGAGACGCGGAGCGCCAGGCCCACCGAACCCGGCAATGTCGACGAGGACCGCGAGCCCATCGGCCCGGAGAGCCAGCCCGTGTTCGGCGTCGACCTGCCTACCTACCTGTACGACGCCGACACGCCGCGGCGCCGCGCCACACCGGGCCACTACGCGTACGTGAAGATCGCCGAGGGCTGTGACTACAAGTGCGCCTTCTGCATCATCCCGAAGATGCGCGGCCGCTATCGGAGCCGCCCGGTGGACTCGATCGTGCGCGAGGCTCACGCCCTGGCGGCCCAGGGCGTGAAGGAGATTCTGCTCATCTCGCAGGACACGACCTTCTACGGCATCGACCGCAAGGAACGCGGGGCGCTGCCCCGACTCCTCCGCGCGCTCGACGGCGTGGACGGGCTCGAATGGGTGCGACTCCTCTACCTCTATCCCACAACGATCACCGACGAGACGATCGACGCCATCGCCGCCTCGGCGAAGGCCTGCAAGTACATCGACCTTCCGCTGCAACACGCATCCGACCGCGTCCTCAAACGCATGAAGCGGCCTGGCACGCGCGCCTCCTACCAGGCGCTGCTGGGCAGGATTCGCGACCGCATTCCCGGCGTCTCGCTGCGGACGACGCTCATCGTCGGATTCCCGGGGGAGACGGACGAGGACTTCGCGGAGCTCGAGGCCTTCGTCCGCGAGGTGGGGTTCGACCATCTGGGGGTCTTCACGTATTCGCACGAGGAAGGCACCTCGGCGTTCGACCTGCCGGATGATGTGCCGGCGGCGGTCAAGGCCAGGCGCCAGCGGCGGCTGATGCGCGTGCAGAAGCAACTCGTGGCCCGGCAGCAGAAGGCCCGGATCGGCCAGACCGTCCGGCTGATGGTGGACGGCCCCGATCCCGAACATGAATTGGTCTACCGGGGCCGCATGGCCACGCAGGCCCCCGACATCGATGCCGTCGTCTACCTCACCGACAGCGACCCGGAAACCCTGACGAACGGGGCACTGGTGGACGCGGAGGTCGTGGGTGCCCGCGGCTACGACCTGCTCGCCAGGGTCCTGTCACCCCCCTGAATCGTCGTCACCCTCCCCCGGCGCCAGGGAGCGGACGCCCGATCCGGGCGGATTTCCCTGTGCTACAATTATGGGTCCGGTTCGAATCTGGGTAACCAGAGTGGGCTCATGGTCCACTCTTTTGTGTTTAAGGGGACGGTGTGACCCCGCTGGAGCGCATTCAGGAGATCGCGGCACGAGTGGCCGGAAGCCACGGGCTGGAGATCTTCGACGTGACGCTGCGCCGGGAGGGGGGACGTCAGGTCCTGCGGGTCGTGATCGACAAGCCTGGCCCCGCCGCCACGCCCGAGGAGAGCGTCAGCATCGGCGACTGCGAAACGATGAGCCACGAACTCGGAACGATCTTGGAAGTGGAGGATCTTCTGCCGGACGGCTGCACGTTCGAGGTGTCGTCGCCGGGACTGGACCGTCCGTTGCGAACGGCCGGGGACTACCGGCGGTTCGAAGGACGGCTGGTCACGATCGTCATGGCCGCGCCGGTGGATCGGCAGACCGCATTTGCCGGCCGCCTGCGCGGGTTCGAGGACGAGGCCGTGCTGCTCGAGGCGCAGGGCGGCAAGCTGCATCGGTTGCCGCTCGCCCAGGTCAGCCGCGCGCGCCTCGAGGTGGAGTTCTAAGCGGCACGGAATCCAGCGGCCCGCCACGCGAGGCCGCCGGTCGCGAGAGCGAAGAGAGACGTCACAGTAAACGCCCATGTCGAGCAACCCGCTGCAGCAGACCATCGAAGCCCTCGCCAAGGAGAAGGGCATCGAGCCGGAGATCGTCATCGCCGCCATGGAAGAGGCGGTGCTCACGGCCTCGCGGAAGTTCTACAAGACCGGGGAGGACCTTCGAGCACGGTTCAACCCGGAGAACGGCCAGATCGAGCTCTTCGCCGTGAAGACCATCGTCGAGGCCGTCGAGACGCCGGCCACCGAGATCTCGATTGCCGAGGCGAAGGAGATCTACGGCGAGGATGCCGAGGTCGAGGTCGGGTATCAGATCGAGTTCGCCAAGCGCACCGACGTGCTCGGCCGCATCGCCGCCCAGACCGCGAAGCAGGTGATCTTCCAGAAGGTCCGCGAGGCCGAGCGGGAGAACATCTACGACGAGTACAACCAGCGCGTCGGCGAGGTGATGAGCGGCGCCGTCAAGCGCTTCGAACAGGGCGACATCATCGTCGAGGTGGGGCGCATCGAGGCGATCCTGCCACGCAAGGAGCAGTCGCGCGCCGAGAGCTACTCGCAGGGCGACCGCGTCCGCGCCGTCGTCAAGGGCGTGAGCAAGAGCGCGAAGGGCCCCCAGGTCGTGCTGTCCCGGACGGACCCGGCCCTGCTCATCAAGCTGTTCGAACAGGAAGTGCCGGAGATTTACGACGGCACGGTGATGATTCGGGGCGCGGTCCGGGAAGCGGGCGACCGCGCGAAGGTCGCCGTGTATTCGCGCGAGCGGGACGTGGACCCGGTCGGCGCCTGCGTCGGCATGAAGGGCACGCGGGTGCAGGCGATCATCCGGGAGCTGCGCGGCGAGAAGATCGACATCGTGGAGTTCTCGGACGACCCGGTGACGTTCGTCACCCAGGCCCTGAGCCCCGCCAAGGTGCAGCGCGTGTCGGTCGTCGACGACTACGAGAAGGTGATGGAGGTGGTCGTCGAGGACCAGCAGCTGTCGCTGGCGATCGGCAAGAAGGGCCAGAACGTGCGGCTGGCGGCGAAGCTGACCGGGTGGCGCATCGACATCAAGAGCGAGGAAGAGAAGCGGCGCGAGGTCGAGGCGCAGTTTGGTGACTTCGCCCCGGAGTCGAGCGAGGCCGCTGAGGTCGCCGCCCCCTCAGACGAGGCCGTCGGGGCCGACGAGACGGGTGGAGCCCTCGAGGCACCCGAGACCGCCGCGGAGGCCGTGTCCGAGGCCGACGCCGCTGCTCCTGTCGAGGCCGTCGCAGAGGCCGAGGCCCCGGAGGCCGCCGCCGCTGGCGGCCCACCGTCCGGCGACGAGCCCCGCTGAACCAGCGGAGGTCTGCCCGGAGGCCGCCGGTTCGGGAAAGCACGAGCGTACGCGCATAGTCGAAGACTGAGGAGAACTTTTGGCCACTGTTCGGATTTACAAGGTCGCAGAGCTGCTGGGTACCACGAGCCAGGAAGTGCTCCAGCTGCTCAAGCAGAACCACGGCATCGAACTCAAGAGCGCCTCCAGCACGCTCGAGGAGATCGTCGCCCGTCAGTTCGTGGAGCGCCTTGCGCGCCAGCGTGAGATCGCGCTCCCTGCCGGCGATATGTTCTCCGAAACGTCGTCGAAGGGTGGCAAGACGAGCGGCAAGCCAGGCGCCAAGGGCAAGAAGGCCGCGCCCGAGCCGGCCAAAGCCGCCGCGCCGGCGCTGCCGCCGCCGCGCCTGATCAAGGTCAAGGCACCCGCGCCGCCACCGCTCGACGTCCCCGCTGTCGAGGACGCCGGCGAGGATGTCGGCGAGCCGCCGGCTGCCGAGCCCGCCGCCGCCACGCCCGATTTCGAGACGCCGTCCGCCCCTCCGGTGGCAGCCGAGACCCTCTCCGAAACCGACGTCGACGCGCCCGCAGCCGAACCCGAGTCCGAGGAGGCCGCTGAGCGAATGCCGCACGAGGCTCCGGCGCCGTTCGCGCCGACCGGCCGGGTCGTGCCGCCGAGCATCCGCCTGCGCATCGAGGAGCCTGGCCGGCCGGCCCCGCCTGCCGTTCCGCGCGCTCCCGCCAAGCGTCCGCAGGCCCAGCCGCCGCCGCGCATCATCGCGCCGCCATCCGGCACGCCGCCGCGCCCGACACCGCCTCGCGGGACACGTCCTGGCGGCGTCATGCCCCCTCGTCCACCGTATCCGGGCCCCCGCCCGCCGACAGGCACGACGCCGGCCATGCTCGGAGGCCCGCGGCCGCTGCCGGCGCAGCCAATCCGTCCGGCGCAACCGGCGGTCGGACGACCGCCGTTCCAGCATCGTCCCGGCGGCAACCGGTCGCCCCAGCGCCGCAGCGGCGGCCATCGCTCACAGCCGCTCCAGCGCCCGTCGATCCCGGCTCCGGTGGCGCTGCCGCCGGTCACGCGCACCATCACGCTCGCCGAAGGCATGACCGTCAAGGATCTGGCCGACAAGCTCGAGGTGCGGGTCAAGGATGCGCTCAAGGTCCTGCTCGATCGCCGCATGATGATGACGATCAACTCGCCGATCGACATCGAGACCGCCAGAACGGTGGCGCGGCACTTCGGCGCGGACATCGAGACGCGCAGCTTCGAGGAAGAGTTGATCCAGGTCGAGACCGAGCAGTCCGACCCGGGGGATCTCATCCCTCGTGCGCCAGTGGTCACCGTCATGGGCCACGTGGACCACGGCAAGACGACGCTCCTCGACGCGATCCGAGAGACCACCGTGGCGGCGCGGGAAGCCGGCGGCATCACGCAGCACATCGGCGCCTACCTGGTGCCGGTCGGCAAGGGCAAGGACAAGCAGGTCGTCTTCCTCGACACGCCAGGCCACGAGGCCTTCACGCTCATGCGCGCGCGCGGATCGAAGGTCACCGACGTCGTCATCCTCGTTGTCGCGGCCGACGACGGCGTGATGCCGCAGACGCGTGAGGCGATCGACCACGCCAAAGCGGCGAACGTGCCGATCATCGTCGCGGTCAACAAGATCGACAAGCCGAACGCCAACCCCGAGACGGTGAAGCGTCAGCTGACCGAGCTCGGCCTGATGCCTGAGGACTGGGGCGGCCAGACGGTCTTCGTCGAGGTGTCGGCCAAACAGAAGCAGAACCTCGACCTGCTGCTCGAGATGATCCTGCTCGTCACCGACATCGGCGAGTTGAAGGCCAACCCCAAGCGCGGCGCCGTCGGCACGGTGCTCGAGACGAAGCTCGACCGGGGCCGTGGTCCCGTCGCGACCGTGCTCGTGCAGGACGGAACCCTGAATGTCGGCGACCACGTGATTGCCGGGCCCATCACCGGTCGCGTCCGCGCGCTGATCGACGACCGTGGGCGCCAGTTGAAGTCGGCCGGCCCGTCCACGCCGGTCGAGGTGCTCGGGCTCGAAGCCCTGCCCTCGCCCGGGGATTCCTTCCAGATGGTGTCCGACCCGGCGAAGGCGCGGCAGATCGCCCTCTTCCGCCAGGCGCAGACAAAGGAACGGGTGCTCGGCACCAAGGGCGCACGGCTGACCCTGGAGTCGCTCCAGATGCAGCTCGCCGAGGGCGGCATCAAGGAGCTGCCGCTCATCATCAAGGCCGACGTGCAGGGCTCGGCCGAAGTGCTGGCCGATACGCTC
>CAZNOC010000189.1:0-8234 GCA_964574545.1 uncultured Bifidobacteriaceae bacterium | reverse complement strand
CTGTCGGGGCGAGCCCTGAGCGATGAGCCGTGACCTGAAAGCCGAAAGCCGAGAGCCGACGGCAACTCTCCGGCCGACCGGGAGGCAGGGCCGTGGCGCCCGAAGCGGTCAGCGCCGAGACTTTCGGCTTCCTCCTGGCAGACTATGGCGCTGGTTCAGGACCACGGGTTGGGCAAGGCCTCCGTGTAAGTGATTGAAAATACTGCGTTTTGCACACTGTTACGCCAATCGGGCAGGAGATGGAGTGCCCGTTGCTTGCCTGAGAAGTCCAGCTCTGGCAGTGGACGCCCGGTAGGAAGCGCTCAGGCGCAGCACACGCGTAGCGATGCGCGGGGGAGCGGACGTCGTCACGACCACTGGCGCTTCAGCCGTTCGCCAGAGCTGAGCTGAAGGAGGGTTTGTATGATTCGCAGACTGCTGTGCGCTGGCGGCCTCGTCGTGGCGATGGGAATCGCGGCGCCGACGGCCAGCGCCGCTCCAATCGTCGCTGACCAGTGGTACACATTCGGATTCCCGGGTCTTGGCCTTGCCCTTGAATCCGGTGCTGGGTACACTCTCGGCACCAACGCTCCGGGCGGAGGTGCTGTGGCGGTTGCCCCCGATGCGCCGTGGACCATCACGACCACGAGCGCCAACCAGGTGCTGATCGTCACCGATGGGTTCCTGTCGATCGATCAGTTCGAATTCTTCAACTTCGGCGTCAGTATGGGCACGACGTCGGCCCCCATTGATGGCGGCACCTGCGGGTCTGACATCTCCTGCGCGCTGGCGAACCTGGGTCCGGGGAGCTACAGCTACGCGATGTTCGCCCTTCCCGTGGGCGCACATTCGTTCACGGGTGTCCAGACGCTGGGAGACCCCGGTGCAGGCTTCTTCGCGGTCGTGACCGTGCCGGAACCTGCTACCTTCGCGCTGCTCGGTGTCGGCCTGCTCGGGCTCACCGCGGCGCGGCGCCGACAGAAGAAGAGCTGACGACCACACGCGAGACGACAGTTCGCGACACACCGTACGCTCGGCTGCGCCCCTCCACGCAGCCGGGCGTGCACTTCTTCCAGGACGGGTGCGAGTCCCGGGCATCGTGCTCATGGTGGTGCCGCTTCACGGCGCCGCCCGTGGCCGGCACCATCCCGGGCTATGTCACGTCGGTCCAGTTGAGCGTCCGCTCCACCGCCTTCTGCCATTGACGGTAGCCGGCCTCACGCTGGTCGGCGCTCCACGCCGGTTCCCACTGCCGGTCGGCCTTCCAGTTCTGACGCAACGTATCGAGGTCCTTCCAGAAGCCCACCGCAAGGCCGGCCGCGTACGCTGCGCCAAGCGCCGTCGTTTCCGGTACCACGGGCCGTACGACCGGCACGCCCAGAACATCAGCCTGCAGTTGCATCAGCGTGTCGTTGACGGTGGCGCCGCCGTCCACCTTGAGCACGTCGAGCCGGACACCGGAGTCCTGCACCATGGCGTCGGCCACGGCCTTGGTCTGGTAGCAGATCGCCTCCAGCGTGGCCCGAGCCAGGTGCGCCTTCGTATTGAACCGCGACAGCCCCACAATGACGCCGCGGGCGTCCGAGCGCCAGTAGGGCGCGAACAAGCCCGAGAACGCCGGCACGAACGACACGCCGCCGTTGTCCGGCACGCTCTTCGCCAGCGCTTCGACCTCCCCGGCCGATCCGATGATTCCAAGCTGGTCGCGGAGCCACTGCACCGCCGACCCTGTCACGGCGATCGACCCCTCCAGGGCGTAAATCGGATCCGCGCCATCGAAGCGGTAGCACACGGTCGTCAGCAAGCCCGCCTTTGACGGGACAACCTCGCGCCCCGTGTTGAGCAGCATGAAGTTGCCGGTACCGTAGGTGTTCTTTGCCTCGCCCGGAGCAAAGCACGCCTGACCCACGGTGGCCGCCTGCTGATCCCCCAGATCGCCGCACACCGAGACCTCGGCGCCGACGGGGCCGTTCCGGCGCGTCATCCCGTACCCGGCACGGTCTGACGACGATCGGATAGCCGGCAGCATTCGGCGCGGGATCCCGAACAGCGCCAGCAGTTCATCGTCCCAGTCGAGCGTGCGCAGGTCCATCAGGAGCGTGCGGCTCGCGTTGGTCACGTCAGTGACGTGCACGCCGCCGTCCGCGCCGCCGGTGAGGTTCCAGATCACCCACGTGTCGATGTTGCCGAAGACCGCCTCGCCACGTTCCGCCGCTTCGCGCACCCCATCGACGTTCTCGAGGATCCACTGCACCTTTGTCCCCGAGAAGTACGTCGCCGGTGGCAGTCCGGTGCGCTCGTAGAGCAGCTGCCGCTTCGGCTCGAGGGCATGGACGATGCGATCGGTGCGGGTATCCTGCCAGACGATGGCGTTGTACCAGGGCTGACCCGTCTTCGGGTTCCAGACAACCGTCGTCTCGCGCTGGTTGGTGACACCGATGGCCGCGAGATCGGTGCCGGCAAGACCGGCCGCGCGAAGCGCCCCCGTGATGACTTCGCTTGTGCGCGCCGCGATCTCCACCGGGTCGTGCTCAACCCAGCCGGGCTGAGGCATGATCTGTGCGTGCTCGATCTGCCGCCGGGCCACCTCTGCTCCACCGGCGTCGAACACCATGAAGCGCGTGCTGGTCGTCCCCTGGTCGAGCGCTCCGACAAATCGCATCAACGATGCCTCCTCCCAACCGTCATGGCGACTCTGTTCGGCCGTGCGGATCGGGTGCGAACCAGCCCTGCCTCCGGCTGCTAGAATCCGACGGCGGCGTACAACGCCGCGCCAAGGATGCCCCCGACGAGCGGCGCCGCCACGGGGACCCAACTGTAGGACCAGTCCGACGGCCCCTTGCCCGGAATGGGCAGCAGCGCATGGGCCAGACGCGGACCGAGGTCACGAGCCGGGTTGATGGCGTACCCCGTGGGGCCTCCCAGGGAGAGTCCGATGCCGAGCACAAGGATGCCCACCAGGAGCGGCTGAAGCCCGCGGCTGAAGACCTGCGACAGATCCACCTCGCCGGCCTGCGCCCAGCCCTCCGCGTTCGCGCCGATCGCCAGCACGCCGAACAGCAGCACGGCAGTGCCGATGACCTCGGTGGCGATGTTGGCGGGCGTGTGGCGGATGGCCGGAGCCGTGCAGAAGACCGCGAGCTTGAGCCCGGGATCCTCCGTCGGCCGCCAGTGCGGCAGGTACACGACGTACACGAGAACCGCCCCGACGAAGGCGCCGACCATCTGCGCGACCACGTACCCTGGCACGTCGGTCCAGGGGAAGCTGCCGATGGACGCCAGGCCGACGGTCACGGCCGGGTTGATGTGTGCACCGCTGACGCGGCCGACGGCGTAAACGGCGATGGCCACGGCCACGCCCCACCCGGTGGCGATGACCAGCCAGCCGGAGTTCTGGCCCTTCGATCGTGCCAGCAACACGTTGGCGACCACGCCGTTCCCGAGGAGGACGAGGAGCATCGTGCCGATGGCTTCTGCGAGGTATGCAGGCATGCCCGCTGAGACTACCCGGTCAGCTTGACATAACGCAACGGCTTCTCGAACAATCACGGCGCGTGACCAGGCTGGTGGCGGCGCAGGCACAGATCTTCGACGTGGCCATCATCGGTGGTGGGATCGTAGGATGCGGCGTCGCGCGCGATGCCGCCCGGCGCGGTCTGCGCGTGGTGCTTTTCGAGCAGCGCGACTTCGGCAGCGGCACGACTGCGGCGTCGACGCGGATTGTCCACGGCGGGCTCCGATACCTCGAAACGGCCGATTTTCGGCTCGTGCGTATGGATCTCCGCGAGCGCGAAACGCTGCTCCGGATTGCGCCGCATCTCGTCAGACCCTTCGAGTTCACCATCCCGTTCCAGGACGTCGGAGCATGGCAGCGGCTCCGGCTCCGCGCTGGGCTCGCCCTCTACGATGCCCTGGCGTTCGGCAGCAGTCTGCCCCGTCATCGCGCCAGTCGGTCTCAGGCGGTGTATTACGATGCCCGGCTCGACTCCCCGGAACGGCTGTGTATCGACAACCTGACCGACGCCGAGGCGCACGGCGCGCTCGCCTTCAATTACGCCAAGGTGACGAGCGCGGTTCTCGACGGACCGGCGGTCGCGGGCGTACGAGTGCGCGACTCGCTGACCGGAGACGAGGCGGAGGTGCGGGCCCGCACCACCATCAACGCCGCGGGCCCTTGGTTCGAGCGTGTAGCCGGCATGGTGACGGCACCGGCGCGCGGGCGCGTACGCATGACCAAGGGCATCCATCTGGTGTGCCCGCCATTGACCGAACGCGCGCTGGTCTTGTTCTCCCAGGTCGACGGCCGGCTCATGTTTGCGATCCCGCGCCAGGGATCTACGTGGCTCGGGACGACCGACACGGACTATCTCGGCGACCCCGCCGAGGCCGAAGCGACCCTCGAAGACGTGGAGTATGTGATCGACTCGCTGCGAGGCGCCTTTCCCATGCTCACCTTGGACCAGGTGTTGTTCACGACGGCGGGCGTGCGGGCACTTGTGATGCAGAAAGGCCGCACGTCGTCCGTGTCGCGCATGCACAAGGTCACCGACGAGGCGGCCGGTGGGATCCCTGGTCTCGTCTCGATTACGGGCGGCAAGATCACCGCGTATCGCGCCATCGCGGAGGAAGCCACCGACGTCGTTGCCCGCCGGCTCGGAAACCGGGAGCGCAGTACTACCGCCACCGAGCCTCTGCCGGGCGGGCGAGGTGGACGGCGCACGGGTACCTCGTCGCATCTGTATGACCTGTACGGAAGCCGGGCCTCGGAGGTAGAGCAACTTGCCGTGGCGCATCCCGAGTTGGCGCAGCCGATCTCGCCGGCGTACCCGGATATCGCCGCCCAGATCGTGTTCGCCGTGCGCCACGAGCACTGCATGACCGTGTCGGACTTCCTGCGGCGTCGATCGTTGCTGGGCGCTGCGACGGACCAGGGCCGTGGTGCCGCGCCCGCCGTGGCCGCGGTGATGGGCCGGGAGCTGGGTTGGTCACCTGAGCGGCAGACGAACGAGATCGCGGCGCATGCGCGTGACATCGAACGGACGCTGGCGTTTCGCACGCCGCAGCGAGGGCGTCCCGGCGGTGACACCGGCAACCTCGACCAGTTCCCGCGCCGGTAGCCGCCGTCAGAAGGTCAGCTTCACCCCCAGCTGAATCTGACGTGCGTCGAACGTCGAGGTGATGGTGCCGAAACCTCCGGCGCTGCGGTTGCCGTTTGGCGCACCGAAGTTGACGCGGTTGAACAGGTTGAACGCCTCGAGCCGGAACTGCGCCCGCGTCTGCGTACCCACCGGCACCCGGAAGTTCTTCGTGGCCACGAAATCGATCTGCCAGAAATTCGGGGCCCGGACGGTGTTGCGCTCGGCGTTACCGAACGGCTGGCTCGGATCGGTCGGGATCAGCACCGTGTCGCGATTCAAGTAGTTCGTGGTCGACTTCCTGTCGCCGTACGGGTCGCCGACGACGTTCGGCCGGTAGGCATTCGCGCCGCGGAAGTCCTGGGTGATGCCCGAGACGACGAAGGCGGCCGCCGGCGTGTATCGCAGGTTGACCGGCGCTCCCGACCTGGCCGTGCTGATCCCGCTCAGCGTCCAGCCGCCCAGCAGGGCGTCAACGACGGGGTTGGCGTCACCCATCCACCGCCGCCCCTGCCCAACGGGCAACTCCCAGACGAAGCTCGTGGTGTTGTTGTACGGCTCATCGTACCCGGACGTGCCCCAGTCGGCGTCGAGGTCGTAGAAGTTCTGCGGTGCCGCGGAGTTGCCGTTCGGGTTCTCGAGTGAACCGGCGGCGTTGTCGAGGGCCCTCGACCAGGTGAACGAGTTGAGCAGCATGAGCCCGCCACGCATGCGGTACTCGTACTTGATCTGCAGCGAATCGTACTGCGACCGGCCGCCGTTGAACGAATAGGTAATGTCGCCGAACTCCGGAATCGGCCGCCGCTGGGCCAGCGGAATCGTGCCCTGCGGGTTGTTCGGCACCGCCTGGTTGAAGTTGGCGAACAGCAGCAGGCCGTCGGACTTGTTCCCCACGTAGGCCACGTCCACGATCATGTTCTCCGCGACCTCCCGCTGCACCGAGATGTAGTAGCTCTGGACTCGGCTCGAACGGTAGTCCTCGGGCATGTAGGTGACGTTTGCGGCGAGCGGGTTGAACCGCGACGGATCGGCAAAGCCCTCCGGATAGCCCTGCTGCGTCGTTCGGAACGCCGGCGCGAGCGGGTTGCTCTGCGTGACGACGGCGGTCACCGACTGCGGGCCGTTGATCGAGAGCACGTTGGCGCCGCCCGCGCGGTGGAAGTGGATATAGCTGATCCCGTAGCCTCCACGCATCACCGTGCGCGGCGTGAGCGTGTAGGCGAAGCCGAGCCGGGGGCCGAAATTGTTGCGGTCCGGTTCCATGAGCGCCCGCTCCCGGAGCGAGCCTTCACGCGCGAGCACCATCTGCCGCGTGTCCGGGTCGAAGTTGGACATGATGTTGTCCTGCTCGTACCACGGCGTCGCGTACTCGTACCGCAGGCCGAGGTTGAGCGTCAGCCGGTCGTTCACGCGGAAGTCGTCCTGGATGTACGCGAAGTGCATCTGCTGGCGCAGGTTCGCGATGAGGAACGTGCTGAGGGCGTAATTGGCACGCAGGCCGAACATGAAGTCGGCCAGGTTGTAGACATTGTTGGCGGCCACCCCGGCCGGGCGGGAAAACTGTCCGTTGTACTGGTCGCGCCCGTACAGCGGGTTCACATCCTGCACCTCGGTCTTGATGAACTGGTACTCGTAGCCCGTCTTGAGCGAGTGACGGCCGGTCACCCAGGTGTAGTTGACCTTCGGGTTCCACAGCTCCGGGAACTGCCACTGCGGGTTCGTGGCCTGACGGCCAAGGTCCGAGAACCCGGTGATGATCTGCGTCGGCAGACCGCCCGCGACACGCGGGTCGGTTGGCAGACCGCTGATCCCGAAGGCCTCGAGGGCACTGGGCGTGCCGAGACCGTGCGGATTCTTGCCCGCCTCGGTCCTCGACCAGCCCAGGCGCCCTTCGAGGAGGGACGAGCCGGAGCGGGCCCACGTGAAGCCGGTCGCGAACTGGCGGCTCGTCACATACGTGAACGCGTTGCCGGCACCGCCCGACGGCAGGGGCAGCGGCGGATCGTCGAAGATGTCGACGTTCCGGTAGCCGTAGCGCCCGAACAGCGAGAGCAACGGATTGAGCTGGACATCCACCCTGCCGCCGTACTTGTCGTTGTCGTTCTTGAACTCCTGCAACAAGGTGTAGTTGTTGGCGGCGGCGCCCGGCACGTTCGGATCCGGCAAGCCGCTCAGCACCTTCTGGGCGAAGTCCGTCATGGGAATCTGCGTGCCCGCCGGGAAGACCTCGCCCGTCAGCGGATTGCGCACGGCCACTGGCAGGACGCCTTGTCGCTGCGCTGGTGTCGGGATGGTTTGAAATGCGACGACCTTGCGGGACTGCCGGAAGCCCTCGTAGTCGGCGAAGAAGAACGCCTTGTTGCGCAGCACGGGCCCGCCGAAGGCGCCGCCGAACTGATTGCGGCGCAGCGGGGGTTTCTCGCCCGACGCGGGCTTGAAGAAGCCGGTCGCATTCAGCTTGGTGTCTCGATAGAACTCCCACACGGAGCCCCGAAACTGGTTGGTGCCGCTGCGCGTGGCCACGTTCACGGTCGCGCCGCCGCTGCGCCCGTACTCGGCGCTCAGGTTGTTGGTGACCACGCGGAACTCGGCCACGGAGTCTGGCGAGGGCTGCATCACCTGGTTCGAAAACCCCTGGTTGCTCGTGCCGTACGCGTTGTTGTCGAGCCCGTCCAGCAGGAAGTTGTTGAAGGTGCTGCGCAGCCCGTTGACGTTGAACGAGCCCTCGCGCGGCGTGAAGCCCCCCGTGCTGAGAGCCGACTGACGGACGCCCGGGCTGAGCAGGGCCAGGGTCGAGTATTCGCGGGAGTTGAGCGGCAACTCGACGACCTGCGCCGCCGTGATCAGCTGGCCGCGCTGGCTCGTGTCCGTCTCGAGGCGCGTGGCCGCCCCCACGACCGAGACGGTCTCGGTGATCGCGCCGGGCTCGAGGCGCAGATCCACGCGCTGGCGGGCGCCAATGGTGACCTGGATGTCGTCGGCGAGCGCCACCGCGAATCCGTCGAGCTCGGCCGACACCCGGTAGCGCCCCACGCGCACCGTCATGAACTCGAAGTTGCCGTTCGCGTCGCTGACCCGCGTGGTCTCGATGCCCGTGTCGAGGCTGGTGAGCGTCACCGT
>CAZNOC010000188.1:0-8280 GCA_964574545.1 uncultured Bifidobacteriaceae bacterium | reverse complement strand
GACGCCGGCCGCGCTCAAGGGCTGCAGGTGGGGACCGCCGCGCAGGTCTGGCTCGACGATCGACTCGAGCCGCTCGCGGGCGAGGTCGCCGAGATCGAGCGCACCATGGAAGCCGGCCTGCAGAGCGTCACCCTCAAGATTGCGCTGGCCAGCGGCGCGCAGGTGGAGACGGGCCGGTTCGCGCGCGTCAGGGTCGCGGGCGCGGATCGCGAGGTGCTCGCCGTACCCGACACCGCCATCGTCCGGCGTGGGCAGCTTACCGCCGTCTTCGTCGTGGACGACGGGCGTGCGCGCTTCCGGCTGGTCTCGGTCGGCCTCGCGCTGGGTGGCCACACCGAGATCCTCGCGGGCCTGACCGCGGGAGACACCGTGCTTGTGGCGCCCTCCGCCCACCTTGTTGACGGCGCACCGGTGGCGCCGCGGGGAGCACGTCGATGAGCGCCCCGGCGGCCGGCGGCGTGGCCGGTCGTCTGGCTGCCGCCTTCATCGACTCGAAGCTCACGCCCCTCTTCATCGTGGCCTCAATGCTCCTCGGGCTGATGGCGGTCATCGCGCTGCCCCGCGAGGAGGAGCCGCAGATCATCGTGCCGATGATTGACGTGTTCGTCGAGATGCCTGGCGCCGCCCCCGAGGAAGTCCAGCAGCGCGTGACGCGCCCGCTCGAGCGGCTGCTCTGGGAGGTCCCGGGGGTCGAGTACCTCTACTCGACCTCGAGCCCGGGCCGCGCGATGATCGTGGTGCGGTTCCTCGTCGGAGAGGACGAGGAAACAGCACTCGTACGGCTCAACCAGAAGTTGCAGGCGAACGCCACGCTGGTGCCGCCCGGCGCATCGGCGCCACTCGTCAAGCTCCGTGCGATCGACGACGTGCCGGTGATGGCCCTCACGCTCTGGGGCCCCGGTTACGACGATGCGGTACTGCGGCTCGTGGCGGGACAGCTCGCGGAGGGCCTGACGCAGGTGCCCGACATCTCGGAGGTGACAATTCTCGGCGGACGTCGCCGCGAGGTCCGCGTCGAGCTCGACCCCGCACGCCTCGACGCGTACGGGGTGGACGCCCTCCAGGTGGCCGCGGCGCTCGACAGGGCCAACGTGCGTGCCCCGGCCGCCGCCACGACGCGCGACGGGATCGCGACCCGTGTCGAGACGGGCCTCTGGCTGGACTCGCGGGCGGCCATCGAGCGGGTGGTCGTCCGCGCTTCGGCTGCCCTGCGTGCGTTGCGCGTCGGTGACGTGGCCACGGTGAGCGACGGCGATGCCGAGCCTTCCAATTACGTGCGCTTCCATTCACGCGATGCCGGCACCTCCCCGGCCGTCACGCTGGCGATCGCGAAGCGCAAGGGCACGAACGCCATCGACCTGACGAACCGCGTCGAAGAGAAGCTGGCCCTGCTGCGCCCGACCTACGTGCCGGCCGACCTGACCATCTCCGTCACGCGCAACTACGGCGAGACGGCGCGCGACAAGTCGAACGAACTGCTCTTCCACATGGCCATCGCCGTCGTGTCGGTGTCGCTGCTCATCTGGTTCGCGCTGGGCCGTCGCGAGTCGCTCGTCGTGGCCACGGCCATTCCCGTCACGCTGGCGCTCACGCTGTTCGTCTTCTACCTTTACGGCTATACGCTGAACCGCATCACGCTCTTCGCCCTGATCTTCTCCATCGGCATCCTCGTGGACGATGCGATCGTGGTGGTGGAGAACATCGTGCGCCACGTGCGGCTCGGCGGCGGCACGATGCGCGCCGTCGCGATTCGCGCGGTGGACGAAGTCGGCAACCCGACGATCCTTGCCACGCTGACGGTCGTCGCCGCCATCCTTCCGATGGCCTTTGTCGGAGGGTTGATGGGCCCCTACATGCGGCCCATCCCGGTCGGCGCGTCTGCCGCCATGATCTTCTCGCTCATCGTCGCCTTCATCGTCACCCCATGGGCCGCGGTGCGGCTGCTCTCGACAGGCGTCCACGGCAGCCACGCGCACACCGAGGATCGGTTCACGGTGGTCTACCGCCGCGTGATGGCGCGCCTGCTGGCCTCGCCCGGGTCCCGCTTCGGCTTCCTCGGCGGCGTCGCGGGGCTCCTCGTCATCGCCGCCTCGTTCGTGCCGCTCGGGCTCGTCACGGTGAAGATGCTGCCGTTCGACAACAAGAGCGAGTTCCAGGTCATCGTCAACATGCCGGAGGGCACGCCACTCGAGCAGACGGCGCGCGTCGCGGCGGCGCTCGCCGACGCGGCGCTCGAGGAGCCGGACGTGACGAGCGTCCAGTCGTATGTGGGCACGGCCTCGCCGTACAACTTCAACGGGCTGGTCCGCCGCTACTTCCTTCGCCAGGAGCCGCACCAGGCCGACCTGCAGGTGCTGCTGCGGTCGAAGGAAGACCGCGATGCGCAGAGCCACGAGATCGCCGGCCGTGTGCGTACGCGCCTCGCCCCCATCGCCGCCTCTTTCGGCGCCCGGATGCAGGTCGCGGAAGTCCCGCCGGGGCCGCCGGTCCTGCAGACGCTCGTGGCCGAAGTCTACGGCCCTGATCCGGAGCGCCGGCTGGCCATCGCCACGGAGATTCGGGACCTCTTCCAGCGCACGCCTGGCGTCGTGGACGTGGACTGGTACGTGGAAGCGCTGCAGCCGAAGTGGTCGCTGACCGTCGATGGCGAGCGGGCGGCCTCGGCCGGGGTCTCGGCGGCCGACATCGCGGCGCTGGTGCGGATGGGGGGCGCTGGAGAGACGGTGGGACTGCTGCACGACCCGGCCGCCCGCGAGGACGTTCCCGTGGTACTGCGTCTCCCCCGCGGTCTGCGCACACCGGAGGCCTTGACCAGCCTGCGGCTGCAGGGCACGCAGCCCGTCACTGTGGGCGCGGTCACGCGGCGCGCCGACATCACCGAGGAGCGAAGCCTCTACGCGAAGAACCTGCAGCCGGTGACCTACGTGACCGCCGACATGGCGGGCGGATCCGAGAGCCCGGTCTACGCGATCATGCAGATGAATCGGACGCTTGGAGAGATGGTCCTCGACGAAGGGTACGGGCTCGACGTCTTCAATGCCCAGCTCCCCGTGGACAGCACGCGCTACGCGATGAAGTGGGACGGCGAGTGGCACATCACGCTGGAGGTGTTCCGCGATCTCGGCCTGGCCTTCGCCGCCGTGCTGATCCTGATCTACATCCTCGTCGTCGGCTGGTTCCAGAGCTTCCGAACGCCGCTCACGATCATGGCGGCCATCCCGTTTTCGCTCGTCGGCATCCTGCCGGCGCACGCCGCCATGGGCGCCTTCTTCACGGCGACGTCGATGATCGGCTTCATCGCGGGCGCAGGGATCGTCGTCCGCAACTCGATCATCCTCGTGGACTTCATCGAACTGCGGCTCAGAGAAGGCGTGCCGCTCGCCGAGGCGGTCATCGACGCGGGGGCCGTCCGCTTCCGGCCGATGGCCCTCACCGCGGCGGCCGTGATCGTCGGCGCGGGCGTGATCCTGTTCGACCCAATCTTCCAGGGGCTGGCCATCTCGCTGATGGCGGGGGAGGTGGCGTCGCTGCTGCTGTCACGCATGGCCGTCCCGGTCCTCTACTTCATCTCGGCCTCCGGGGACGAGGCCGCGGCCGTGCCGGCCGGCGCCATCCCGGCGACGCCGGCGTAACCACCGTGAGCGACTCCATGTGGAACTGCCCTCCTGCCCGTCTCGTCGTCGCGGTGGACTTCGGCGAGCCCTCTCTGGCGGCCGTGCGGATGGCCGCCACGCTCGCGCGCCGCTTCGGCGCGGCCATCGTCGCGGTCCACGCCGAGGCGCTCGAGGCACCGCCCTACTTCACATCGGACCAGATTGACGCGCTGGAGGCCCAGCGGGCGGCCGCCCGTGACCAGGCCGAGGTCCAGCTTCGAGATGTGGCAGAGCGCGAAGCCGGCATGCCCGTGGATGCCAGAGTGGTCGCCGGCCCGGCCACCGGTGTCCTGATCGATGCGGCTGCCGACGCGGACCTGATCGTCATGGGCACGCATGGGCGGAAGGGGCCGAGCCGCTGGTGGCTGGGATCGGTCGCCGAACGGGTAGCGCGTTCTTCCGCGGCCCCGGTGCTGATTGTCCACGACGTCCCCGTCGCCCTCGACCCCTTCGCCCACGTCGCCGTCCTCGGTGGTGAGCCGGGTGGGCGCGCGAGCGGGTGCGCCGCGCGACTGGCGTCGCCGTCTGGCGGGCGGGTCAGCCACCTGGACGCCGGCGGAGCCCCGAGCATCGCCGCGGACACCGGGGCCACCTTCGTCGTCATCCCGCGCGGGCCTGACGGGTCGGCCGGCGCCCTGACGAGCGCCGCGGCGGCGCTCATCCGCGACTGTCGTCTCCCCCTGCTCTTCATACCGGAGGATCTGTCATGAACGTCGATCGCACGCTTCGCGTCATCGCCGGTGGCCTCGTCGTCCTGAGCGTGCTGCTCGGAATGTACGTCCACCCCAACTTCCTGTGGTTCACCGTGTTCGTCGGCGCGAATCTCTTCCAGTCGGGGTTCTCGAACTGGTGCCCGATGATGACGATCCTGAGAAAGGCCGGCGTCAGGCGCTGAGGACCGTCAGGGACACCACGAACGCGACCGCCATCAGCCCGAGCAGCGCTGCCGTTACCGCCCGGAACGCCCCTCGCCCGACGACGAGAGCGACCGCGGCCTTCATCAGGGTATTCGAGAGGATGCCGATGGTGATGGCCTGCGCCGCAACGCCAGTGGGGACACCTGCGGTGGCGCTTCTCGCCATCGAGAGCGTGAGGGCATCCACGTCGGTCAGCCCCAGCACCGCACCAGACAGGAGGACGCCAGCTGCGCCGAAGGCTTCCCGCGCCAGATAGACGCCCATCAATACAAACTGGAAAAGCACCGCCATCTCGAGCGCCTGGCGCACCTGGAGGGGGTTACGCGGCCGCGTGAGTTCGGTGCGGCCTGGCGCGGTCTTTCGCAGGCCCGCGGCGATGGCCCCCAGCCCCACGACAAACGGCAACGCGAAGTAGGGCATCAGGGCGAGCGCGAGCGCCGGGTTCAGCACGCTCGTGACGACGATCACGCGCACGAGCAGGACGGTGCAGGCGGCCAGCACGCCGACGGCCAGGGGCCATCCGATGTCCCGATCCGTCCGGCTCAAACGCGCGAACCCGAGTGTGACGCTGGTCGACGAGAGCAGGCCACCGAGCAGGCCCGCAACAGGGTAGCCGCGATTGGCCCCCACGGCCCGCTGCGCGAGGTAGCCCGCGAAGCTGAGCCCGGAGAAGAACAGCACGAGCAGCCAGAGCTCGCGTGGTCGGATGCCCCCAAGCGGGCCGAAGGGCCCGGCCGGCAGGAGCGGCAGCACAACCACGGCCATCACGGCAAAGCGCACCGCCGCGCGCATCCCCGCATCGTCCAGCCGTGACACCAGGGCATGCAGCCGGGACTTCTCCACGAGCAGCAGCACCGTCATCGCGATCACGCCGCTCGCGAGGCGGGTATGGCCGAGCCCCGCAGCCGTCCCGGCGGTGAGCACGACGAGCGCCGCCACTTCGGTGGTGCCGTCCACGTCCCGGCGGCTCGCGGCGATGTAGGCAGCCACCACGATGGCGCCGGCGATGGAGAGCAGCACGGCAGCGAGGAGGGGGCCCTCGCGAGCCCAGAGCGTCCCGGAGAGGCCCGCCACGCCTCCCAGCATCGTGAAGGTCCGTACACCCGCGAAGCGGGCCTCAGGACCGGAGGCGTGGCCCGACCACTGGCGCTCGACACCGATGGCCAGCCCACCAAGTGCGGCGACGATGAGGCCGTAGATGTCGGTCACGGCGGAACTCCGGACGCACGCCGGGGCCAACGGGACTCCGGCTGGCTCCGATCAGCTCAGCACGTGCCCTCTGGCTCGTAGCTGCAGTACGGCTCCTCGCTCATGTAGTTGCCCGTCTCGGCGAACGCCCTGGCGCGGCACCCGCTGCAGATCCCCTGGTAGCGGCAGACCCCGCACTTGCCGTCATACGCCTCTGGATTGCGCAGCGTCCGAAACACCTCGGCGTCGCGCCAGATGTCGCCGAAAGACTGCTGCCGCACGTTGCCCGCGCTGACAGGCAGGTAGCCGCAGGGGTAGACATCCCCGGTATGAGAGACGAAGCACACCGACGAGCCCGCGAGGCAGCCACGGGTCATGGTGGACAGCGGCCGGCCGCCGGCCGGGTCGGGCGCCGCCTTGAGCGCCGTGCCGTGCGCAATGAACGGGGTTGACCGATCGCCCTGTGCGCGTTCCTCGACGATGCGCTGGGCGCGAATGCGGAAGTAGTGGGGCGCGCACGTCGCCTTCAGGTCAATCTCGACGTCCTTCGACTTGTCGTAGAACCAGTTCAGGACCCGCTCGTACTCTTCGGTCGGAAGCATCTCCCGTTCGGCAATCTCCACGCCGCATCCGACGGGCACGAGCATGAAGAGATGCAGGGCATCGGCGCCCAGCGTGAGCGCGAGATCGAGCATCGCGGGAAGCTCCGTGACGTTGTGCTTGGCGATCGTCGAGTTGATCTGAACGGACATCCCCGCCTCCCGCAGGAGCCGGATGCCGTTGATGGCCGCGGCGTGCGCGCCAGGGATCCCGCGGAAGCGGTCGTGCGTGTGAGCGACGGCACCGTCGAGGCTGATGGCGACGCGCGAGAAGCCGGTGTCCACGATCCGTCCAGCGACCGATCGATCGATCAAGGTGCCGTTGGTGGCCAGGGCCATGCGGAAGCCCTTGCTGCATCCGTAGGCGCCAATCTCGAAGATGTCAGGCCGGTAAAGCGGCTCCCCGCCGGACAGGATCAGCACGGGCTTTGTGACCTCCGCGATCTGGTCCATCAAGCGGAACGATTCAGCCGTCGTCAGGACGTTCGGGCCGATGGCCTGCTCGGGAATCGCCCGGCAGTGCTGACAGCGCAGGTTGCACGCCTTCGTCGTCTCCCAGAACATCAGGCGCAGGGGCGGAGCTGCCGCCGGAGCGATACCGGCTCGGGCGTGCGCGGGCTGCGGGGCCGGCTGTTGGCCGGGCTGGTGATGAAAGGTCAGTGGGTGCGTGGGGACGGTATGCATGATGACGCTCGCTTCCGCTGTTCGCTATTCGCTATTCGCTCGTCGCTCGTCGCTGTTCGCCAATCGTTGTTCGCTGAACTGACGGCCTCCGGTGCTGCCGGATTCCCGTCACAAAAGGGGCCCAGCACCTTGGGAAGGGCAAGTGACGTACCAAGTGCGGGGGGCTGCCGAGGTGCCTAGGGGCGGGATGGCCGGGGTGCCGGCAAGCGGTGGGCCGGCACGCGGGGGCCGGGAGTGAAAGCGGCGGCCCCTGGAAGCTGAGAGGTGGACGCTGAAAGCCGAAAGCCGAGAACGAACAGCTGGCCGCCGATCCGCCGGGAGCGGCCCCGCTCATGAGGGCCGCTCCCGAGGGTCGTCAGAACCGGTACGTCAGCCGCACCCAGCCCGTGTGGGAGGTGTAGGGCCGGTAGAGGTAGCCGAGCAGCAGGGCGTTGGTGTTGACCACCGCACCGCCTGGCTGCAACGACGGCAGGGCGATCCCGCTCAGCGTGGTCTCGCCGAGGGCGAAGTCCTCGACCTTGTAGTCGTCGTACCAGTAGAGGAAGCCGAGTTGCAGGCGCTCGCTCAGCTGGTAGGTGACCGAGAGCTCCGCCCGGAGCAGCTCGTTCAGCACGTCGGGCAGCGGCCGTGGCGTCGCCAATGACGACCCCACCACGTAGCTGTAGTTGTCGGTGGCGCGGTTCCAGTCCAGGCCCACCCGGACACTGGTCCGTTCGATGAGTTCGGCGAACTCGACGGCTGCGTCGATGAAGCGCACCGACCCGTCGTAGTCCGTCACGAAGTCGCGCGTCGGGTCGGCGAGCTGCACGGCGCTCGTGGCCGTGCGCGACCGCGTGGCCGACGTGTAGTCCTCCCAGCCGTAGTTCACAGTGAACTGCACCTGGTCGTTCGGCGTGAGGTCCATCCCGACCGAGTACTGCTTCGAGTCGGTCTCGAGCAGCCCGTGGCGGCTTCCCGGGTACTCGTCCTGGCCGACGCCGGCCGAGGCGTTGAAGCCCACCATCGTGCCCGGCATCACGCTCGCCATCACCGTGAAGCGCTGCCGGTCCCGATCCGCGATGTCGTAGTGCCTGACCGAGTCGAGCTCGCCCGCCCCGAGGGCGTGCACCTCGAACTGCTCGCCTTCGCGCGACCGGTTCTCGTACAGGGCGCGCAGCATCAGCATCGAGTGGCCGGTCGTATCGACCGAGGCGCGCAGGACGTTCTCCGACGTCTTGAGCCAGTGACGGTTGGTGAACT
>CAZNOC010000187.1:0-8302 GCA_964574545.1 uncultured Bifidobacteriaceae bacterium | reverse complement strand
TGACGCTGGCGAGGTGGGGCGTGGGTAGTGGGTAGTGGGTAGTGGGTAGTGGGTCGTGGGTCGTGGGAAATCAGGTCGAGGTGGCCCACTGCCTCACCCGATGTCTCGATGCCGAAGGCCGACGGCTGAACGCCAAGGCCCAGTGCCGATCACGGGCGATGTGGGGTTATACTCCGCATCGCCCGTTTCTCGTACAGGAGCCCGATATGTCCACGAGACTCATCTCCCCCTGCCTGCTCGTCGCTGCAGTGCTCGTCGGCGGTTGCGGGCCGACGGAGAGGCAGACCGTTGCGCCGGCTGACCCGGCCATGCGGGGCGCGGGAACGGGCGGAGCGTTCAAGGTGGCCGTGGCGAGGTTCCAGCACGAGACGTGCACGTTCTGTCCGGGCGGCGACATGGGCATCGAGGACTGGACGCGCATCCGGCCGGCGTTCGGCGGCGATGAACTGCTGGACGACGACGATTCCTATGTCCGGGGCTTCGTCACCATGGCGCGCGAGTTCGGTGACATCGAACTTGTCGGCCTCACGTCGCCCGCCGAAGCGTTTGGCGGCTCCTCCCGCGCATGGACGACGAAGGAGGCGTTCGATCACTTCATGGATCTGATGCTCGCCGACCTGCGTGCGGCCATGCCGGTGGACGGCGTCTACCTGGCGCTGCACGGCGCGATGGCCGTCCGGGACGTGCCGCGCCCCGAAGCGGAGATCGCGCGCCGCTTCCGGGAGATCGTGGGGCCCGAGGTGCCCATCGTGGCCGCGTTCGACCTGCACGGGAACGAGGACGAGGAGTTCCTGCAGACGGCCGACGGGTCGTTTGTCACGAAGCACTTCCCCCACTACGACTCGTGGTACCAGGGCGAGCGGGCCGCCATGTACCTCCGCCGGATCATGCGCGGCGAGTACACGCCCGTCCGCGTCACCCGGAAGGTGCCGGTGGTGACCGCGACGGTGCTCCAGTGGACGGGCGCGTCGCCCGTGATGGACATCATGGCGCGCGCGCGCCGCTGGGAGGACCAGTACCCCGGCGTGTTCGTCAGCGTCTTCCTCGGCTTCCCGTGGGCGGACGTCCCCGACATCGGGACCACCGTGCAGGTGATGACGAACGGGGACCAGGCGCTGGCAGAGGAAGCGGCAGACGACGTCGCGTCGCTCATCTGGCGGCTGCGCGACACGTATGCGTCGGCCGGGACATACCCACTGGCGGCCGAGGCCGTGCGGACGACCGAGGCGGCGATTCGAAGTGGCGCGACTCCCGTGGTGCTGGCCGACTACTGGGACCGTCCAGGCGACGGCACCTGGACGCTGAAGGAGATCGTCGATCGCGGCGTCGGCAAGGTGCTGTATGCCGCGCTGACCGACGCGCCCGCGCTCGAGGCGATCTTCACGGCAGACCTGCAGCCGGGGGCCGCCTTCGATCGCGAAGTGGGTGGCTACACCGGAGAGCCGGCCGGCGCGCCGGTGCGAATCACCGGCACGCTCCGCTGGAAGGGGGCGCGCTGGGGCTACGAGCAGGTGGCCGTCATCGATTTCGGCCCGGGCAATGTGCTCATTCTGACTCCGGCCTATCAGCAGGTCACCATGCCGGGCCAGCTGCGCTTCGCCGGCCTCGAACCCGACGACTTCGACGTGTTCGTCCTCAAGACGCGAGCGCACTTTCGCCGCGGCTTCGACGACAACGGCTACGCGAAGACGATCCTGATCGTGGACGCACCGGGGGACTGGTTCGGCACCACGCGGCTCGGCGCGTTGCGCTACGAGCACGCGCCCATCCGTGAGCTCTATCCCTTCGGGCCTGCGCCCGAGGGGCCGCGCTAGCCCGCGACGAGCGCATTCCGAGCCATGACGGAGCTTGTGCCACCGCTCCCCCCTGGCGTACTGGACGTGACCGAGGCGGACCTTCCGCCCGTGCGCGCGTTTCTCGAGGCGCGCATCGACACCTCGCTCTTCCTGCTGTCCAACCTCCGCGCCTTTGGACCGCGCATGGGCGTGAGCCCGTACTCGGGCGACTTTCGGGCGTTGGTGGATCGGGAGGGGATCCGCGCCGTGTGGTGCATCACCCGAGGCGGAAGCGTGGTCGTGCAGGCAGACGGTCAGGCGAGTCACGCGCCGATTGTCGCGCGGGACGTGGCGGCGCGCGGCACCGAGGTGCGCGGCGTGCTCGGCGACTGGCCCGCGGCCGAGGAACTCTGGCGGCTCCTGTGCGCGAGTCACGGCCTGGCGCCCACCCAGGAATCGCGCGAGGTGCTCTACCGCCTGACCCTCCCATTCGACGGGGGCGTCGATGGGCCGGAGGCGCCCGACGTGCGCACGCTCACTGCCGGGGACTACCCAGCGTGGGATGCCCTGGCGAGCGCGTTCCTGCGCGAACAGTCCCTGCCGGTGGGCACACCGGAGGGGCGGAAGGTCGGGTTCACGCAGTCGGCGATCAACGGCCACTGGTGGGGGGTGTGGGAGGCCGACCAGCTCGTCTCCATCGCGAGCTTCAACGCGTTCTACCGCCCGGCGGGGCAGGTGGGCGGCGTCTACACCGTGCCGGAACGCCGGCGGCAGGGGCTGTCCCGCGCCGTGATGCGGACGCTGCTCCGCGATGCCACCGAGATCCACCAGCTCACGCGAGTAATCCTGTTCACGGGCGAGCGGGCGCTTCCGGCCCGCGCGCTCTACGAGTCGCTCGGCTTTGCCGCGATCGGGGCGTTCGGGTTGTACTTCGGGGATCGAGCGGACGCGGGAGGATGACGACGGGCGGGGGACCCGGCGAACCGGCCCCCCCGCGCCGGCGATGTGCTATTCGCCGCCGGGCCGCGGGCGCGGCGCGGCGGGAAGAGTGCCCTTGTTGGCGATCGCCTTGTTGATGGCGTCGGCCGTGACCTTGGCGCGGAAATCCACGATCATCTTCGCCCACTTCATCGCTTGCGCACGGTCGGCGATCGACACGCCGTTGATCGTGGCCTTGCCCGCCTTCACGCGCGCATCGTAGCGCACCGAGTCGGGATCGTCGTACAGCATGTTGAGCGTGATGATCGGATCGTCGTGCAGCCCGTCGTCAGCCGACGACACGACGCCGTTGGCGGCCATGTACTTGCTGACAGACGCGTAGTCGTAATACTCCTGCACGTGCGCGACGATGGCCTCGTCACCGAACTGCTTGTTGAGCTGCTCGGCGACCGTCCGCTGTGGCGCCTGGTTCCCGCCGCTGTCGCCGATGAAGACGATCGTCTTGAAGCCGTGCATCTTCAGGCTGTGCGCCACGTCGGTGAGCATCGCTTCGAACGTTTCTCGGCGCATGCTGATCGTCCCCGGGGAGGTCATGTGACCGGTCGGGGGATCGATCTGACCCTCTGGCACGAGCGGGATGACCGGCGCGCAGAGCGCATTGCCCAACAGCCGCGCGGTGGCGTCGCAGTTGGCGCGCAGCACGTAGTTGTGCTTCCCCGTGACGAGCCAGGGGCCGTTGGGCTCCACGCCTCCCGTCGAGATGATGGCCGTCGTCTTGCCCGCAGCGAGGGCGTCGCGCACGTCCATCCACGTCATCTCTTCAATCCACACCGTGTCATGCGGGGGGAGGGGATTCGGCGTGTCACGGCAGTTGAGCGGATTGTCGCGGCAGTCGCCGCCGCCCATCGATCGCGGATCGGGCTCGCGGCGCTGGCCGGGTCCCTGTGCGTCGAGCGTTGCCACGAGGCCCGCGACGAGCACCATCGCGCCAATGGTCACGAACGTCTTCTTCATAGCGGTGTCCCTTCCTGGCGGCGGCCCGGCCTCACTGCCGGTCCAATGCCGAACTTGGTCCCACAGCATAGCACCTGGCGGGCGCAGGAAACCCGGATGACGGGCCGGAGCCGCCGGAGGAGTGTAATCGATTGTCACGGGAGGATCGCCTGGACGCTCGCCGCATCACAGGAGGGCACATGGCAAGAACGGGCGGCCCGGAGCCAGACTCCAGACCGCCCGTCGTGTGAGGTTGCTGCCGGAACAGAGAGTCAGTCCGGCCGCTTCAGCCGGAAGCTGCCATCGTCGTAGCGGTCGCGGTACTCGGCATGACAGGTCTGGCAGGCCTTGCCGAGGTTGTCGGCCTCGGCCTTGACGGCCGTCCAGTTGGCGGCGATGACCTGCTTCTCGATCGTCTCGGTGATTCGTCGCGCGTCCTGGGCCCACTTCACCGGCTCGTTCATCCGCTGCGCGCGGAAGAACTTCTCGGTCTCGGCGAACGAGTTGCGCAGGATCACGATGTTCTCGCGGGCCAGCTCGACGTTGGAGCCTGCCATGCCCTTGCGGAACGCGCCGTTGGCAGGTCCGACCGCCTTCATCACCTTGTCGAAGGCCTCTTCGGCGGGGGTCATCGGCGGCGGCAGCCGCATGGCGAGGTCGCGCGACCCCTGAAAGACGGTCGTGGCGAGGACGACAGGCCGTCCAACGAACTTCGCCAGCTGGTCGGCCGGCAGATCCGAGACGAACGCGGGATCCTTCCGCTTCGCCACTTCCGCCGGGTCGAACTTGATGAGCTCGCCAATGACCGTGACGTACTCGTTGTCCACGACCTTCTCATTCAGCGTCCGGCGCGCAATCACGAGGATGGCGTTGTCCGACGTCGCCTTCATGTCGTGATCGACCGTGAAGGTGGTCATCGACAGCGCCTCGTCCACGATCCCCGTCATCGTCACCGTTTCGCCGAGGTAGCGATCCGGCGTCTTGATCACGGAACTGGCCGTGACCGGCACGAGCGGCTTGGGTGGCGGCGGGGGTGGCGGCGGAGCGGGCTTGGCGCCAGCTGGAGGCTGCTGGCCTGCCGGAGGCTGTCCTGCCGGCGGAGGCTGCCCCCCCTGTGCGGCGAGCGCCACCATCGAGATCATGAAGGCGGTTGTGGCCGCGGCCACGGCCATCGTACGGGCGTTCAGCCTGGCCTGCGTGAGTCGTTGCATCACTATATCTTCCTCCGGCGAGTCCGCGGTGGCCGTCACTCCGAGCATCAGGAGCCCTGACCGAGCATCGACCTTCGCTGTGGCTAACCGCAAGCATTGTAGGTGAACACGGGGGCCTCTGGGGAGTCCCTCCGGCCAGTCGGACGCATTTGTGACACATGATGACAATTGGGCAGATCCGACGCGCCGGCGTCTCGCTTCCGCGCGGAGGCTGCCGCCTGGTTCGGCGGTTGCCGCTTTTTCGAGCTGGCGCTGGGCGGTTGCGCCGCGCCATTGAGAGGTGGCGGGCTACAATACCGGCCGAACCATGTTGCTGGGAGGGCATATGCGAAGTGGCCTGCGGGCGACTGCGGTCGCGTTGATGATGGTCGTGGCGACCGTGCCGCCCATTGACGCACAGGAGCCGGTCCAGACGCCCCGCGTGGCGTCCGTCAACACGCAGCCGCGCGTGGACGTCTCGAACATGCCTCGTCCCATCGCCATGCACGACAGCATCTGGATCGAGGACCTCACGATGCTGGAGGTGCGCGACCTCATCCGCAGCGGCCACACCACGGCCCTCATCCTCACGGGCGGCATCGAAGAGAACGGCCCGTACCTGACGACCGGGAAGCACAACAACGTCCTCAAGGCCATGGGCGAGTCCATCGCCCGGTCGCTCGGCAGCACGCTCGCGGCCCCCATCGTCACCCTCGAGCCTGGTAACCCTTCCCGCCCCAACCTGTCGCCCGGCACGATCTTTCTGTCACGCGATACCTACAAGGCGCTGCTCACCGACATCTCGACCAGCCTGCGATCGCAGGGCTTCACCGACATCGTGATGCTCGGCGACAGCGGCGGCAACATTGCGCCGATGCGCGAGGTGGCCGGCGAGCTGAATGCCGCCTGGCGGGGCGCCGGTGCGCGGGTGCACTTCATCCCGGAGTACTACAACTACGGCGACGTGGAGCTCTTCATCCAGGAGCAGCTGGGCATTCGCGAGACGATGGAAGGGCTGCACGACAACTACTACATCTCGTCGATCATCGCGACCGTCGACACCGACGGCATCCGCATGCCGGAACGGGTGAAGGCGGGGAAGTTCACGATCAACGGGGTGTCGCTCGCGCCCATCGAGAAGACCATCGCGCACGGCAGGCAGATCGTCGAGTTCCGGACCGCGGTCAGCGTGGCGGCGATCCGCAAGGCCATCGGCGCACCGCGCCCCTAAGGGGCAACCCCTTTTCCGAGGTGCCACGTGAGAGGTTCCCATCGTTGTCGCTGTGTCTCGTCGTTGACGCTCGCCGTGTGCCTTCTGCTGATCCCCGGGTCGCTGTCCGCGCAACCCGCGGCCGCGCTGACGGCAGAGGACTACGCACGGGCGGAGCGCTTCATGGGCTACCGCACGGCGCCGCTCGTCCATCGAACGGCCGTGCGTCCCAACTGGCTGCCCGAAGGCGCGTTCTGGTACCGCAACACCACCCCTTTGGGGAGCGAGTTCGTCCTTGTGGATCCGGCGGGCGGCACCAAAGCGCCGGCGTTCGACCACGCGCGCGTGGCCGCGGCACTGTCGAGCGCCTCGGGCGGCAGCTTCACGGCCGCAACGCTTCCGTTCACGACGTTCGAGTACACCGCTGACGGCCAGGCCCTGTCGTTCACCGCGCGCGACCGCCGCTGGCGCTGCGACCGGCAAGGTGCGGCGTGCACCCAGACGGGCACCGCCATGCGCCCGGCGGCCTCGGGACCGGGCGGCGCGGCGCGTTACGACGTGCCGTCGCCCGACGGCACGCGCACCGCGTTCGTGCGCGACCACGACCTGTGGGTGCGCGACGTGGCGACTGGCGCCGAGACCCGGCTGACGACTGACGGGGAGCCTGAGCTGGCCTACGCGCGGAACGACGCGGGCTGGACGCGCAGCGTGACGCCGGTCGTGGTCTGGTCGCCCGACTCAAAGAAGATTGCGACCTTCCGTCACGACTCGAGGCTCGTTCACGAGATGTACTTCGTCAACACCGTGGTGGGCCACCACACGCTGACCGCGCTCAAGATGCCGCTGCCCGGTGATGAGAAGATCTTCATGATCGAGCGCGTCATCATCGATGTCGAGGCCGGGCGCGTCGTCAAGCTCCAGATGCCGATGGACCCGCACCGCTCGACGCTGTGCGACCACATCGTGTGCGGCGGCACCTGGGCCGATGTGCAGTGGAGCGCCGACGCGTCAGAACTGGCGTTCGTTTCGAGCAGTCGCGATCATAAGCGCGCGGACCTGCGAATCGCCGATGCGTCGACGGGAGTGGTGCGTGACGTGCTGACCGAGCAGGTCGAGACGTTCTTCGAGTCCGGACAGGGGCGCGTCAACTGGCGCTACCTGGCCGAGAGCGGTGAGGTGCTGTGGTTCTCGCGCCGCGACGACTGGGGCCACCTCTATCTCTACGATGCCCGGACGGGCGCCTTGAAGCAGCGGATCACCTCTGGGACGGGCAACGTCGCGCAGGTGCTGAAGGTGGACGAAGACGCGCGGACGATCTACTTCGTGGGCGTGGGCAAGGAGGCCGGACGCGACCCGTACTTCCGCCACTTCTACCGGATCGGCTTCGACGGCAGCGGGCTGACGCTCCTGACGCCGGAAGACGCCGACCACACGATCGATCTGTCGCCGTCCGGACAGCACTTCGTCAACAGCTTCTCCACTCCGGAGACGCCGCCCGTGTCGGTCCTGCGGGATCTCTCGGGCACGGTCGTGGTCGAGCTGGAGCGAACCGATATCACGAGGCTGGTGGAGGCGGGATGGAAGCCGCCCACGCCGTTCACGGTGAAGGCGCGCGACGGGAAGACCGACTTGTACGGGTTGATGTACAGGCCGACGAACTTCGATCCGTCACGGCGCTATCCGATCATCAACCACATCTATCCCGGACCGCAGACGGGCAGCGTCGGCAGCCGATCGTTCTCGCCGTCGCGCGGCGACACGCAGTCCATCGCCGAGCTCGGCTTCATCGTCGTGCAGATTGACGGCATGGGCACCCCGTGGCGGTCGCGGACGTTCCACGAGGCGTACTACGGCGACATGGGGGACAACACGCTGCCCGACCAGGTGGCGGGGATGAAGGAGCTGGCGTCGCGCCACCCGTGGATCGATCTTGATCGGGCCGGGATCTACGGGCATTCGGGCGGCGGTTTCGCCACCGCAGGGGCGATGTTTCGCTACCCGGACTTCTTCAAGGTGGGTGTGTCACAGGCCGGCAACCACGACAACCGGATCTACGAGGATGACTGGGCCGAGAAGTGGCAGGGCTTGCTCGTCCGGAATCCGGACGGCACGACGAATTACGACGATCAGGCAAATCAGAACCATGCGCACCAGCTGAAGGGGAAACTCCTGCTGGCCCACGGGACGATGGACAC
>CAZNOC010000186.1:0-8303 GCA_964574545.1 uncultured Bifidobacteriaceae bacterium | reverse complement strand
GCGCGTACCACAACGTGCTCTGCGTGTAGCCCCCGTATGCCGCGGCGGGGTTGGGGGTGCCGTACAGAGCCCAGAAGTAGCCGAACCACGCGACGGCAGAGGCGACGGGCACGGCCATGAATGCGGCGGCCCTCGCAGCGCGATCGTGTGTCCGCCATTGGCGGATCAGGATCGCGCCGCCGATGACGCCCGCGACGATCGCGAACCGCGTATGCAACCAGGGCAATGCGGCCATCGCAGCCCCAACGGCCGCCAGCTCGACCCTCCCGGCCGCGCGCGCGCCGAGAACCTCCATCCGCACGAGCGACAGCATTCCGACCATCACCGCCACGGCCCCCGGACCATCGGGGTACACCGTGAACGCATGGAACACCACCGGCGTCGTCAGCATCACCGCCGCCCAGCCAAACCAGGCGGACCCGCGGTCGCCCGTCACGAGCAGCGCCGTCCTCCACGCGCCGAGCCCTCCGGCGGCCATCAGCAGCGACAGGAACACGACCGCCCCGCCGTGTCCCGCCAGGGCGAACGCCGGGAGCACGAGCACGGAGACCCCCGGCGGATGCACCGAGTAGATCTCTCCGTCCACGCCTCGCCGCAGGTAGTCCGGCCGCAGCTGTCCGCCGCCGTAGTAGTCGAGGTAGTCCCCGCGGAGGTGGTTGTTCTCGATCCGCAGGTCGCCGTCGAGGAGCACGCTCTGTGTGATGACGAGGTAGTGCGGCTCGTCGCCGGTCGGCACCCGCGGAGACACGGCGACCGCGGCTGTCATGTAGGCGACGGCCACCATGAGCGTCGCCGCGAGCGGCGCACGCCGATCGTCGCCGAGCGCCCTCGTCTGCGTCACGAGGTGCGGCCAGCTGGCCGCGACAAGCCCGAGCAGGGCCCCGCCCCACACGAGCCCGGCGACAGGCCCCTGCCAGATCATGAACGCTGCCGGCACCGGCAGGGGCAACCACGGCAGCCACAGGAGGACGGTGAGGAGCAGCGGCCGCAGGTGATCCGCGCGGAACCGTCCGGCGTGCGCACCGACGTGGCACGCGATCAGGATCGCGGCGAGCGCCCACCACGGCGGCAGCGCGCCGATCCGGTCCATCGACTCGGGGTCAACGAGCGCGACCGCCCCGATCGAGAGCCAGATCGAAATGCCGGTGACCGTTGCGATGACGCCGGATTCGACCCGGCCTGACGTGGCCTGCATCTCAGAGGGGTTTCCGCGCCAGGCACACGATCGAGCTGCCCACGGGAAGGTTGACGACCCTGAGCACCTGCGCTTCGACGGCGAGCAGCGCGGTGAGAAGCCCGTTGACGGGCGCCGAGGGCACACGGATCTCCCATTCGCCGGGAGGCGGCTGGCCGCCGCTCCTGATGCGCTGCCACGTGCGCACCGCCAGCAGCAGCGGAAACAGGGTGGCGCTGGTGCACGTCAGGCGCTCGATCTCGACGCCGGCGCCCTCGACGAGCCGGCGCAAGCCGGCCGGAGTGTAGCGCCGCACTTCCTCGGCCAGCACCGAGTGATCGCCGCGCAACGACTCGAAGGCGGCCACGCTCAGCACCATGCGGCCTCCGGGCTTCAGCACGCGCGCCATCTCGACAATCGCGGCGGCCTCCACATCGGGCGGCAGGCACTGGAACACGTCGAACGACGTGACGACATCGGCGCTGCCGTCGCGGAAGGGGATCGCGCCGATGCTGCCCTGCGCGATACGACGATGACCGCGCGCGGCAGCGAAAGCGAGTCCTCTCCACGTCAGGTCGAAGCCGCTGACGCGGCCGAACGCCGCGAGCATGGCCATGTTGGTGCCCGTGCCGCAGCCGCAATCGATCAGGCGGGGCGCCTCGACGCCAGATACCGCGCGCGCGACGAATGGTTTGACGAACCCGCGGAAACCACGAAACCAGAAATGCGATTGCTCGGCGAGGTGGGTCAGTTCGAGGAGGCGGTCCATCGTCAGGGAGCTGACGCGAGCCATGCTACCATACGGGTTCCATGCGCTCCCGCGCGCTGACCGAAGCGCTGATCGTGGCGTTCGCGGCCGCGGCGCTCACAGCCATCCTGACGCATCCGCTCGTCGCGGAGATCGACCGCATCGGCCGTGTCAACACGAACGACGGGCGCTGGAGCCTGTGGGTGGTCTCCTGGGTGGCTCACGCGCTCACGACCGACCCGCGGCAGCTGTTCCAGGCCAACATCTTCCACCCCCACGCGAACACGCTCGCCTACTCGGAAGCGAACCTCGTGGCCGGCGCGGTCGGCGCTCCCGTGTGGTACCTGTCGCGTAACCCGTACCTCACGCACAACGTCGTCGTCGTGCTCGGATTCATCCTGTCCGCGGCGGGCGCGTACTATCTGGCGCGCTACCTCACGGGCCACCGCGGTGCGGCGGCGATGGCGGGCGTGATGTTCGCGTTCTGCCCGTTCATCTTCGCGCGGACCGCGCACATCCAACTGCTGCTGACGGCGGGGCTGCCCTGGTGCCTGCTGGCGATGCACCGCCTCGTGGACCGACCGACCACGGGCCGTGCGATCGTGCTCGGGCTTGGCGTGTGGCTGCAGGCGCTGGCCTGCGCCTACTATGGGATCTTCGCCGGGCTTGCCGTCGCGTTGGGCGCGGTGGTGTATGCGGTGTCGCAGCGCACGTGGCGTCTCCCGTCCTACTGGCTGCGCTTCGCGCTCGCCGGCGCGGTGGCTGTCGGCCTGACCGTGCCGTTCTTCCTGCCTTATGTCGAGCTTCAGCGTGAGCTTGGGTTCACGAGACAACTGGCCGAGTCACGTACCTACTCCGCCGACATCGGCGCGTGGTTCGCGTCGTCGGCCTGGGCGCATCGCTGGTGGCTGGAGCGCCTGGGCGGCTTCAACGAGGTCCTCTTCCCGGGCATCCTCGCGATCGTGCTCGGCCTCTACGGCGCGTGGCGTGCGCTGGCGCCCGCGTTACCCGCCGGCCAGCCACCCCGATCGACGCTGCCGCGCGACACGGCGGTCTTCTACGTCCTGGTGATCGCGATCACCGTATGGGCCTCGTTCGGTCCTGATGGGGGGTTGTACACCGTGCTGTACCACACGATCCCCGTCTTCTCGTTCCTGCGCGCCCCGGCGCGCATGGGGATCCTCGTGCCGCTGGCGCTATCGGTGCTGGCCGCCGGCGCGGTCTCGGCCCACCTGCAACGCGTTCGGTGGCCGGCCCTGGCCTCGACGGGCATCGCGCTCGTGGTCGCGGCCGAACTGATGGCCGCTCCGCTCGGCCAGCTTCGGGCCGCCGAGCCGGTCTCGTCTCCCGAGCGGCTGCTCGCCACGCTTCCACGCGGCCCGGTGGTGGTCCTCCCCTATTACCACGAGTCGTTCAACTTCCACCGTCACGCGTACTACATGCTGCAGTCCACGGCACACTTCCACCCGCTCGTGAATGGGTACAGCGACCACATCCCGCAGGACTTCCGCGACAACGCCCGCGCGCTGAGCGCGTTTCCGACGGAGGAGTCGTTCGCCATCCTGCAGGAACTGGGTACCCGCTATGCGCTGATCCATGCGCATCACCTGGATGAGGTCAGCCGGCAGCGGACCGCCGAGCGCATCGAGACCTATCGCGCCTACCTGAGGCCGATCGTCCAGAAGGATGGCGTGTGGCTGTACGAGATTGTCGGATGGCCGGAGGGAGACCGGTGAGAGCCTGCGGCTCTCAGCTCTCGGCTTTCGGCTCTCGGCTCGGCTCTTCAGCGGCTGGAGCTGGTGCCGCCACCGCTGTAGAGGCGGCGGTAGTCCTCGGTCGTGCCGAGGATGCGCTTGACGTAGTTCTGCGTCTCCGGGAACGGGATGTCGTCGATGAACTCGTCCTGCGGCAGGTTCGGGCGCTCGGCGCGCCACCGCACGACGCGGTTCTCGCCGGCATTGTAGCTCGCCAGGGCGAAGTGGTCGCCGCCGAAACGCCTCGACAGCTCGGCGAAGTAGGTCGTCCCGATTCGCACGTTCACCTCGGGCTCGTTGAGCCTGGCGGTGCTGAACGGCGTGATGCCGATCCGGCGCGCGTACCTGAGGCCCGTCGCCGGGATGACCTGCATCAGCCCGATGGCGTTGGCCGACGATCGAATCGAGGCCGTGAAGGTGGACTCCTGCGACACGAGCGCCGCCATCAGGTACGGGTCGAGCCCATGGGCGTCGGCGTGCTTCCGGATGAGCGGCCAGTAGTCGAGCGGGAAGATCACGCGCAGGACATCCTCCGGCAGGTGCTCGCCGCCGGCGGCCATGAACTGCGGATAGGCGCGCCGCATGATGGTGATGGCGCCTCGGAGATCGGCAAACCGCTCCACCGTGCGCACCTGCATGCCCTGGCGATGGCGGACCAGGGCGATGGTCGCCTGCAGGGCGGGCGAATCGCCCCAGACGCGCTGCGCGTAGCGCAGCTCGTTGAGAGCCTCGCGGTACAGCTCGAGGCCGATCAACATGCGAATGCGGTCGTCGGTGGGCGGCAACGGCGCGGGCGCGGGCTGCTCGACCGCCGGCCGTGGCGGCAGCGAGGCCTGGCCCGCCGCCTCGAGCCTGGTCCACGCAATCCGGCCGTAGTAGGAATTGAAGTAGTCGGCCGCGGTGAGGCGGTAGCGCGCCCAGGCATCGGACTGGCGGTTGATCTGCTCGTAGGCGCGGGCGCTCCAGTAGAGCCACGACGGGCGATAGTCCGACCGCGGGAACGCCGCCGCGCCCTGTTCGAAGAGGGCCGCGGCCTCGGCGTAGTTCCCCGCCCGGTACGCCCACCAGCCGCTCCGCCACGCCGCACGATCGGCGAAGCGTCCGTTCGGAAACCGCCGCAGCGTCTCGCGAAAGACCTGGTCGGCGTCGGGGCGCCGGTCGATCAGGATGTAGTGCGTGGCAAGTCCATCGAGCGCGTCCTGGGCCCAGGGCGAATCCGGATGCTCGGCCACGAGCGTGCGCGCGAGGCGGACGTAATCGTCGTGGAGCCCGAGCCCGCGGGTCGCCGTGAGATGGTGAAACCGCGCCTCCGCGGCGTAGCGGCCCTCGGCGAGGTAGGGCGCGAGTGTGGTACGCGCAGCCTTGTGCTGCCGCAACTGCACGGCGGCGGCTGCGGCGCGAATCGTGACGTAGCTCCGCACGTCACCGCGCGCCTGTGCCTGAAGGCGTTCGTAGGCGCTCTTCGCAGGCTGCCACCGGCGGGCCCCGTACAAGGTGTCGGCACGGCGCAGTTCCAGGTCGAACCGCGACGCGCGGCCCTCGTCCCACGCCTTGAGCCGCGTCAGGGCGCTGTCGGCACCGGTGGCCTCGCTGCTCAGCGGGTACTCGTAGTAGACGTCGAAGTAGGCCTGCACGGCGCGATCGCGACGGCCCGCGGCTTCGGCCGCCGCCCCGAGTCGCGCCAGCACCACGTGCGGCGCCATGGTCTTCCTGGCGGCCAGCCGTTCGTAGATCGCCAGAGCGCCCGCGGCGTCCTTGCGCCGTTCACGCAACTCGGCTTCCTTGAGCGCCGCATCCTCGGAGAGGTGGCCCGGAACGTCGCGGACAGCCAGCGCCGCGAAGGTGGCCTCGGCCTCGGCCACCTGGCCGAGCGCCGTCTGGGCGAGCCCGGTGTAGTAGGCGGCGTAGTCGGCCAGCGGCGTGGACGCCAGGGCCGGCGCGCTGACGAGCGGCAGCGCCTCTCGCGCATCGCCTCCCTCATCAATGATGCGGGCGCCTCGTACGAACCCGGCGAGCACCGGCGGTTGAACGCTCCCGGTGTCGTGGTCGGGGGCCATCCACAGGGGGTTCGGCAGCGGCGGATGCGCAGTGGGAGCCAGGCGCCCGTCACTGCCGGCCGATCGCTGCGACACGTCCAGTTGCTGCGCCTCGGGCGTTGGATCGACGCCGGCAAGGCCGGCCGCGCCGCCGAGCGCCGCCACTCCGAGCAGAACCCACACACGCGGGACGGTGAGTCGCCGGTGTGTCATGCGGGCTGCCCCAGGAGCGACTGATCGCCGCCGGCAAGCGTGCCGATGAGTTCCTGTTCGAAGAGCGCCGCGCGCGCGGCGACTGCCGACGGGATGCGCGCTTCGTACAGCCGCCTCGCCCGCGCGATCTCGGGTCCAAGCCGCGCAAGCAGGCGCCGCTCGCGACGGGCTTCGTCCACCACGGGCTCGTGATAGAGCTTGATCTCCGAGAGCAGCAACCGCGCGTAGCGGCGGGCCGACACCTCGTCGTCTTCCGCGAGGGCGTGACGCGCCTGCGCATGTCCCGTCTGAGGCGCCTCGTCCGGGGACGCGTCCACGCGTCCATCCGAGGGCGCCGCCGCACGTGCGGCGGGCGGCTTCGAGGCGCGCTGCACCGTCAGCGACTCGAGGCACCGTGCCGCGTGCCGCGCCAGCACCTCGACGAGTTCGGGCCAGCCGTTGGGCACCGTCGGCTCGTGGCCTTCGGGGCCGACGCTGTCGGCGTAGAGCACGGCGACCACGCGGCCACCCACCAGCAGCGGCACGGCGAGCCCCATCCGATCCGGTGGAATGGGCGCGAACCCCGGACCGGCGGCGGCCATCTCGCCGTCGCGTGTGGTGGCCGGGCGCGCGGTGCCGACGGCCTGCCCGACCACACCGGCGTCGGCGAGCGCGAGATCGACGGCCTTCGGCTGATCGTCCTGGGCTCCGAATCCACGGACGTTCCAGCCGTGCACCCGGTCAGCCTTGACGATGAGTACGGCGACGCGCGGCGCCTCCTGCGCGGCGGCATCGGTGAGCACGTTCAGAAGATCGCTGAGCGAGGCGGCGTCGTCGAGCCGCCGGACGCTGTCGAGCAGCCGGCTGATGCCGGCCAGGGCATCTTCCCGTTCGGTGACGCGCGCGGCCGCCACGGCGGCCCTCTCGTGCTCGTCGGCGAGGCCGGCGGCATCCGCCAGCGCCACCGCGCCGCTCTGGCGCTCTTCTTCGAGCGCGGCATCGACGCGCTGTGCGGCTTCGCTCTCGAGCGCGGCACGCACCTCCTGAGTCGCCTGCTCGCGTTCGTCGGCACGGGCGGCGGCCACGGCTTCGTCGATCGACGCCTGCATGCGCGCCTCGACCTCGGCGACGGCGGCCTCGCGCGCGGCCTCTGCCTCGGCGAGCGCGGTCGTGCGCGCCTCGGCGGCCGCGGCCTGCTCGGCATCGTGGCGCGTCGCCAGGAACTCGCCCATGGCCGTCTGCATCTCGGCGTCGAGCCGCGAACGCAGTTCGGAGAGGGCCGAGTCGATGGACTGTCGGATCCGGTCTTCCAGCATCACGCTCTCGCTCGGGGGCGCAGGGATTAGCGGTGATCGGACATGCGCGGCTGGGATTCGCGTGCCTGTCAGCGGTGCTGCCCCCAGGGGAGGCTGACGGGCGTCCGTTCCTGGCATTATGCGGACGCCGCTCGCTCCAAGTCAAGGTGGACAGGCGGCCAGAAGATCCTGGCTGTCAGTAGTTTGACCGCCTGCCGACTCGGGTGGCGCCGGCCGACGGCCGCACCGGGAGCTGAACCACGCTATACTAGAGGGGTGTCTGGCGCCGGTTGGAAGCGCAACCGATGCCGGTCCACCACGCTCGCCGCCACGGCGGGCCGTGTCGTCTCTCTTCGACTGGGGGCGATCTGGCTTCGACGGGGGTGTTGAATCGTGGGACGCGTGCCGAGGGCCATCTCCTCGCAAATCCGGTGGGACAAACCATAACTGCGGAACCGCAGCTCGCTCTCGCTGCTTAGGCAGTGAGCGGTCACCTCGAGAATGCCTGCGTCCTGGGGCTGACCGTCATTTAGCAGGCTGGTCGTCATCTGCCGCTCTGACGGATGACGATGAGACATATCGGGGATGGCGGCCGGGGCGTTTGGCTCCGTTCAGAACCGGCCGCGACATCAGAATGGAGACACGCACGTAGGGTCCTGCGGGAACGCATTCTCGGACGCGGGTTCAACTCCCGCCGCCTCCACCACTGTAAGTGACTTATTATCAGTCACTTACAGTCAAACGCCGAGCTCCGTTCCAGCGTCCCTCCACTATTTCTCCACGCCACCGGCAAGATCGGTCAACGCCGTTGACCCTTCCCTTACGCTTTCCTGAGCGTTTTATACTCCGGCTAGGCCCTGTACGGGCGCAGGTCCCGCCGCCTCCACACTAAGGTATCCGCGCGTCCTCCTGCCGTCTGCTCAACAGCGACAGAGTGCAGGGCAACGTGAATCTAAGCGTCACAATATGATATAAAACCTCACATATGGCGAGGTTTAATCAGCCTTGAGTCGTCGACAGATGGAAAGCAACCTCTACCGGCTGGCCGAGGGCCAGGGCGGCTACTTCACGGCTCGGCAAGCCAGGGAGGCCGGGTACGCGGAC
>CAZNOC010000185.1:0-8314 GCA_964574545.1 uncultured Bifidobacteriaceae bacterium | reverse complement strand
CCCGGCCCGTAGGGCGCGGGCGGCGGCGGCGTAGATGGCGGCCTGCTCGTCGCGGATCGCCGTCCATTCGTTCGGGCCGTAGCGGATCATCGCGTCCGTCCGCCGTGCGTGCTCCAGGAGCTGCCGCTTCTGCGCCAGCAGGGCCTGCCGGCGGTCGAAGCGCGGGTCGTCGAGCGAGCGCCGGATCTCCTCCAGGGTGAGGCCCTGCTCGCGGCCGATCAGGATCTGCTGCAGGCGCAGCAGGTCGTCGTCGCCGTAGCGCCGGTAGCCGGCGTCGCTGCGCGCCTTGGGGACGAGGAGCCCGATCTCGTCGTAGTGGTGCAGCGTGCGCACCGAGACGCCGGCGATCCGCGCGACCTCGCTCACCAGGTAGGTCTCCTGAACGGCCATGAGGGCAGTGTGCGGCCTGACGCGGCGTGAGGGTCAAGGGGGGTGACGGCGTACGGCGACCGCGGCCGTCGACGCCGTACGCTGGTCGCATGTCCACCGTTCGCCCACGCGTGTCCGTGCCCTCCGCTCCGTCGCCACGGGGCCGCATCGCCGCCCTCCTGATCGCGGCGGTGTCGTGGGCCCTTGCGGCCGCGCTCGCGTCGGATCTGGCGACGACGGGGTTCCCGGACGGCCACCGCACGGCGTACGAGCGCGCCGCCGCGGTGCCCCTGACGATCCTGGCCGTGGCCTTCGCCGCGGTCGGGGCCTTCGGCGCCCTGCTGGCCCTGCCGCGGGCACCGATCCGTCGCACGACCGCGCGCGTCGTTGCCGCGGCGGCGTCGGTCGGGGCCCTGGTCCTGGTCGCCTACCTCGGCGTGCCCTGGTACCTACGGGGCGTCCTCGGTCTCGAGCACGGCGGGGGTGGCTGAGGCGGCGTTCGGGGCCGAGCGCCGCGGGCCAAGGCACGGCCGGAGCCGCCGCTCGGGCCCATGGCGAAGGCGTGACGTTCCCATGAACCCGCTCTGACACCCAGCCGGCATCCTGCGGGTGTCGGCGGTCGCATGCGCGCCGCCGCGCCCGGAGGTACCCATGCGTTCCACCGTCGCCGTCGTCGTCGCCCTCACCCTCGCGCTCGCCGCCGTCTCCCTCGCCTCGGACGAGAGCACCGGACCTCGTCTTCTCACCGACCCCTTCCTGCAACTACCGACGGAGGACGGCGTACGCGTCGTCTGGTTCACCGAGTTCGCCGGCCAGCGTCACCACGTCACCGTCGGCGAGGGCCAGGGGCGTACCGTCGTCGCCGAGACGATCAAGATGAGCCGGCTCGCCGAGGACCAGAACTCGCGCGTCGGCGACCAGACCGAGAACGGGCAGGTCTACCAGGCCTGGACGCCGCGCGACGTGTGGCGCCACGAGGCGGCCGTCACCGGCCTCGCACAGGGCGAACGCGTGCCGTACCTGGTCACGAGCGTCGACGACGGCGGCACCGAGGTCAGCAGCCGCCCCTTCACCCTCGCGCCGCTGCCGGCGCCCGGCACGCCGCTGCGCATCCTGCTCACCTCGGATCACCAACTCATGCCGATGACGCCCGCGAACCTGCAGGTGGTGCAGGAGACGGTCGGCCGCGTCGACGCCGTGTTCTTGGCGGGCGACCTCCAGAACATCCCCGACCGCGCGTCGGAGTGGTTCGACGACAACCGCGGCCGCGCATTCTTCCCGTCGCTCCAGGGGACCGCGAGCATGACGCTCGAGCGCTCGCGCATCGTCGAAGGGGTCACGTTCGCCACGACGGCCACCTACCGTGGCGGCGAGTTGATCCAGCACGCGCCGCTCTTCCCGGTCATCGGCAACCACGAGACGATGGGACGCTTCATCCCCAGCCAGGGCCTCAACTACATGTACAACGACCCGCGCCCGCGCTTCGTGGCCGAGGCCATGTACGAGCGCTACGCCGACCTCTACAACCCCACGGGCGACCCGCAGGTGCGCGCCGATTGGATCCGCGACAACAGCTACAACACGATCACCTACGACGAGATCTTCTCGCTGCCGAGCGACGGCCCCGAGGGCGAGAAGTACTACGCCCTGCAGTTCGGCGACGTGTACCTGATCGGCCTGAACACTTCGCGTATCTGGCGCACCCCCGGCCTCGACGCCGGCGCCCGCGGCAAGTACCGCGAGGCGGAGCGCCACCTGCAGCTCCCCGACGAGTGGGGCTGGGGCGAGTTCATCTTCGAGGACGTCTCGGCCGGCTCGATCCAATACGACTGGCTCGTCGAGCAGCTCGCGTCCGAAGCTTTCCGCAGCGCGAAGTACAAGATCGTGATGCTGCACCACCCGATGCGTGGCGTCGGCGACAACTCCAACCCCGTGTTCGCGAACCCCGTGCAGATCGTCGACCGGGATGAGTCCGGCCGCATCGTCGCGGTGCGTTACGAGTACCCGATCCAGGACGACGTCTTCATCCGCGACGTCGAGCCGCTGCTAGAGGAGGCGGGCGTCCAGCTCGTGCACTCCGGACACTCGCACGTGTGGTACCGCGTGCCCACCCCGAGCGGGATGACCTACATGGAGACGTCGAACGTCGGCAACAACTACGGCTGCTACCTCGAGGGCGTGCGCGAGCGCGGCAACTGGCCCAACGACCCGCGGTACGACGCCGCCAACTACGCGACGACCGGCGACCCCCACGGCTACGAGCCCGCGCTGCCGAGCGAGTTTTCCCCGATGACGGGACCCGACGGGGCGCCGCTCCCGTGCGTGGCCAGCAACGAGCTCACCGTGTTCACCATCCTCGATACCGGCGACGGCACGATCACGAGCTATGTGTTCGACACGACCGACCCGCTGGGCGAGGCCCGCGTGTTCGACCGCTTCACCATCGGCCAGGATTGACGGATTGGCGTCGGCGCCCGCACCCATCCGCCTCGGGCGGAGGTTGGTGCGGGCGCCGACGCCTTGGTGGCGATCGCGGGCCCGCCGCGATGCCCTCCGCGACCGGGCGCCGCGCCGCAGCCACGGACGGCGCCCCCCCTTGTCAATCTCCTGATGCTGGAATATCCTGATGCCATGAGTATGTCGCTCACCAACACCGAGCTCGCCCTCCTGAGTCTGGCGATGGAGCGGGAGATGCACGGCTACGAGATGGAGCGCCTGATCGAGGAGCGCGGGATGCGCAACTGGACGCAGGTCGGCTTCTCGTCGATCTACTCCGTGCTGCGCAAGCTGCAGGGGGCTGGCCTGGTCTCGTCGCGGCTCGAGATGGCCCCCGGACGGGGCCCGGCGCGGCGGGTGTACGCCCCGACCGACCGCGGCCGGGAGGCGTACGCCACGAACCTCGTTCGCGCCCTCTCCGAGCCGGAGCGTCCCTACCCCCTCTTCCTGCAGGGGTTGGCGGGGCTGCCGTCGCTGGCGGCCGCGGAGGCGGCGGCCTGCCTACCGCGGTACGTGGCGGGGTTGGAGGCGCGGCTGGACGAGATCGGCGCCAAGGAGGGGCCGGGCCTCCCCTTCCACGTCGCCGCGATGTTCTCGCACGCGCGCTGCCTCATCGAGGCGGAGCGGGGTTGGGTGCTACGGCTCCAAGAGCGGCTCGAGGCCATGGCGAATGGCGAGGAGGACGATGATGCGCGTCATCGAGGGGTTTGAACACCGGCCGACCCACCACTGCGTGTCGGGATCGATGCGGGAGGTCTACGCGTTCCACGGCTGCGATCCGTCGGAGGAGATGCTGCTCGGCCTCGGCGAGGGCGTCGGGGCGGGCTACTTCCGCTTCCAGGGGGCGGCGCCGTTCTTCGGCGGGCGGGGCGAGCCGAAGGCGGGCTTCGTGGCGTTGGCGTGCGCGCGCACGGGCGTCGGCGTGCGGGCGCGCAAGTCCGGCAGCGACGCCGCCGCGGAGAAGGCGCTCCTGGCGAGCCTCGCGGCCGGCGAGCCGGTGATGCTGCAGGCCGACATGGGGTTCCTGCCGTACTTCGACTTCGGCGGCCAGGCGTACCACTTCGGCGGCCACGTGGTGGTGGCGGTCGGCTACGACGCGGCCGACGGCACCGTGTCGATCGCCGACCGCGACGACGCAGTGCACGCCGTGCCGCTCGCGGCGCTGCGGCAGGCGCGGGCGTCGAAGTTCCGTCCCTTCCCGCCCGGCCGCGCCACCTGGCAGTTCGACTTCGCCGGCTTCCGAAGCCCGACCCGCGACGAGGTGCGCGCGGCGATCGCGAACATGGCGCGCGCGATGCTCTCACCGCCGATCAAGAACCTGGGCGTGGCGGGCATCCGCAAGGCGGCCGCCGAGATCCCCCGTTGGTCCGCGCTCGCCGACGGCTGGGGCGTTCCCGAGGCGCTCTTCAACCTCTACGTGTTCGTGACCGAGGTGGGCGGCTCGGGCGGCGGCTGCTTCCGCTTCATGCTCGCGCGCTTTCTGCGCGAGGCCCACGCCATGGGCTGCGGCGACGAACTCGCGTCGGTGGCCGACGCATTCCACGCCATCGCCGAGGACTGGGACCGGATCGGGGCCACGTGCCTCGCGGCGTCCGAATCCGCGGCGCCGGACGACGCGCTGGCCGCGGTGGGGGCGGCCTTCGCGGCCGTGGCGGAGCGGGAGGAGAGAGCGTGGCGGAGGGCCCTGGCGGCTGCCGGAGAGGACCCCTGTGCCTAGGCCGACGAGCAAGCACGATCTGCTGGAGGCCATCGAGCGTGAGCGCGGGAAGCTGGACGCTGTCCTCGCGACGCTGACACCAGCGCAGCTGGTCGAGCCCGGCGTGGTCGGCGAGTGGTCGGTGAAGGACGTGCTCGCGCACCTGCACGCGTGGGAGCAGATGGCGCTGGGGTGGTACCGGACCGGCCTGCGCGGCGAGGTCCCCGAGGTGCCCGCGCCCGGGTACAAGTGGAACCAGACACCGCAGCTCAACCGGGCGATCTTCGAGAAGCACCGCGACCGGCCGCTCGAGGAGGTCGTCGCCGCGCGCCGCGCCTCGCGGCGGGAGATCCTCGGCGTGATCGAGTCGCTCTCCGACGAGGACCTCTTCACCGCGGGCCGCTTCGCGTGGACGCGCAAGAACGCCCTCGGCGCGTACTTCGTCTCGGCCACCAGCAGCCACGACCTGTGGGCGAGGTCGCGCATCGCGCGCTGGCTCCGGCGAACGGGCGATCCCGCCTGAACCGCCGTTCGAGTTCAGCGAGGAGGATGGCGAGCCCTTGGTCGTGCCCGGCGAGGGCGTGGCTTCGTCCACGCTCCTTCGGGTCGAGTCGCACGGCATTTCGCTCGCCGCTGGTGGCGCATCCGCGAACTCGCCAGATGCTTCCAGGTACGATGAAATGGCATGCATACCGAGGAACCTCGATGTTGCACAAGGTCCGGCCGGGTTGGTCGGACATTCGGGAGACAGTCGTGCGACACATCCTGGCCGTAGCCGGCCTGATCCTCTTGTCCATGTTCGTGCCTTGGGCGCCGGGTTTCGCGCAGGTTCCTCCGGTGACGGCGCCCGAAGCGGTGACCGAACCGCCAACGCCCCTGCCGGCCCCGACGCCGACATCGGGGCGCCCGCTGACGGCCGAAGACGCGGAAGCCTGGCTGGATGGCTTCGTCCCGACTGCACTGGCCCGCGGCGGCATCGCGGGCGCGGTGGTCGTGATCGTGAAGGACGGCGAGGTCCTCATCCAGAAGGGCTATGGCTACAGCGATCTGGAACAGCGCACCCCGGTCGACCCGGATCGCACGCTGTTCCGCCCGGGCTCGATCGCCAAACTCTTCACCTGGACGGCCGTGATGCAGCAGGTCGAGGCCGGCGCGATCGATCTGGATGCGGATGTGAACCGCTATCTCGATTTTGAGATCCCGCCCTACGACGGCAAGCCGATCACGATGCGCCATATCCTCACCCACACGGCGGGGTTCGAGGATTTCTATCGCGGCCTCATCACCAGCGATCCCACCAACGGAAACAACGAAGAGAGCCTGAAGCGCTGGACCCCGCTGCGGGTGTTCGAGCCGGGCACGACGCCCGCCTACTCCAACTACGCCACCGGGCTTGCCGGCTACATCGTGGAGCGCGTGTCGGGCATTCCGTTCGACGATTACATCGACCAGCGCATTCATCAGCCGCTGCAGATGTCGAACTCCACCTTCCGCCAGCCGCTTCCCGCCAATCTCGCGCCGATGATGTCCTCGAGCTATGCACAGCTCACCGAGCCGGAGATCCCGTTCGAGATCGTGAACGTCCCGCCAGCTGGCAGCCTGTCCTCGACAGGTGCCGACATGGCCAATTTCATGATCGCCCACCTGCAACGGGGCCAGTTCGGAGACGCACGGATCCTAAACGAAGAAACCGCGCGCATGATGCACGAGACGCGAACCGACATCATGGCGCCGCTGCATGGCATGCGGCTCGGCTTCTACCAGCAGGACATCAACGGACGCCGTGTCATCACCCACGGCGGCGACACGACGGCCTTCCATTCCCTGCTGTCGCTGTTCCTCGACGAGAACGTCGGACTGTATCAGTCGGTGAACACCACGGGCGGGCAGAACGCCAACTTCCGCCAACTGCTGTTCGAAGCCTTTGCAGACCGCTACTTCCCCGCGTCCATCGACGATCCGGTGTACGATCCGACGCTCGCAGCCGCCGAAGCGCAGAACGCCGCCGACAGCTACATCATGACCCGTGGCGCCTTCTCCAACTTCGGCGCCGCAGCCGGGCTGCTGATGTCGATGAAGCTCGTCGTCAACGAAGACGGCACGGTTTCCGTGCCGCTCCTCCTCGTCGACAGCGCCGGGCAACCGAAGCGCTACCAGGCCATCGGGCCCTACCTCTGGCGTGAAGTCGGCGGCCATGACCGGCTGGGCGCAAAGGTGGTCGACGGCAAGGTGCAGTTCCTCTCGTCCGATGCGCTCTCTGCCATCATCGTGCTGAAGCCTGCGCCCGCCTTGCGCGATGCCGCATGGCTGATGCCTTCCGCTCTCGCCGGTGTCGGGACCATCCTGCTGACCGTCCTCTTCTGGCCGGTAGCCGCGGTCACGCGCCGTCGCTACGGCCATACCCTGCAGATCGCAGGACAGCGGCGGAAGGCCTACCGCGCCGTTCGCGTCGGCGGGATCCTCGTCCTTGCCGCCATCGGCGCCTGGGCATGGGTGTTCACCACGATGACGGGCACGCAGGGCATGGACAGTCTGCTGACGATGGATGTCATCCTGTTGGCCACCCAGGCGTTCACCGCCTTTGCCGTCGTCGGTGGGCTGGGCCTTTCGATCTGGAACCTGGTTGCGGTCTGGAAAGGCCCATCCGGCTGGTTCGGAAAGCTCTGGAGCATCCTCCTCGTGCTGGCCTTCGGCATCATCTTCTGGTTCGCGCTGGCCGGCAACCTCATGAAGATGACAGCCAACTACTGAAGGAGCACAACGTCGCTGGTGAAGCTCGGGAAGCTGCTGGGCGAGCAAGGGGTGGACGAGCGCCTGGCGCAGACGATCCACGCCGCGGTGAACCTGAAGCTGATCGAGATCGCCCCTGGGCAGGGCGTTGCGTTGAAGCAGACCGACGCCGCCAGATGCTTCCAGGTTGGTCGCCACGATCCTCGAGGGCGCATGCTAGCCTCCCGCCATGCAACGTGTCGTGCCCATCCTGCTCGTGACGGGCGTCGTCCTCGGCATCGCGGGCATCGTGTTCGCGGCGACCGGGCAAGCCGTGATCGGCCTCGCCTTGCTGGCGGTCGGCATCGCCGACGTCGTGGTCGCGCTGGTGCTGCGCGGTCGCGGGCGGTTCTGAGGAGACCGCAGCACCGCGCCGACCTCCGGTGACACCGTGCTGAGTTCAACGTGCCCATGACGCCGCGCCACCTGAACCGCGCGACGCTCGCCCGCCAGCTCCTGCTCGCGCGCGAGCGCTTGCCGGTGGTGGAGGCCGTGCGCCGGCTCGCGGCGCTGCAGGCGCAGGAGCCGGCGTCGCCCTACCTGGCCCTCTGGTCCCGCCTGGAGGGCTTCGACCCGGCCGAGCTCGACGCCGCCTTCGGCCCGGTCGCGGTCGTGAAGGCGTCGCTGCTGCGGATCACGCTGCACGCCGTCGCCGCGGAGGACCGCGGACCGTTCCACGACGCGATGCGCCCGACCCTGCGCGCTGCCGGCCTGGGCGACGCCCGCTTCCGCTCGACCGGGCTCTCCGTCGCGGACGCCGACGCCCTGGTCCCGCTGGTCGTCGACTTCGCGCGGCGGCCGCGGAGCCGCTCCGAGATCGAGGCGCTGCTGACGGAGCGGATCGGCGCCCCCGCCGAGCCCGGTCTCTGGCGGGCGCTGCGGATGATCGCGCCGCTGGTGCACGCGCCGACGTCGGCGCCCTGGTCGTTCGGGCGGCTGGCGTCGTACGTCGCGGCTCCGACACCGTCGGCTCCGACGGTGTCG
>CAZNOC010000184.1:0-8320 GCA_964574545.1 uncultured Bifidobacteriaceae bacterium | reverse complement strand
GGGCAGTTGGGCACCACCCACGACCCACGACCCACCACCCACCACCCACCACCGATCTGCGTTAGTATCCGATCAGGCAGTCCCCGCCTGCCGGTCCCCACCGGAAACGTACGACCTTCGTACAGGAGCTGCTGATGCCCTCCCGACACTCGTTCCAATTTGGTCTGATCGGTCTCATGGCCGCCGCGTTCGTTGTGGCGGAAGCCCGTCCGGTGGCGGCACAGGGCTACGACGGCGCCGGGCAGTTCCGCGTGTACTGCGCGGTGTGCCACGGTGAGGGCGCCACGGGCAACGGACCGCTCGCCGAGTCGATGCGCGTCAAGCCCTCGGACCTGACGATCATCGCGCGCAACAACAAGGGCATGTTCCCGGCAGACGACGTGTTCCGGATGATTGACGGGCGCAACCCGGTGAAGGGGCACGGCGGTCCTGACATGCCAGTCTGGGGAGATGCGTTTGCGCGGTCGGGGCAGGATGCGAGCCCCGATGCGGTGCGTGGCCGCATCGAGGCTCTGGTGCGTTATATCGAGAAGCTCCAGAAACAGTAGTGACCGATCCGGTTACCTCGCCATCGTGGTGGTGAGGAACCGGTCGGCTTCCTGGTAGCCCGGCAGCTCGCGGTGGCCGTCCCAGTTCTCGCGAAGCGTCGCAAAACGCTCCGCGGCGGTGGTGCGGTTCCCCGCGGCCGCGTGGGCGCGTGCTGACCCGAGGAGCGACCGCGCGCGGCCGGGCATGCGAAGCAGCGACGTCTCGAACGCCTCGGCAGCCTCCGCCGGACGATCGAGCTCCAGCAGCACCTCGCCCAGAAGCTCGTGTGAGGGCTTGATCGGGCTGGCCGCGCCATTCGGCGGACGCATGCTCTCCTCGATCCGCGTGGCTTCGCGCAGCAGCTCCACCGCCGCGTCCCTCTCGCCCTTCATCAGCCGCACGAGCGCGGCCACTTCGCGGTGCATGACCATGACGCTCTTTTGCCCCTCCGTCATTCCGGCAGAGGGCGGCGGCGGTGCCGCGGCAGCCGGGCCGTGGTCGGCGTGGGGACCGGCATCGGGCGCGCCGTCGCCGGATCCCGCCTTGGCGCGAAGCAGGGACTCGGCCGCTTCGGCCGCCGCGAGATTGCCGGTGCGGGCCGCGCTGATGCCGTTGGCCAGAATCATCTCGTTCGACGCGTCTTCGGGCAGATCCTCCACCTTCCACTCTTCGGTCTCGATGATGTAGCGCGCGCGCGCCAGCCGCAGGGCGCCCGCGGGACGCGCGTGCATGGTGGTCTCGACCATCCACTCGAACGTCTCGATGTTCTCCCGCGCCTTCGCGTAGTTGCCGCGCTGCAACCATCCGTACTGGCCCCAGTCAAGCGAATGGGCCATGTCGCCTGGCGAATCCCCTGGCTCCCACAGGTCCTTCCCGACCTGGAAGGCGCGCATGTTCTGCTCCGACACCTCTTTCCACATCCCGTGCTGGATGAAGATGTGCGTGGGCATGTGGATGGCGTGCGAGACGGCGGGCACGATCTCGGCGTAGACGTGCGCGGCTTCGAGCGCGAGCGGCGCGTGAACCGGATCGTCGAACGCGTGAATCACGACGTGCACGGCGCCGGGATGCCGCTCGTTGCGCTTGAAGACGTCCAGGCCGATGGCCCCCGCCCGCATCTCGTAGCGGAACGTGTCGTCGTCAAGTGCGCGCGCACCGCTCAGCAGCGAGATGGCGTAGAAGGTGGAAATCTCGTCGTCGTTCGGGTACTCGCGGTGCAGCCGCTCCATGGCTTCCATGTGGGCCACGCGGCGGTCGCGCCACTCGCCCTCGCCCCAAAGCGTCTCCACGGCGTCGAGCAGGCCCTTCTCACGGGCAGTGGGCGCCTTCGCGAGCCTGGCCTCCCTCGTGGGGCCGAGACGCGCAAGCACGGCGCGCGGCGTTTTGGCGTCCTGTTCGCCCTGCAGCGGGTGGTTGTAGCAGAGCGTCTCCCCCCAGTAGGCCATTGCGAAGCCGGGATCGAGCTTCTGGGCGGCCTGGAACTCGGTGATGGCCTGCTTCCAGCCGAAGCTGTAGAGAATGGCCACCCCGCGCAGGAAGTGCTGCTGAGCCTGGGCCGACGTCGTGGACGTGGGGAACGAGATGGAGCCGACGTCCTCGAGTTGGGCGAACGCGGGGGACGTGACGAGAACGAGCGCGAGGGCACACGCGAGACGACTCATGGGCGGGCCTCCTTCTGAACAGGGCATTCTACTCCGGTTGCGGTGCGCCTCAGCCGAATCCGTCGCTTCTCCTGTAGAAGGCCCGAGGCGCCGTGAGCGCACACGAAAAGCTTCCCTGGCCAGGTCAGGGCAGGAAGCCAGGCGTCGCCTGTGCACCGTCAACGGCCCGGCCACGGGGCCTGCCACCCGGCGGACAGCACCGTCCGACCGTCCCGCAACCCCCGGGCCACGTCGATGCGCGCCGTGCCAGTGCTGCCGGGGAGCGCCACACGGACCCCGGCCCCGAGGTCGGTGTGCCAAAGAGAGGCACCGCTCGAGCCGGGAATACGCCAGGCCCGCGCGGTGTCGGCAAACACGGCCAGTCGAATCACGCCAAAGGCGTTGGCGGCAACCGGGTGCTGATACTCCACTGTGCCGTTCGCCAACTGGCGGCCGAACACCTCGCCGGTGATCACACCGTCGTCGAGCAGCGGGTGCGCGCGAAGGAGCGGTGCGCGCGCGTGGCCGGCGCCTGCGCCAGGCCAGAGATCGAACGGGGCCGCACTTCCCGTCGTGGTGACGCCGGTCGATATCGACCAGGACCGGCGGTTGGACTCAGTCGTCGAGCGCCACGCCGTCGTCAGCGCGCCCCGCGCGAACCGGCGTCCCGACCCGGAGGGTACCCAGGCACCGGCCTCGACGACGAGTGAGAAGCGGTCTCCCGCGAACCGCCCGTCAAGCGCTCCCTCGATCGACACGTGGCTGTCCCCGGCCCACCGGTCGAGCGCCACACCCGCCTCCCAGCGCAAGCGGCTCGTGGCCCAATCCGAGAGGCGGTACGCCGCGCGGCGACGCGCATCGTCCCGAACCTGAACCCCATTCGAGAGGCCGGTGGCGGGAACGCGGTACGACTGCTGCTCCCAGATGCCCTCCACCGTGGAGATACCTGGCAGACCGGGTGGTGATGGCACGGCGAGCGCAAACGCCAGCCTCGGGCGCGACTCCCACCAACGCCACGCGGCAGTCCACAGCTCGCCGCTGCCCGTCGGAGACGCCGCCTCCAGGCGCAGCTCGCGCTGCACGAGCGCCCGGCCCGCAGCGGCCACCACGGGGACGATCCCCCGGGGCAGCGTCGGGCGCTCGACGAGGGCCGCCTCGACCTCGGCGAGCCCGCCTTCGACTGGCCGGTAACGAAGCCGCGTGACGGCGGCACTCGGCACCTCCTGCAGACGACGGGCCGCACGATCGAAGCGCTCCGGGGTCAGAAGCGCACGCGGGGGAAGGGCGATCACTCCCGCAATGACGGGGTGACGGGTGCGGCGGGCGCCTTCGACGCGCACGAGATCAACGGAGGGCCTGCCGATGCGGTTCCACGCCGCGAGCGCGGCGCGGGGCTCGTCGTTGAGGAAGCGGCTGGCGCCGAGGAGTTCCCACCCGGGTGCGTCCTCGGGATCGAGTCGCGACGCCCGCTCGGCGAGCGTGCTGGCCTCGCTCCATCGCTTCTGCACGAAGCGCACCCCGGCAAGCTCCCGCCACGCGGCCGCGAGCTGGGGGCAGAGACCCGTGGCCTCGACCAGACCAGCCTCTGCGCCTGTCACATCTCCACCGTGCGCACGCGCCACCATCTCCTGCACGAGCGGGCCGCAGGGTGAGGGAGGTGACGGCCCCGGGCTCGCCGAAGCGCCAGGGTCGGCTCGTGCTGCCGTGCGATCGGTGGACGGCAGGATCAGCAGCGCCCAACGACCCGCCGCGGCCCACGCGTCGTCGAATTCCGAGCCGGACAGCACCCGGAAGGGCGCACGCGCCGGGTCGTGCGCGATGACGCGCTCGCCGGTCCAGGCGACGATGACGACGTAGTGATAGCGATCGGGCGAGACCTCGATCAGCGCGATGACCGGGCGGCCGTTGTTGATGTGGCCGCGCATCCAGTCGCCGCTCGTCAGGGCGTCGGCGGCAAACGGCAGCGCCTGCCACCCGCGCCGTTGCACGTCCGCCGTGAGCACGTCGGTTCGGATGCCGGCGGCGCTGCGGTCGACGAGGGCCTCGAAGTCTTCGGGATAGATCTGACGCTCGCCCCAGTAGCGCAACACCATCGCGACTGCCGCTCCCCCGCAGAGATCCGGCGTCTGCGGCAGGTACGGAACGTCGAGCAGGCGGCCGCTGTGGTGGGACGGGCCGGGCGCTTGATTGGGCCTCGCGTCTGCCGCCGCAGCGGTGGCCACCAGGAGGAACACGGTGGCCGCCACGGCGGCAGATCGTGGGCGTGTCATCGGGCGCGAATGGCGCCTCAGTCCGCGAGCAGGATGATGATGATGATGAGCAGCAGCAGCGTGGTGACCGAGATCACGATCCTGCCTTGTCCGCCGGCCAGGGCCGCTGCTTCCAGCGCACCCGCGTGCTGCGCGATCCTGCTGAGTTCAGCGCCGTCGAGGGTGGCGACGGCCGACGTCGCGTCGCCCATGTCGAGTCCGAGACGTGCGGCCATCTCGCGGACATCGTCCCGGTCGAGGACACGCAGCACCGTGTCGCGCTGGTCCTGCTCGGTCGCCGCCTTGCCCGCCAGCGCCGCGTCAAGCGCGGAAGCGTCCACGACGCGGGCCTGCTGGGCAAGGGCGGGCGACGAGACGAGGAACAGCGGGAGCAGCAGCAACGCGACGAGCCGGTTCATCAAACGCATCGTGAGACCTCCTAGGGTTCGGGCTATGAAGAACGATGGAGGGGGCTCCATTTGTCGAGCTGGGTCTGAATGGCTCAGGCCCTACGATTCTCATTGTGACATGGAAGGCGGCTCGACAGTGTGTCTGAGCGCACTGTCAGATCCGCACCTCCTCCACCGTTTCGCGAGCTCGGCTGCGCTCAGCGGCGAAGGCCATGACATGGCTCTCCACCGAGGCGTCGATGCGGGACGACAGCAGCGACGCGTCCTGCTTGGCAACGGCCTCGACCCAGTTGGCCATCAGGCGCCAGTCACCACCGCCGTGTCCGGACGCCGAGTACCGGTCCACGACCACCGTGGCTGCCTCGAGCACGGTCCGTTCGCCCGTGCGGAAGTCGTAGACGGTCATCCGGTCCATGTCGCCTTCGATGTACCCCATGCTCCCCATCACCCTCGTGCGCCGGCCGCCCCAGGGCGTGAACGCCTCCATGCTGAAGCTGGCCGTGACCCCGTCCTCGAAGAGGACGTTGGCGACGTAGTGATCGCACTGGTCGTTGTCCATCCGGTAGACGCAGCGGCCGTAGTTCGTGGTGCGCAGATATTCCAGGATGGCCTCGTCCCACTCGTCCTGGTTGTCGGGGAGATCGAAGACGTAGAGCCAGGTCCGGTTGCGGTGGTAGATCCGCAGCGCCGAATACGGGCACTCGTCCTCCACTGCGCACCCATCCGCGCAGCGGGCCGTGCTCCCTGCCGGCGCGTTCCCCTCGTGAAACCAGGAGAGGCTGCCAAACGCCTGAATCCGCCGGCTCGGTCGATCCACCAGCCAGCGGAGCATGTCCAGGTCGTGCGACGACTTGGCCAGGATGATCGGGGCGGTGGCCCGGCTGTCGTGCCAGTTGCCGCGCACAAACGAGTGCGACATGTGGATGTGCTCGATCGGCTCGAAATGCTGGAGGCTGACGACACGACCGATGGCGCCCGACAGCATCAGTTCCCGGAGCTTCACGAAGTACGGCGCGTAACGGAGCACGTGGCACACGGCGACGATCCGGCCCGTCTCGTGCGTAAGGGCCAGGATGTCGCGGCACTCCTGCTCGGAAGGCGAGATGGGCTTCTCGAGCAGGACGTCGTACCCGAGGCGCAGGGCCGCCATGCACGGTCCGTAGTGCAGATCGTCCGGTGTGGTGATGATGATGGCGTCAGCGAATTTCGGCCGCTCGAAGACGTGCTCCCAGGTGACGAAGCGGTGCTCGTCGGGAATGGCGTGCGCCCTCGCGTAGCGCTCGTTGCGAATGGGAATCGGCTCGGCCACACCGACGATGTTCACCTGCGCCGCATATTCCAGCGCGAAGTTGCCGTAGGTGTTGCCGCGTGAGCCGGCGCCGAGGGTGATCGCGGTGACGGGGCGCTCGGGCTGGAACAGCGTGTCCGGGTCCGGGAGGATGAGCGGTTCCCCGGCCTCGTTCTTCGCGTGAGCAGACCAGGGAAAGAAGGTGCCTCCCAAAACGAGACCCATCGTCTTCAGCGAGTCGCGGCGCGTGATGTGCGGGGCCATGGGACTCCTTCGGCTTTCGGCTTTCGGCGAGCGTACGGGTGCGGTCGGGTGCGGTCAACCACAAACCGCGTGCGCGCGGCAGCCGCCCGGCGATGCCTTCACAAGACGCGGAAGGCCGCGGGGCCGGGACGAGCGACGAAGAACCGGCTCCGGTCGGCCTTGTCGGGGAAGCGTGCGAGGTAGTGGGACCGCCACGCTTCGAGAAACGGTTCGGCGGTGTTGCTGCGCACGAGCGCCCACACGGCGCCTCCAAAGCCCGCGCCGAACTGAGACGCTGCCGGCGCTCCCTGCTGCAGTGCGAGCTGCACGAGCGCCGTCGTCTCGGGCACACCGTTTCGGAGTACCCGTTCGGCCAGCGACTGCGAACGGGCGACCGCCGCGCCGAAGCGCGCGAGATCGCCAACCTCGAGGGCCTCTGCCGCTGATGGCACGAGATCGTTCGCCTCCGTCGCGAACTGCCGGAGACGGGACGAGAGACCCGTTTCATCCGCGGTTGCGAGAACGCCTTCAAGACGAACCGCGGTGTCGGGGCCCTGTGCGAGGATCGCCCCCAGGTGGGGCTCGCCGCTTCCCGTGGCGCCGCGCCAAAGCGTAGCAATCCTGCGTGCGTCGCCTGCCAGACGGTTGTAGGCGTCTTGCGCGGCCCCGGTCTTCTTGGCCCTGACACCGGAAGCGGCTACCGCGAAGAGCCAGCCTTCGGGAAGCGCCAAGGCTCCCTCAAAACGTGTGGGCCCGAACGCATAGCGGACCAGATGGCCAGGACTACCGCACAGGACCGCGACGTGATCCTGACTTCCGCCGTCGGTGCCGACGCCCTGCACTGCATCCGCCCGCCCGAGCCCCTCGAACGATCGACCGGCTTCCACGGCGCCCAGATAGTCGGCCAGGCGTTCTCGTGCATCGCGGCCGCCGTCCAGACCGGCACCGAACGCATTCCCGAAGTCCGGCCGCTCGTGAAGATCCAGCGCTTCGGCAGCGCCGAGAAAGACCGCGACGATGAACGCGCTCGAGCTGCTCATGCCGGCGGAGCGCGGAAGCGAGTTCGAGAATGCGAGAGTCGCGCCGCCGGTCACGCCGGGAAAGTCGCGAGCGATACGCCGGACGACGCAGTCGGGGTAGATGGCCCATCCGCTGACGGGGTCGGAGTGTGAGCTTTGCAGCCCGAGATGCGCCGAGCGCCCGTCCACGGCGTCAACGATGTGGATCTCGGCCGACGACTCGCGGCGCCCCACCAGAACGAAGCCTTCTTCCGCGGCCGCCAGAAGGCTGCGCCCCCCTGCATAGTCGGTGTGCTTCCCCAGCACTTCGATGCGTCCCGGGACGAAGAAGGCAAACTCGGGCTCCCCCGCCGCGGCCCGTAACGACTCGACCGCACGAACCGCACCTGCCGCGGCTCGGTCCGCAGCCGAAGGCAGGAGCCCCCGCAGTTGGAGCCGCTCGGCCCACGCGGCGCGGGTCTCCGGCGGCTTGCCACGCGGCGACATCAGAGCCGCACCTCGTGTCCGGCCAGCCGCGCCTCCACACCAGGGATGTCGTCACGGTACGTAAGGTCCAGCACGGAGGCCTCCGTGGGAATGACGCTGACACACGCGCCGTCGTCGCGAACCCGAGAGTGAACAGCGTCGGTGAGCTCGAACTCGCCCCGGGGAGAGGGCCGCAGCCGGCGGCAGGCATCGAAGATCGCCGGCGTGAAGCGCCAGCAGTTCATGCTGACAAGGGGATCCGATCCGAATGCGGCAGCCGTGGCAGGGTCGGGTTTCTCCACAAGTCGATCCAGGCAGCCGTCCCCGCGGATCGACACGAGCGCGAACGCGGCGATGCGCTCGGCCGGAATCCCCGCGGAACGAACGAGCGCCCCGGCTCGAAACGCGACCAGTCCGTCGCCAGGGAGCCGACGAAGGGCGTTCACCACATCAGGCGGGTAGAGATTGTCGCCGTTCA
>CAZNOC010000183.1:3749-8337 GCA_964574545.1 uncultured Bifidobacteriaceae bacterium | reverse complement strand
TTGAGGGGCTGGCGGGGGCAACCCCGTGGAGGTTCGAGTCCTCTCTTCCGCACCAAACAAAAAGGCCAACCGCGAGGTTGGCCTTTTTCGTTTTGCTGCGCACGCGAGACGCAGCCACTCAGCCTGCGCGCTTCGCGCTCGGCCTCACGGGGTCGAGTCCTCTCTTCCGCGGACGGGGATGGGCTCACGCCGGGAGGACCGTTCAACAGCGCCTTCGCGTGCGACAACGTCGAGCAGTGCAGCAGGCCGAACTGAAGCAGCTGGTCCTTGCGGCGAGTGCGGCCTGCCGATTGCGCCTCGACTCCGATCGGCCAGTGAGACGCTGACCCGCTCGACCGACAATTCATCCGTCGCGCGAAGAGGGCCGGACAGCGCCGTCCGGCCCGACTGGCGCTTCCCCGCTGAACGCCCCGACGGTGGCCTGCGGGTTCCGCTTGACAAACTACTAAGTACTAAATAAATAGTAGATGCATGCGACGCGTCACGCCGACCCTCACCCCCCTGGAGCTCACGATCATGAAGGTGATCTGGCCGCTCCGCCATGCCACCGTCCGCGACGTCTACGAGACGCTCCGCGTGGAACGTCAGGTCGCCTACACCACCGTCATGACGATGATGAAGGTGCTCGAGGAGAAAGGGTACCTGCAGAAGACCCTGGTGGACCGGGCGCATGTCTACCGCCCCACCCGGCCCCGCCAGCAGGTCCTCGGCGCGATGCTGCGCGATTTCGTCGATCGCGTCTTCGATGGCGCCTCCGAACCCCTGCTGCTCCAGCTCGCCCGCGATCGGAAGCTGACACCGAAACAGCGCCGCCTCGTTCAGGAACTCATCGAGGAGAGCGACACGTGATGGCCGCGGCCGGCGCGAACCTCGTCGCCTGGAGCCTGCAGGCGGCACTCGTGGTCGCGGCCGCTGCGCTCGTCAGCACCGTCCTTCGTCCTGGCGCCCCCGGACTGCGCTACGCGTGGTGGCGGCTCGTGGCACTGGGATGCGTCGCGCTCCCGTGGCTCCAGCCACACCGCGACGAGCCAGCCCCTTCGGCCGGGCCGGCCTCCGACGTCGGCGCGGCGGTCGTCGAGAGCATCAGCTTGCCAGGCGATGCGGTAGCCGCCGCCCTGCCCTCGTCCCTGTGGTGGCCGGCCCTCGCCGTCGCCGCCGCGGGACTGACGCTCCGTCTCGTCTGGCTGGCGCTCGGCGCGTCTCGACTGCGACGACTCCGCCGCGAGGGCGCCCCCGCCCCGCCGGCCGACCACGCGACGCTTCAGAGCCGTCTGGGCACGCGCGCCGACGTGCGCTACCTCGACACGATCGACCGTCCCGTCACCTTCGGGCTCCGTCGTCCCGTCGTGCTGCTGCCGTCCTCGCTCGCCGCCTCGCCCGTCGAGATCCGTGATGCCGTGATCGCGCACGAGCTATGGCACGTGCGGCGACGTGATTGGGCCTGGCTGCTTGTCGAGGAGGGCGCCCGTGCGGTGCTCTGGTGGCACCCCGCGTGGTGGTGGCTCATCTCGCGGATCCAGCTCGCGCGCGAAGAGCTCGTGGATGCGCTCACGGTGGCTTCCACCGGCCGGCGGCGCGCCTACCTGCAGGCCCTTGCCCGCTTCTCGGACCCGTCGCCCCTTCACCCGGCGCCCGCCTTCGCGTGGCGCCGCCACCTGCTCCATCGGATGCGGCTCGTCGCCAGGGAGGATCCCATGACCGCCAGACGTCTCGTCCTCACCACGCTCGTCGCGACCCTCTTCGTCGGGACCGCCAGCTGGATCGGCGTCTCGCGCTTTCCGCTCGTCGCGTCGCCGCTGGCTGCGCAGATCGCGACCGCGCCCGGGCCACACGAGCGGGCCGCCTATCCCGTGACGCCCGAGAACCCGGTGCCGAGACGCGTGCACTCCGTGGCGCCCGACCCGGTGGACCTGCCGGAAGGATTCGGCACCACACAGATCACCCTCAGGGTCACGCTGGACCATGCAGGCGTTCCCGTCGAGGTGCGGTTCCTGGCGCTGTCGTCGCGCTACGAGACCCGCAACGTGCACGTCGCCGGGCAGCGCCCTGCGTCGATCGCCGTCAGCACGCTCACGCCGCCGGAGGGCGGCAGTCGCGAAGCCGACGGTGTGGCCGCGCTGCACGCCATCGACGCGATGGTCCACGCGGCCGTGCGAGCAGTGAGCCAGTGGCGCTACGACGCGCCGTCGCAGGCGCCGATCGCCTTCGACACGACGGTCGGCTTCGGACCGGACGGCACGGCCGGTTCCCCGGCCGGATGGGCCGATGGCGCACTGCGGGTGGGAGGCAACGTGGCGCCGCCACGGAAGGTCGTGGACGCCCGTCCGATCTACCCGCCCGACGCGCGCGCGGCGGGCATCTCGGGCATCGTGATTGCCGAGATTCGCATCGCGTCGAATGGCCGCGTGGAGGCCGCGCGGATCGTCCGATCCATTCCCGAACTCGATCAGGCCGCCCTCGACGCCATCCACCAGTGGGAGTTCACGCCCGTGCTGATGAACGGCCAGGCGGTCCCCGTGCTGATGACGGTGACGGTGCAGTTCTCGCTGCAGTAGGAGCGCAGGGGGCCGCCACGCGCGTCGCGCGGCGCCCCCTGACTCCCCGGCCCTTTTGTCCTTTACCCTTCGCGCCGTGTCCCTTACGCTGTCCCCATGCGCCGCCTCCTCATCACACTGGCGCTTGTCGCCCTGACCCTTCCCCTCCCGGCGCAGTGGACCAACCGATACCCGCGGATCGGTCAGGGGCACCACGTCTACGTCGAGGGCTACGACTTCCCCACCTACTCCTCCGGCCCTACCTATCCCGCGGTATCGCCCGACGGGCGCACGATTGCCTTCTCGGCACGCGGGTGGATCTGGACGATGGGCGCGGAGGGTGGAGCAGCGAGGCGGATGACGAGGGGCGCGGGCCTCGACTCGCGGCCCGCGTGGCATCCGAGTGGCGAGCGCATCGCGTTTGTCCGCGACGACACGCGCACGACCGACATCCTCGAAGTGCACATCGCGACGGGCGCAGAGACCGTCCTCGTGGACGGCCCGGCGGCGGCACTGGATCCCGCGTACTCGCCTGATGGCGCGGCGCTCTACTACGCGTCGGCCGAGACCGGAGACCTCGAGATCTATCGAATGGATCTCTCGACGCGTGAAAAGGCGCGCATCACGAACGCCCAGGGACTCGACCTCCGTCCTCAGCCGCTCGCTGACGGAAGCGTCGTGCACATCTCGAAGCGCGGCAGCGGCGACGAGGTCGCGGTAACCGACCCGGCAGGCACCCGCCGCGTGCTGGCGATCGCGTCGGTGGCGTCGCTCGCGCGGCCCGCGGTGTCGCCCGACGGACGGCGCCTCGCCGTGCCGCTGCCGGTGCTGTCAGGCACCGACTGGGCGCTTCAGCTCATGGACGTGGGCGGCGGCCCCATGACCGAGATTTCGTCGGGCGGCGCCTTTGCGATCATGCCGGCCTGGGGCCCTGACGGCCGCATCCTGTTTGCGCGAGCTGACGACAAGGGCGTCTTCGGCCTGTGGCGCATCGACGACGGCGGCGGACCACCGCACGCAGTCGAGCCTTCGTCCTGGGACTGGGGCGAGCCCACCACCCGCGTCATCGTCCGCACGCAGGTCGCGGGAGGCGATCAGGTGCCCGCGCGCGTCCACATCGTCGACCGCGACGGCCACCCGGCGTTCCCCTCCGGGGGACAGGTGTGGCTGGACGGCCAGTCGGGGATGATCTTCAGCTACTCGCCGGGGACGCTGGAGTTCGAGATCCCTGTGGGCGCCTATCGCGCGGTGGCGACGCACGGATTCGAGTACCTGCCGGCGCGTGGAGAGGGCAAAGCATCTCCAGGCGCGCAATCGGGCATGGTCCTCGAATTCACGCCGCTCGGCGGCCCGTCCATGGACGGCTGGTATTCCGGCGATCATCACTTCCACTTGAACTACGGTGGGCAGGTGCGCCTGGCGCCCGAGGCGCTCGTGCCCATGATGCGCGGGGAGGACCTCGACGTCGCGACGCCGCTCTCGGCCAACCTGCACACACGGCGGATCGATGAGAACTACTTCGCGTGGACGCGCGCGGAGCCGCCCCTCATCCAGTTCGGGCAGGAGATCCGCTCACATTTCCTCGGACACACCGGGCACATCGGCGTGAAGACGCTCTTCTGGCCGTGGTACTGGGGCCCGAACTACCCCGTCTACGGCCGCGACGATCGGTCGAACGTGTCGGCGCTGCGTCAGACGCGCGCGCAGGGGGGCGTCAACGCCTACGTGCATCCCGTGTCGGGCCGAGACCCGTTCGGGGGAGACGCGCCGCGCGGCATTCCGCTGGAACTCGTCTCGGACGCGGTCCTCGGCGACGTGGATACGATCGAGCTGGCGTGTCTCTGGAGCGACGAGCTGGGTACGGCCGACGCGTGGTATCGCCTGCTGAGCATCGGCGCGACGGTGACGCCCTCGGCCGGCACCGACGCGATGGTGGACTTCTTCCGCACCATGGCGATCGGCACCACGCGCGTGTACGTGAACGTGCCGGGTGGGCTGACGATGGACCGGTACCTCGACGGGCTGCGCGCCGGCCGGAGCTTCGTGACGAATGG
>CAZNOC010000183.1:0-3649 GCA_964574545.1 uncultured Bifidobacteriaceae bacterium | reverse complement strand
GAGATGGCGTGGCCCGGCATGGACAGCTACCCCTTCGCGCACACGGCGCCGCTCTGGATCGGCTCGCGCGGCAGCACCGATCCCGTGGCCGCGGCGCGCGCCGGGAAGGAACTGCTCGCGGCGCTCGACGTCGCCGAGCAGCGCATCCGGCAGTCGTACGGCGACACGCCAACCCCGGTACTGCTCGGGCGGCTGGCGGAAGCACGGGCGCGGCTCGAACGGCTCACGCGTTGAGCGCTTCCTCGCGCGCTATCGCGGGCTCGTCTTTGGTTTCCGTGACGGTGGACCCTTCTTGCCGGCTGCCCGGACGGACCCGGTGCTCATCGGCAGGATCGTCTCGCCGCGTGCCAGCATCGCCACGAGCGCCGCGATCTTGCGTGCGCGGCCTTCGGGCGTCTTCATGTTGTTGGTGCGGAACGTCAGGGCGAACAGATTCTGCCGGCTGAGCGTGGCGAATGTCTTCCGGGCACGCGCGTTCGCGTCGATGGCAGCGCGCAGGTCTGCCGGGACCGTGTCGGGGGTGGCGGACCGCATCGGCGCGTAGGCCGCGTCCCAGCGGCCGTCGGCCTTCGCGCGATCGACCTGCGCCTGGCCGTGCGGCGTCATCCGTCCGGTGGCGACAAGTCGTGCCACGTGGTCCCGGTTCACCTGGCTCCAGACGCTCTTGGGCTTGCGCGGCGTAAACCGCTGGAGGAACGATTCGTCGTCGAGCCCTTTGCGCAGGCCATCGATCCACCCCCAGCAGAGGGCCACGTCCAACGCTTCCGCGTAGGTCACCGTGGTGACGCCTGACGCCTTCTTGTAGATCCGCAGCCATAGCTCGGTCGCGCGCGCGTGATTGACCGAGAGCCACCGCTCGAAGGCCCGCTCGCTGCGAAAGCTGCGGATGTGCTTCGGATTGGGAACGACTGGAGCCATCTTCGTATGCGGAGCTTACCCCGACTGCCCCTCCTACGACCCGGGCTGAGGCGCAGCCGCGCACGCGCCGCTTCCCGGGCGCCCCGACCCTTGACACGCGTCCGTGGCTCGTGAGAGGTTAACACCGTTAACCGACCATGGGCATCGCCGAGCGCCGTGCGCGCCAGAAGACCTCGCTCCGTCGACAGATCCTCGACACGGCCCGGGCCATGTTTGCCGAGGAGGGCTACGAGGCGGTCACCATGCGACGGCTCGCCGAGCGCATCGAGTACTCGCCCACGGCCATCTACCTGCACTTCCACGATAAGGACGACCTGTTCCGCGCCGTGTCGGACGAGACGTTCGAAGGACTGATCCGGCGGATCGAGCGGCGCCGGCGCGAACACGCCGGCGATCCGGTGGCCGCGCTGCGGGCGGGGCTGCGCGAATACGTCACCTTCGGGCTCCGCCACCCCGATCACTACATCGTCACCTTCATGCAGCGGCAGAAAGCCGTCCACCTCGAGGGCTTTGAGGGGTCGGTCGGCGCCCGCGCCTTCGGGACGCTCGTCGACGCCGTCGGCCTCTGCGTGGCCGGCGGGCTCTTCCGGCCGGTGGACGTCGGCGTGACGGCGCAGGTGCTGTGGGCGAGCACCCACGGACTGGTCGCGCTCCGCGTGGTCGAGAAGCCGTTTCCGTTCGCGCCGACGAAGGTGCTCATCGAGGCGCAGCTCGACGCGCTCATCCGGGGGCTGATGAAGTAGCCGTTCCCCAATGCCCAACCCGCCGCTCGCGGGTTGGCCGAGGACCGGGCAGGAACCGAAGTTAACATTGTTACGTCATAGTTCGATGTAAACAGGAACGGAGCGTCCCCATGCCATCGCTGGCCCGCCGCAACCTGCTCCACGACCGCGTCCGCCTGGCCGTGACGCTGACCGGCATCGTCTTCGCCGTCGTGCTGTCGGCCATCCAGCTCGGCCTTTTCGTCGGCTTCACCAGGGCCACGGCCGACGTCATCCGCCACTCGGACGCGGACCTCTGGGTGCGATCGACCGGCGTCACGCACCTCGAAAGCCCGGTGTCCTTCTCCGAGCGAAAACTCTACGACGTGATCGCCACGCCCGGCGTGGCCGCGGCGCAGAAACACATCGTCCGGTTCGCCCAGCTCAAGAAGCACGATGGCGGCGAGGAGGGCGTGCTGCTCATCGGCGTGGACCTCGCGGGATCGATGGCCCGCCCGTGGAACCTCGTGCAAGGCAGCGTGGCCGCGCTCGACGAGCCCGACGCCGTCATCGTCGACGAGCTGTACCTCGGCAAACTCGGGCTGACCGGCATCGGCGACGTGGTCGAGATCAACGGCCGGCGCGCCCGGGTGGCCGGCCTGACGCGAGGCATCCGGACGTTCACGACGGCCCCGGCGGTGTTCACCTCATTCAAGCGCGCGCTCGACTACGCGCAGATGCCCGAAGATCGCACGCTCTTCCTGCTGGTCCGTGCCATGCCTGGCATGGACCACCGTACGCTCGCGGCCGCCATCGAATCGCGCGTCCCGGGCGTCGAGGCCGTCACGACCGACGACTGGCGCCGCGCGCAGGAGGACTACTGGATGTTCGGCACGGGCGCGGGGATCACCGTGCTCATCGCCGCGGCGCTCGGGCTGCTGGTCGGCGTGGTCGTCGTCGCGCAGACGATCTACTCAGCCACGGTGGACCACATCCGCGAGTACGGCACGCTCAAGGCCATGGGGGCCACAAACGGGTACCTGTACCGCGTGATCCTCCAGCAGGCGGCGATCAGCGCCGTGGCCGGTTTCGGCATCGGCATCGCCATCGCTCTGGCCGTCTCACGGGCCAGCCTCGCCGGCACGACGGCGATCCTGATCGAGCCGCCGCTCGTCGCCGCACTCTTCGCCCTGACGCTGGGCATGTGCCTGCTGGCGTCGGTCGTGTCCATCAACAAGGTGACGCGGCTCGATCCCGCCGTGGTCTTCAAGGGGTGAGGTAGTGACGACGCATGCGATCGAAGCGAGGGGCGTGACGAAGGTCTACGGCGGCGGGGCGACGGCCGTGCGGGCGCTGCACGGGGTGGACCTCGACGTCGTGCGCGGAGAGGTCCTGTTGATGATGGGCCCCTCTGGCAGCGGCAAGACGACGCTGCTCTCGATCCTGGGGGCGATTCTCGGCGCGAGCGGCGGCAGCGTGAAGGTCAATGGCGACGAGATCGTCGGCCGGCCCGAACGCGACCTGCCGCGCATCCGGCTCGAGCACATCGGATTCGTGTTCCAGGGCTTCAACCTGTTTCCGGCGCTGACGGCCGCCGATAACGTCGCGCTGGCGCTTGACGTCCGTGGCGTGCGCGGGCGCGAGGCGCGGACGCGCGCCCTTGCAGCGCTGGCGTCGGTCGGCATCGAAGAGAAGGCCGGCAGCTACCCCGCGGACCTGAGCGGCGGCCAGAAGCAGCGCGTGGCGATCGCGCGGGCGCTCGTCGGCGACCCGTCGGTCGTGCTCGCCGACGAGCCGACAGCCGCGCTCGACTCCCAGTCGGGCAGCGCCGTGCTCGACCTGCTCCACCACCTCGCGCATGAGCGCAACCGCGCCGTGGTGATGGTCACCCACGACCACCGGGCCGAGCGGTACGCCGACCGCGTCGTGCACATCGCCGATGGGCGGATCGTGCAGGGGTAGTGGCTGCTGGATAGTGGGTAGTGGGTGGTGGGTAGTGGGTAGTGGGTGGTGGGTAGTGGGTAGTGGGT
>CAZNOC010000182.1:0-8362 GCA_964574545.1 uncultured Bifidobacteriaceae bacterium | reverse complement strand
TCACGACCCCGCCTACTACATCTTCACGATGCCCGTGCTCGAGCTCCTGAAGAACGTGGCCCTGGCCTGGGTGATGCTCGCGGCGATCGGCGCGGGAGTGCTGTACGGCGTCGGCGGCCAGCTGGCGCTCACGCCGTTCGGTCTGACGGTCAGTCCGGGAGCGCGCCGCCATCTGGCCTGGCTCGCGGCCGGCCTGTTCGTGGTGCTGGCCTTCGGCGCCTGGCTGGAGCGGCCGCGCATGCTGCTGACGGCCTCGTCGATCATCCAGGGGGTCACCTACGCCGACGTCCACGCGTACATGCCCGCGGCGCTGGCGCTGGTGGTGGCCTCCCTCGTGAGTGCGGGCCTGGCCGCGTATCACGCCACATCCACCAAGGGCTGGCCGGTGATTGCCGCCGTCGCGCTCTACCTCGTGACCCTCTTCGGCGGACAGCTCTACGGCAACCTGCTGCAGCGGTTCGCGGTCCTGCCGAATGAGCAGGTGCGCGAGACACCGTACATCGTGCACAACATCGAAGCCACCCGCCGTGCCTTCGCGCTCGACCGTGTCGTGGAGCGTGAGCTGTCAGGCGACGAGGAACTGACGCGCGAGGACATCGACCGGAACCGCCCCACCCTCGACAACGTGCGCCTCTGGGATCACCAGCCGCTGCTCGAGACGTTCGGTCAGATCCAGGAGATCCGGACCTATTACGACTTCATCAACGTTGATAACGACCGTTACATGATCGACGGCCAGTACCGGCAGGTGATGCTGTCCGCGCGCGAACTGAACACGGCGTCACTGCCCAACCGCACGTGGATCAACGAGCGGCTGACGTTCACGCACGGTCATGGCCTGACCCTTGGGCCGGTCAACCAGGTGACGCCTGAAGGGCTGCCCGTGCTGCTGATTCAGGATCTGCCGCCGGTGACAAGCGTTCCCAGCCTCGACGTGACGGAGCCGAGCATCTACTTCGGCGAGCTCTCGAACGAATACGCGATCGTCAGGACCGACGCCAACGAGTTCCACTACCCCAAGGGTGACGACAACGTCTACAGCCAGTACGACGGGCGCGGGGGCGTCGCGATCGACTCCCTGTTCAAGAAACTCGCCTTCGCGCTGCACTTCCGGGCGCACCAGATCGTCCTGAGCGACGACATCACGCCGGAAAGCCGCGTGATCTTCGACCGGCAGATTCGCCGCCGCATGTCGAAAATCGCGCCGTTCCTCACCTATGACGACGACTCCTACCTCGTGACGTCGGAGGGACGGCTGTTCTGGATCCAGGATGCGTACACCACCTCGTCGCGCTACCCGTACTCGAGCGACGCGGCGCCTCGGGTCAACTATATCCGCAACTCGGTGAAGATCGTCGTGGATGCCTACCACGGCGACGTGACGTTCTACCTGGCCGAACCCGACGACCCGCTCGTCCTGACGCTCGGCCGGATCTTCCCCTCGCTGATGCGCCCCCTCGAGGAGATGCCCGAAGCCCTGCGCCGGCACCTGCGCTATCCGGAGGGCATCTTCCGCCTGCAGTCCTCGGTGTTCTCCACCTACCACATGACCAACCCCGCCGTGTTCTACAACCGCGAGGACCAGTGGGAAGTCCCGACCATCGACAGCAGCGGCCAGACGCTCCGGATGCAGCCCTACTACACGATCATGCGCCTGCCCGGCGAGGCCCAGGCGGAGTTCATCCAGATGCTCCCCTTCACGCCACGACGCCGCGACAACCTCGCCTCGTGGCTGGTCGCGCGGAGCGACGATGAGCACTACGGCCAGTTGATGGTCTTTCAGTTCCCGAAGCAGAAGCTCATCTTCGGCCCGCGGCAGGTCGTCTCGCGGATCAACCAGGATCAGGCGATTGCCCCGCAGATCACCTTGTGGAACCAGCAGGGCTCCGAGGTGATCCAGGGGACCCTGATGGTGATTCCCATCGAGGAGTCGCTCATCTACGTCCGGCCGCTGTACCTGAGAGCCCAGGCAGGCCGCATCCCGGAACTCCGGCGCGTCATCGTGGCGTATCAGAACCAGATCGTCATGGAGCGCACGCTCGACGAGGCCTTGACACGGCTCTTCGGCGACAGCGACGGGACGCGTCCGGCGGCGCTCCCCTCAGCCGCGCAGACGCTGCTCGGCCACGCCGACCCGCAGGGCGTGGCCGAACAGATTGCCGCCGACGCGCTCGCGGCCACCCGGACACCGGAGCTCGGCACCCTCGCCAGCCAGGCGCAGGAGGCCTATCAGCGCGCCCTCGAGGCCCAACGCGCCGGTGACTGGGCGCGCTACGGTCAGGAGATCCAGCGGCTCGGACAGATCCTCGAGAAGATGCGACAGCAGTAGGGTCCGCGTTAGAGCGAAAAGCGCCAGCCGATCTCGATTCGACGCGCAGAGGTCGCAGAGGTCGGCTGGCCGAACAGCGGCGATGTCAGCACGCCGACATACGACGTGCGGTTCACACGATTGAACAGGTTGCTGACCGAGACGAACGTCTCGATCGAGCGCTCGGGCGCGCCGCCGCGGCCGCCCGGGCCGGGCCTGCCGCCGCCAGGCCCGCGCTGTTCCGAAGGTCCGCCGCCCCCAAGACGGCCTGTGCGCCACGACAGCCGCAGATCCGTCGTGAACTGGACCTGGCCCCTCCGGTCGTTGCGGCCAACGCCCTCGGGGCGCTCGTTGAAGATCGCGTCCCCGTTCTCGTCCAACCCTGTCGTCACCGTGTAGCGGGAGCCGGGGTTGATCCGGCCGAACATGGCCGCCTGCAGCCCGAAGGGCAACTGCCCCCCCACCGACCAGTTCAGCCGATGGCCCGGGTCGTTCCGGGCCGGGCCCCACTCGGTGGCCAGCGTCGTCCCGTCGGGCGGCGCCGTGAGGGCATTGTCACCGTCGTTCCAGCGACGACCCCAGCTGTAGCGGACGCTGCCGAACCCACGCGCCTGGTTCTGGTAGCCGAGATCCACGGCCACCGTCGTGTCGGTGTCACGGCCAATCGAATCCACGAGCAACGTCCGGCCGCGCGACGCGTCTGGACGGACTCCCGCCACGGGCGCGTTCATGTCCAGCGCGCGCCAGGCCCCGTCCGTCCAGCTCCGGGCGACATCCACGCCCAGCCTGAACCCTCGACCGAGTTGCTGTGTGAGCCCGAGCGACGCGCGTGTCCAGCGCGTCATGTCGGCGCCGTCCGCGAGCGACACCAGCGTGGGGGGATCGAGGCGCGGAGCCAGCGCGGTGCCGGCCGCGAACGGGTCGGGGAAACCCGGATCGCGGATGACGATCTCTTCTTCGGTGGACGTGCGACCCAGCCTGAGGGCCTCTTCCCACACGTTGGTGGGCAGCCAATCGTAGTACCAGCCAAGACCGCCGCGCAGAGTCGTACGTCCACTCGCGAACGCTCGTGACACGCCAAGCCGGGGCGAAAGGGCGCCCGCATCACCCAAGTGCGTCTGCCACTGATAGCGCGCCCCGAGTCCCATCGACCACCCGGACGCCCACGCCCTGTCGGCCTGGATGAACGTCGCCGTCTGCAGCGTGTCGATCGTGAGCGGCTCGGCGCCGACCCGCCGCGTGTAGGTGGCCGGGACGCCGGCGACATAGGCATCGTTGTCGAGAAACGTGAACGTGCCCAGCGTGTTGCGGACGGTCCCCTGCGCCTCCCGCACCCAGCTCACCTCTCCGCCCATCCGGAGGTTGAACGGCTGGGTGAGCAGCGTGAACGCGGTATCCACGGTCGCCTGGTTCCGCCGGTCCTCCCCGGACTGCGTCGCCCCGCCGCCTCGGAAGCCGTTGTTGACGATGACCGCCGGCGCCAGGGTGTCGGGAATCGACTCGTTGGACTCGCCCGTCCACTGGAGCCGCAGGAAGTACGGAAGCCGGACGCCTCCATCCACGCTGGCCCGTACCGACTGCTCCGTTCCCCGGCGCAGGTACCCCCGCTCGGGCAGGTCGAGTTCGGACAGCCCCTGGTTCTCGCGCGTGCTGCGTTCGCCTGCCCAACGGATCCGCACGAGCGTCGAGCGGCCGATGAGCGATTCGACGCGCGCCGACATCTCGTATGCGTCCTGTGGCTGCTTGATGGCTGCGAGGAACGGTCCACTCGGCGTCAACGCCTGGATCGACCGCGAGTCTTCCGACTGGCGGGCGTTGCCCTCGACGAAGAACGCCGTCCGGTCACGCTGCAGCGGCCCGCCGAGCGACGCACGAATGCGACGGTCGATGCCGGCCGTGCTGTCCCGTGCCACCGGGTCATGCGCGGAAAAGGCGGTCGGTCGCATCTGCGCCGACCCGTTGGCCCGCCATCGGGCGGCGTTGGGCCGCGTGATGATGTCCACCCGCCCTCGCCCGGGTTGGGCGAACTCCGCCGAGTAGGCATCGCGCCTGACCGTCACCCTCAAGATCTGATCGCGCGGCGGGAGGCGTCCCCCGAACCCGTCCACCCGGATGTCGGCGCCGGGCCCTGCCAGTTCTTCAAGTTGCCGCCGGAGCGTCTCCTCATCGTCGGCCAGCGCGTCGATCTCGGCGTCGGTCAGCGCCAGCGCGGCGCTCCCGGCCTCCTCGAGCACACCCGTCACGGTGACTTCGTCCTCGATGTGCGCGAGCGGCAGGGTGATGGTGACCTGCACCGGCCAGGGCGCCCCCAGTTCCTGCTCGACGGTCTCGAAGCCAGGCGCGGTCACGATCAGCCGCAGGACACCCGTGGCGGGCGGCTGCAACTCCACGCTTCCCCGTCCCCCCACCACCCCCTCATCGACGATGATGCCGTCGGCGAGCGCCAGAACCTCGGCGCCGGGGATACTCCCGCCCGTGGGATCCACCACCGTGACGACAACCCGCGCGCGCGGCGAGGCCGCGGGCGGCTGGGCCCAGGCCGCGCCAGCCCACGCGCAGCCAAGGATGGCCACAAAGGCGACGAAACGGTGCATGTCTGAACTACGCCAGAGGTGGACGTCGGTTTACCGCGGGAGCGCCGGTCCCGGCCGGCTCCCTCCCTCAGGCTCGGCCACAAGGACCTATACTTGCAGGTAATGTCTCTCATCGACCAGCATGCACGGCCGCTGCGCAACCTTCGATTGTCGGTCACCGATCGCTGCAACCTGCGATGCCAGTACTGCATGCCGGAACAGGACTACGTGTGGCTGCCGCGCGAGGACATCCTGCACTTCGAGGAAGTGGAACGTCTGGTGGACGTGTTCCTCGATCTGGGCGTGGACAAGGTGCGCCTGACTGGCGGGGAGCCGCTCCTCCGGAAGGATCTGCCCTCCCTGGTGAAGCGCCTGGCGCGCAAGCCGAGGTTGCGAGATCTCGCGATGACGTCGAACGGCGTCCTTCTGGCGGCCGCCGCTCAGGATCTGCATCGCGCCGGCCTCCACCGCATCACCATCAGCCTTGACACCCTGCAGCCGGACCGGTTCGTCCGGCTCACCCGCTCCGACGAGCTCGGGCGCGTGCTCGCGGGCATCGACGCGGCGGCACCGCTGTTCCCCGGATTCAAGATCGACACCGTCGTCATCCGTGGCGTCAACGACGATGAAATGGTCGCCCTGATCGAGTTCGGCAGGTCCCGCGGCGCAGAGGTGCGGTTCATCGAGTACATGGATGTCGGGGGGGCCACGCACTGGACGCGCGAGCAGGTCGTGTCGCGCCGGGACATGCTCGACACGATCGAGGCGCACTACGGGCCGGCGTCAGCCATCGAGGAAGAGAGCTCGGCCCCCGCCGACCGCTACCGGCTGCCGGACGGCACGGTGTTCGGCATCATCGCGTCCACGACCGAACCCTTCTGCCGCGACTGCGACCGGGCACGCCTGACGGCCGACGGGATGTTCTACCTGTGCCTCTATGCCGGCGACGGCTACGACCTTCGCGCCCCCCTTCGTTCGGGCGAAGGCGACGAGGCGATCGCCGCCCGCCTGACGGACATCTGGTCGCAGCGCCGCGACCGCGGTGCCGAAGATCGGCTCGCATTGCGCGACCGCTCAACGCTGATTCCGGCGACGGCGCTCCGCCGCAATCCGCATCTGGAGATGCACACGAAGGGAGGCTAGGGGAATCTGGTGATCTTGTGATGTGGTGATGTGGTGATGTGGTGATCTGGAGACCCGGGGGTCTTCGGTGTGGGTCTGGCGAACCAGCCCTACCCGCAGTGTTCGTCGAACGCCGCCGTCAACGCCGCGGCGATGCCTTCGGCGCTCTGATTCTCGATCTGCCGGCGCTCGAGCATGAAGACGACCTCGCCGTCCTTGAGCAGCGCGATCGACGGTGAAGAAGGCGGGTACGGTGCGAAGTGGCTTCGGGCCTGCGCCGTTGCCTCGATGTCTCCGCCGGCAAAGACCGTCGCCAGGTGTTCGGGGCGCTTCTCGTGCTGGAGCGCCAGCGCCACCCCCGGTCTCGCGCGCCCGGCGGCGCACCCGCACACCGAATTGACCACGATCATCGTCGTGCCTGCCTGTGCGACGGCGGCATCGACGGCCTCCGGAGTCCGCAACTCGGCGAAACCCACGCGGGTCAACTCCGCGCGCATGGGGGCAATGAACGGCTCGGGGTACTGCTGAACGATCATCTCGGCTCCTTCTGATATCCCATCCCACGGCCGGCCGGAACCCTGTCTGGCTGGACCCGCGTCATAGGCCGTGGGGTCGTCGTACCCTCGATCATACCGCACGGCCCACCCCGATATGGTTCCGCCCCTTCGTCTCAGCCGCCTGAACGCAGCGCCGGTCCGCCCCGATCGCGCGTTTGTGCTGTATTGGATGATTGCCGCGCGCCGGCCGAGGTGGAACTTCGCACTCGACCACGCCGTCGCCCAGGCGCGAGCGCTTGGCCTCCCGCTGGTCGTCCTCGAAGCCCTGCGTGTCGGCCACCGCTGGGCCTCGGCCCGGTTTCACCAGTTCGTGATCGATGGCATGCGGGACAACCGCGCGGCCTTCGATGCGTCCGGCATCACCTACCATCCCTACCTCGAGCCGGCGCCCGGCGCCGCGGCAGGTCTGCTCGAGACGCTCGCACGATCTGCCGCCCTGGTCGTGACCGACGACGCGCCGGTCTTCTTCCTGCCCGGAATGGTGCGGGCCGCCGCGGCGCGGCTTGATGTGGCCGTGGATGCCGTCGACGGTAACGGGCTGCTCCCCCTCCGCGCCGTGGATACGGTCTTCCCCACGGCGTACGCGTTCCGGCGCGCCCTGCAGCAGCGACTGCCTTCGTATCTCGGAGACTCCCCGGCCGCGCACCCCCCTGAGGCGGGCGCCCTGCCTTCGCTCGTTCGGCTTCCCTCGGACATCCACGCACGTTGGCCCGACGCCTTCACGTGGCTCGACGCCAACGGCGGCTCGATCGCGCGGCTGCCCGTGGACCAGGGCGTTGCCCCATCTGGAATCCGTGGCGGAGAGATCGCCGCCCGCGAACGGCTGCGGTCGTTCCTGGCCTCGGATCTCGGAGCGTACAGCGAGCAGCGCAACCACCCTGACCGCGACTCCACCAGCCGGCTGTCTCCGTACCTGCACTGGGGGCACCTGTCCGCGCACGAGGTGTTTCACACGCTCATGACGCGCGAGGGCTGGCTCGGGAACACCGCTGGGCGGGCCAGTGGCGCCCGTGAAGGCTGGTGGGGCGTCAGCCCGGCGGCCGAATCGTTCCTCGACGAGCTCGTCACGTGGCGTGAGCTCGGATACAACATGGCCGCACGCCGGGACGACTACGACCGGTACGATTCCCTGCCAGACTGGGCCCGGCGCACCCTCGAGCAGCACGCCTCCGACCCGCGTACGCCGATCTACACGTTCAACGCCTTCGACGAGGCCGGCACCGACGACGAGCTGTGGAATGCGGCGCAGCGGCAACTGCGACGCGAGGGGCGGATCCACAACTACCTCCGCATGCTGTGGGGCAAGAAGATCCTCGAGTGGACCGCGTCGCCGCAGGATGCGCTCCAGGTGATGATCGAGCTCAACAACCGCTACGCCCTCGATGGACGCGATCCCAACTCCTACAGCGGCATCTTCTGGGTCCTCGGCCGGTACGATCGGCCCTGGGCACCGGCACGGCCCGTCTTCGGGGCCATCCGCTACATGAGTTCGGCCAACACGGCACGCAAGCTTCGCGTGCGCGAATACCTCGCGCGATACGCCGCCGACTGATGCCGCGTCTCGTCTTCTCGGCCACGTTCGATCACCCGGTGGAAGACGTCTTTCGCTGGCACGCGAGACCCGGAGCCTTCGAGCGTCTCGTGCCGCCCTGGGACAAGGTCGCCGTCGCGGCCAGGCGAGGCACCATCGTGGACGGCGACGAACTCGAGATGGCGATCCGGCAGGGTCCCATCACGGTGAGATGGCGTGCGCGTCACGAAGGGTACGTGCAGGATCGGCAGTTCGTCGATGTTCAGGCGTC
>CAZNOC010000181.1:0-8412 GCA_964574545.1 uncultured Bifidobacteriaceae bacterium | reverse complement strand
TGCCGGCCCGCGTGCCTCCGGTCGGTGAGCTGAGCGACCCGCGGGAGTACACGGTCGAGATGCTGGTGACGCCGGGCAGTCCGCTCGCCGGCAGGACGGTCGAACAAGCCGGCCTCCGACAGTTGCCCGGCCTCTACCTCATCGAGATTCAGCGTGCCGACAGGGTGCTGCCGGCCGTGGGCCCCAACGAGGTGCTGATCGAGGACGACCGGCTCGTGTTCGCGGGCGCCACCGACTCGGTGGCCGACCTCCAGCGCATCCGCGGCCTCGCGCCGGCGACCAACCAGCTCTTCAAACTGGACATGCCGCGCGCCGATCGCCGGCTGGTCGAGGTGGTCATCGCGCTCAACTCCTCGCTGGCGGGCCAGACGGTGCGCGACTCCCGCTTCCGGTCTCGCTACAATGCCGTCGTCATCGCCGTTGGCCGCGATGGGGCGCGGGTGCGCGGGAAGGTCGGCGACATCGTGCTCAAGGGCGGCGACATGCTGCTCGTCGAGAGCGAGCCCGGCTTCGTCCAGACGCACGGCAACTCGCGCGACTTCCTGCTCGTGCGCCGGCTGGGGGGCGCGCCGGTGCCGCGGTACGAGCGGGCCTGGCTGGCGTGGGCCGTGGTGGGCGCCATGGTTGTCACGGCCGCGCTCGGCTGGATGTCCATGCTGAATGCGTCCATGCTGGCGGCCGGCGCCCTGATTCTGCTCCGCTGCCTCGAGGCGCGCATCGCGCTCAAGAGCATCGACCTCGAGGTGCTGCTCGTCATTGCCGCAGCGTTCGGGCTGGGCGAGGCGCTCGAAGTGTCGGGCGCCGCGACGACGATGGCGGGCGGGCTGCTGGCGCTCGCGGATGGGCACCCAGTGTTGTTGCTGTCGATGGTGTACGTGGTCACCTCCGTGCTGACCAACGTCATGACGAACAACGCCGCCGCTGTGCTCATGTATCCACTGGCGTCAGCCGCGGCGACGACCGCCGGGCTGGACGTCATGCCGTTCGCGGTGGCCATCATGATGGGGGCGTCGGCCAGCTTCGCGACGCCGATCGGCTACCAGACCAACCTGATGGTCTACGGCCCGGGGGGCTACCTCTTCACCGACTACCTGCGGATCGGCGTGCCGCTCAACATCCTGTCGGGTGTCACGGCCATCGCCGTGATCTCGCGTGTCTGGCCCTTCTGACGGTCGCCCGGGTCGAGTCTTGCCTCAGGCCCGCACGCCTGTCGCCGCGGTTCGCTGCCGCGTCAGAAGATCTCGGCGATGGGATAGACGTACACGAGATAGAGGTAGAAGAACGCGAGCGACAGCACGAGGATGATCACGCCGAGCACCGGTGAGCTGACCTTCACGCCCGTCGTCGACACGTCGAGTTCGGTGACGGTTTCGACCACGCCGGCCGCGGACGCCACCGGCCGCCGGAAGCCGGCATAGAACTGCAGGGCCGCGAAGGCGATCCCCGAGAAGACGAGGACCAGCACCGTGGCGAAGATGACTTTCGACGAGTAGAGCTGCCACGCGAAGACGCGCTGACGATGCTCGTATCCCGACAAGCGGTAGGCGTAGTACCCGTGCAGCGCGTCACGAAACGCGCGGCCGGTGTCGGGGTCCGCCAGCCAGTCCGGTGGCGCGGCCGGCATCAGCGTGGCGTCGCCGGCCCCAGGCCCAGCCGCCTGTTCTCCAACCGCGGAGCCGCTCTGCGACGCGGCGGCCAGCACGTCGCCCGCGGCCATGCGACGGCTGGTTCCATCGTCGTACCGGATCTCGATCGTGCCGTCTGGCAGGACCGTGCGGCTCACCACCGCTGGTGCGGCTGGACTTCCCACCGGAGACTCGGGGGGCTGTGCGAGTACGGCCGTTGGGGCAGCCGCGTTCACGAACGCCGCCGCAAGGAAGAGGCACGCCGCAAGGGCGCAGGACGATCTCGTCATCGGGAACCCGTTTCGGTCAGGGGGACGACAGCAGGCGGATGAGCTCGGTCCTGAGGCGGATCCGGTCGTAGACGGTGGGGTTCTCGTTCTCGACGTTGCTCAGGTAGTTGTTGACGGACGCCTCGGATCCGACCAGCCCGCGGATGATGTTGAGCAGAGAGTCGTTGTGGGCGCCCAGCCACTTGCCGGTCACGCCGTCCGGCACACCAGGCGGGTTGCCGTACTGCACCTGCGTCGAGCACATGACCTGGCTCGTCTGGCCGTCGGGCCTGATGATCGTGTAGCCGCAATCACCCGGCCGCTGGATCCGCTTGCTGCCGTCGGGCAGCGTGGTCTCCACCCTGCCGTCCGGCAGCAGTGTGGCCGCCGGGTTGCCTGCCGGTGTCGCGGGTTGCAGGGTGGCCCCCGCTGCCTGCGACAGCGCGCCGGCGCGACGTTCGCGCAGACGCTCGGCGAGCCGTCCGCGATCGTCGGCCACTGCCGGGGCTGGCTTCCTGATCGCGTAGAACCCGAAGCGCCTGCCTCCCCAGTCCGTGGTGCCCGCGATCGTGGTCTTGTCCCAGCTCATGATGTAGGCGTCGAACCGCTGCCGGTTGCCGGGGAACTCGACGACGAAGACCATGTGCTGGAACCGCTGGTCCATCGTTTCGACGCGCGCGCGGGCACGGACGCCCTCGGCGTTGACGTAGGAGAGCGAGAGGCGGCACCAGGCAGGCGACGCGCAGTCCTGTTTCGTGTCGAGGATGTAGAGCGTGCCGACGAACCCGTCGTGGTTCATCGTGTACTCACCCAGCCACTCGTGCACTTGCGCGTCTGCCCAGACGGCGCGAGGCGCGAGCAGCATCAGGGAGACGCAGGCGCTCACCACCGTGACCAGCAGGTACCTGCGGTGCATGGGACCCCCTTTCCTGGAACGTGGGCCGGATCCTTCGACGGGACGCCGCTGAGACGAGGCGCGCGCAAGCTCGAGGGAGGAGCGACCTGCGCATTTTCGGGTCAGCGGGTTGGCCGTGTCAATGCCGGATCGTACTGTCGCTTTGTGGTTCCGGTGCGGCGCTCAGCCGGCGCCGGGCGTCGGCCAGCGCTTCGTCGAGGCTGGTCACGTGGCCGTCCAGTTGCCGTTCGTACACCGCGCGCAGGATGACCCCCATTCCGGGGCCGGGCGGCACGCCCAGCGTCAGCAGATGCCGTCCCAGGAGGATCGGCGCGGGTGGCGCGTGTTCGACGCCGAGCGCGCGCGCCCGATCGATGAACCAGTCCATGGCGCTGCAGTCGAACGTGCCGGCGCGGCCGTGGCAATCGGCGCGCGCGAAGCGCGCCAGCAGTTCGAGGTCCACCTTCTGCGCCAGACGGCGGAACGCGCCGTCGGTGAGGGTGTCCTGCGCCTTGTGAAAGGCGCTCGGACGCAAGTGCTCGGCGACCAGCCCCAGGACCTGCGCGCGCACGTCGAAGCCGTCGAGCGAGTGGACGTTGAGGCGGTCCAGCAGTCGGGTGGCGTGGGGCACGCCGGCGGCCTCATGTCCGGGGGACTTCACGCGGCCATCCACGTGGAGGGTCGTCTCGGGCTTGCCGAGATCGTGGCAGATGGCGCCCAGCATGATGGCCGCAAGCCGCGGCCGATCGAGATCGGCGTTGCGGCGGCGCGCCTCGTCGATCACCATCAACGTGTGCGTCCACACGTCGCCTTCGGGGTGCCACTCGGCGTCCTGCGGGCAGGTGTAGAGCGGCACCATCTCGGGCAGGATCCTCTCGACGACGCCCAGCTCGCGGGCGAGCGCGAACCCGATCGACGGCTGCGGCGCCTGGAGCAGCAGCTTCTCCATCTCGCCCCAGATGCGCTCCGCCGGCAGGTCGTCGAGCCGGATCGCCCGGCAGATCTCCATCGTCTGCGGCTCCATGACCAGGTCGAATCGCGCGGCGAACTGCAGCGCGCGCAGGACGCGCAACGAGTCGTCCGCAAACGTCCGGGGATCGACGACACGGAGAACGCGCGCGTCGAGATCGGCCCGGCCATGGAACGGATCGAGGTAGTCATCGGACACGGGGTCCCAGCCGATCGCGTTGATGGTGAAGTCGCGCCGACGCGCCGCCTCGTCGAAGGGCATGTCCGGGTCGCCACGCACCTCGAAGCCCTTGTGCCCCTGCCCGACCTTCGACTCGCGGCGGGGCAGCGCGACGTCAATGGCCCCGAGCTTGTAGACCGGAAAGGCCTGGCCGACGGGTTCGACGCGTCCGAGCGTCCCGAGCAGCGCGCGCAGGGCGTCTTCCGGGACGCCGAAGACCTCGAGGTCGAGGTCCTTCGATTCGAGGCCGAGGAGCTGGTCCCGGACGAACCCGCCGACGACGAGCGCGCGGCCGCCGCGATCCGCGACCGCGCGGGCCACCCGCCGGGCGTCGTCCACGAGATCGGGTTTCACGTACCGGACGTCTTCCAACTCTGCAACACCTTCAGGTAGTTGGCGCGTTCGAACGCGGCAGGGTCGGCGACGTGCTGCTGGCTCATCGACCCCTTCACCTGTTCGACGGAGGCGTAGCCCCTGCGGTCGAGCCACGCCGCGAGGCCGTCAATCAGCGTCCTCAGGTGAGCGGGTCCATGCTTGAGCAGGGCCGACGTCGTCATGACGGCGTCGGCGCCTGCCAGGATGTACTTCACCACCTCGGTGGGGGTGTGCACGCCGGTGGTGGCCGCGAGCGACGCCGACACGCGACCATGCAGCACCGCGATCCAGAGCAGCGGCAGCCGGATCTCGGACGGCGTGCTCAGCTCGAGGGTCGGCGCGACCTCGAGCCGGTCGAGATCCACATCGGGCTGGTAGAAGCGGTTGAAGAGCACGAGACCCTCAGCGCCGGCGGCGACGAACCGCTGCGCCATCTCGCCCGTGGCGCTGAAGAAAGGGCTGAGCTTGACGGCCACGGGCACGGACACGGCATCCGACACGGCCCCCACGATGTCCACGTAGCGCTGCTCGACCTCGCGCCCCGTTGCCGTCAGGTCCGCGGGGATGTAGAACACGTTCAGCTCGATGGCGTCGGCCCCCGCCTCCGCCATCGCCTCGGCGTAGCCCGTCCAGCCGGTGTGGGTCACGGCGTTGACGCTGGCGATGATCGGGATGCCGACCGCCTCCCGCGCCTCCCGCACCAGGTCGAGGTATGCCTCGGGTCCGACGACGAAGTCTTCGCGAACGGGGAAGTAGGACTGCACCTCGCCGACGCTGTCGGCGCCGAGCGCGCCGAGCGCCTCGATCGCCTCGTTGTCCCATCGGATCTGCTCCTCGAAGAGCGACGGCAGGACGATGGCCGCCGCGCCGGCGTCCTCGAGGCGCCGCACGCCGTCGAGCGTGCCGGCCAGGGGCGATGCCGAGGCGACGATGGGGTGCGGGAGAGAGAGGCCGAGATACGTCGTGCCGAGTTCAACCACGGGGTCCTCCGAGCGACGCCATGTCCTCGTAGAGCTGCCACCGCCGGGCAATGGCCGCCTGCGCGGCGGCCAGCAGCAACTCCGCGCGCGGCGGGTCGCTCAGCATCAGCATGCGGTAGCGCAGTTCCTGTTCCATGTAGGCCTTCAGGGGCAGCGTGGGACGCAGCGAGTCGAGCGTGAACGGGTTCTGGCCGCCGGCGCGGAGCGCCGGATTGTAGCGCACGAGCGGCCAGTGCCCGCTGTGCACGGCGGCCGCCTGCTGGTCGAGCCCGTGCTGCATGTCGATGCCGTGCGCGATGCAGTGCGAGTAGGCCAGCACGATTGACGGCCCCTCGTACGCCTCGGCCTCGCGCAGCGCGTCGAGCGTCTGCTGCGCGTTGGCGCCCATCGCCACGCGCGCCACGTACACGTTGCCGTAGGCCATGGCCTGGAGCGCCAGGTCCTTCTTCTCGATGGCCTTGCCGGCGCTGGCGAACTTGGCCACGGCGGCGAGCGGCGTGGCCTTCGACGCCTGGCCGCCCGTGTTCGAATAGACCTCGGTGTCGAGCACGAGCACGTTGACGTCGCGCCCGCTCGCCAGCACGTGGTCGAGCCCGGCCGATCCGATGTCGTACGCCCAGCCGTCGCCGCCGACGATCCATACGCTGCGCCTCACGAGCTGGCCCGCCACCGAACGTAGCGCTCGCGACTCCGCGCTGTCCACGCCGGCGATTCGCTCCAGGAGCAGTCGGACGCGCGCGCGCTGCTCGCGGATCTCGAACTCCGTCCGCTGAGACGCCGTGAGCAGGGCGTCCGTGAGGTCGCCGCCAATGACAGCCGAGAGCGCGCGGACGAGGCGGCGCGCGGCGGCCAGCTGGTGATCCGCGGCGAGCCGCATGCCGAGGCCGAACTCGGCGTTGTCTTCGAAGAGCGAGTTCGACCAGGCGGGCCCGCGTCCTTCCGCGTTCACCGCCCAGGGGGTGGTGGGCAGGTTGCCGCCGTAGATCGACGAGCAGCCCGTGGCGTTGGCCACGACCATGCGGTCGCCGAAGAGCTGGGAGATGAGCTTCAAGTACGGTGTTTCGCCGCAGCCCGCGCAGGCGCCGGAGAACTCGAAGAGCGGCTCGAGCAGCTGCGTGCCGCGGACGGTCGAGAAGTCCACGTGTCCTCGCTCGGTGAGGGGCAGCGACTCGAAGAACGCGCCGCGGACCCGCTCCGGGCCCGGGTCGTCGCCCTTGTCCCCGAGGTTGATCGCCCTCCTGCCGCTCACCGAGGGATCCTTCGCCGGGCAGACCTCCACGCAGAGAGCGCACCCCGTGCAGTCTTCCTCGTAGACGTGCAGCGTGAAGCGTGTGTCGGGGAACCCGCGTGCCTCGATGGGCGCCGACCGGAACCCTTCGGGCGCATCGCCGAGCGCGCCAGCGGGGTACGCCTTCGCGCGAATGACCCCGTGCGGGCAGACGAATGCGCAGTGGCCGCACTGGATGCAGAGGTCCGCCTCCCACCTCGCCACGATCGCCGAGATGCCGCGCTTTTCCCAACGAGACGTCGCACTCGGGAACGTGCCGTCCACCGGCATCGCGCTCACCGGCAGCGTGTCGCCACGGCCCGCCAGCATCGGGGCGACCACCGTCTGCACGAACGGCGGTGCGCCGGCGGGCACCATGGGCAACAGGCGGCGGGTGCCGGTCGCGGTGGCCGGTACCGTGACCTGGTGGAGGGCCTCCAGGGTGCGGTCCACCGCCTCGACGTTCTGCCGCACCACCTCCTCGCCCTTGCGGAGGTAGGTCTTGCGAATCGCGGTCTTGATCGACGCCAGGGCACGGTCGCGCGGCAGCACGCCCGACACGGCGAAGAAACAGGTCTGCAGGACGCTGTTCGTGCGGTTGCCGAGGCCAGCCTCCCGTGCGACGCGGTCGGCGTCGATCACCCACAGGGCGAGGCGTTTCTCGATGAGTGTGTCCTGCACCGCGCGCGGCAGCCGGTCCCACACCTCTTCTGGGCCGAACGGGCTGTTCAGCAGGAGCGTCCCGCCGGGAGCGGCGACCGCCAGCACGTCGATCCGATCGATGAACTGGAACTGGTGGCAGCCGACGAACTGCGCGCTCTGGATGAGATACGTGGACCGGATCGGCCGCGGGCCGAACCGGAGGTGCGAGACGGTCTGCGACCCCGACTTCTTCGAGTCGTAGACGAAGTACGCCTGCACGTGCACGTCCGGGTCGTCGCCGAGGATCTTGATGGTGTTCTTGTTGGCGCCGACCGTGCCGTCGGCGCCGAGGCCATAGAACACGGCGCGGAACACGTCGTCTTGTTCCGTCGAGAACGACGCCTCGTACTCCAGGCTGGAATGCGAGACGTCATCCACGATACCCACCGTGAACTGCCGGCGCGGGGCCGTCTTCGAGAGCTCGGCGAACACCGCCGCGGCCATGGCCGGCGTGAACTCCTTCGACGAGAGCCCGTAGCGTCCTCCGACAACGCGCGGGTGCAGGGTGCGGCCGCCCGTGGCGGCAGCGCCGGCCAGCGTCGCCACGACGTCGAGGTGGAGCGGGTCGGCCGGAGCCCCGGGCTCCTTGGTGCGGTCGAGGACGGCGATCGCGCTCGCCGTGGGCGGGAGCGCGGCAAGGAAGTGCTCCGCGGGAAACGGGCGGTACAGCCGGACCTGGAGGAGGCCCACCTTCTCACCCCGGGCCGCGAGGTGGTCCACGGCCTCGGCCGCCGCCCCGGCACCGGATCCCATCAGGACGATCACCCGGTCCGCATCGGGGGCGCCGGTGTAGTCGCACAGGCCGTACTGCCGGCCGGTCAGCGAGTGGAATCGCCGCATTGCGTCGGCGACGACCTCCGGCACGCGCCGGTAGAAGGGCTCCGAGGCCTCGCGTCCCTGGAAGTACACGTCAGGGTTCTGTGCCGTGCCTCGGATGAACGGCCGGTCGGGGTTGAGCGCCCGCTCGCGGTGGGCGAGGAGCAGCCGCGCGTCCACCAGTGCCCGCAGATCCTCGTCCGAGAGGGTCGCAATCCGGTTGATCTCGTGCGACGTGCGGAAGCCGTCGAAGAAGTGCAGGAAGGGGATGCGCGTCTCGAGCGTGGCCATCTG